>CALJHX010000009.1 GCA_937770485.1 uncultured Verrucomicrobiae bacterium | reverse complement strand
CTGCACCCGCCCGGGACGCGGGGGGCGAGACCAAGCCGCTCAGGATTCTGGTGGCGGAAGACAATCAAGTGAACCGGAAAGTCACGTTGCTGCAACTCGGCAACCTCGGCTACACGGCGGATGCAGTGGCCAACGGACTTGAGGCCGTCCAGGCGGTTCGCAAGATGCCCTACGATGTCGTGCTGATGGACTGCCACATGCCGGAGATGGACGGCTACGAGGCCACCCGCGCCATTCGCCAACTTCCCGGCCGGGCGCGGCTCATCCGCATTCTGGCAGTCACCGCCAACGCCAACCCGGAGGAAAAACGCAATTGCCTCGATGCCGGCATGGACGACTACCTCATCAAGCCGATCGACCTCAAGCAGCTTGGCCAAGCACTGGGAAAGATCGCCAGCGAAGTCGGTGCCGCGCCGGGGGAGGGCGATCGCGGCGACGCAGACTCCATCGCCGAGGGGCTTCGCTCCTTTGGTGATGCCGCTGTGATCGCGGAACTGATCGATCTTTTTTTGCAGGACGCCCCGGCCCGGCTGGCGCAGGCCCGCGAAGCCCTGACCGCCGGCAACGCCGCCGGGATTGTCGAAGCTGCCCATTCACTCAAGGGCAGCGCCCGCAACCTCCGGGCAGAGCGGCTGGCCCAAGCCTGCGAGGCTCTGGAGCAAGTTGGAAAATCAGAAAAAATTGATGCTGCAGCGAGTCCGCTTGGCCAAGCGGAGGCTGAGTTGAAAAAAGTCACCACCCTGCTCAAGCAGCAAAAAAAGTCGCTTGGCCAAGCCAGCTAAACCGCCTGCCTTCGCTGGAGCATAAACCAGCCGCCCAACCCTAACACGGCGGCCCATCCGGCGACTTGGCCCCACGGCGACCCGAAGACCACCGTAGCATTAAACCACATCAGCGCCATAAAACTGTGCAGTGTTGCGTCCATCCACCCCGGTCGGCTTTGGTGATTCTGATTGGCTAGGTGCCACCAGGCAGCGTCCGCCAGCCAAGCCAAGGCGAAGGCGTAATTCAGGTAAAGCCCGAAGCCGGTGTCGAAGCCGGTGGCTTCCCCGGTCTGCGCGGCCGTGGCTGCCAGCGCCTTGGCATGGCTCCAGCCGTGCTCGAAGTGGAAGGCGCAGAAGAAGTGGGCGAGGAACGCCACCAAGCCGAGTGACCACCAGCCGCTGGCGCTTGGCCCGGTGCGGTGCGGCCACCGCTGGCAACTTGCCAGCGCGAGGATGTATCCGGCAAAGGACAGGAAAGCTGTCAACCGAATCGCCCATTCGCCTCCGCTCATGCCGTTGGGGAATAGTCGACCTGGGCACATCCGGCGAGATTTTTTGTTTCAAACGGATTTAACCCCTTGACGAGCAAAAAAATTAGTTTCACTAATGGGCGTTCGCGAGGAGGTTTAGTCTGATTCAACTCAATAAATCATGATATCAGGCCCTGATTTAGGGTTAGCCATTTTACTATTTGAAGCCGTCCAACGGTCTGCCGTTTTATTGTCCAAGGTAAGTGCCCCTTCCCACATAGTTTGAACTTTTCCCAAAACTAAAAAACATGAATAATACCGTGTATCTCATCCCGCTCGCTGGATTACTGGCCCTACTCTTCACCTATTGGCGTGCCCAATGGGTGGCTCAGCAGGATCCGGGCACTGACCGGATGAAACGCATCGCCGGTTACATCACTGATGGTGCGATGGCATTTCTGCGTGCTGAATACTCAAAATTGGTGTGGTTCGTCGTGGCCGTGGCCGTGCTGCTGGCTTATCAAGGCTATAGCGGTGACACGGCAAAAACCAGCGCCTTGATAGGGCTCTCCTTCGCCGTGGGCGCTTTGTGCTCTGCGCTGGCTGGTTTTATAGGAATGAAAGTGGCCACTAAGGCCAATGTCCGCACTGCTCACGCCGCCCGCACGAGTCTCGCTTCCGCGCTGACCGTCGCCTTCCGCGGCGGCTCGGTGATGGGCATGGGCGTGGTGGGCCTCGGTGTGCTGGGGCTTTCCAGTTTGTTTTTCGTTTATCAAGGGCTAGGATGGGTGGTCTATGAGCAAGACAATCACTGTACTGACAGGCTTCAGCTTTGGCGCTTCGTCGATCGCGCTCTTTGCCCGTGTGGGCGGCGGCATTTACACCAAGGCCGCCGACGTGGGCGCGGATCTCGTGGGCAAGGTGGAAGCGGGCATCCCGGAGGATCATCCGCTCAACCCCGCCACCATCGCCGACAACGTGGGCGACAACGTGGGCGACGTCGCCGGCATGGGCGCGGATCTGTTCGAAAGCTACGTGGGCTCGATGATCAGCGCGATGGTACTCGGCGCGGTGCTGATGGGGTTGCCGGAATTTAAGGATTTTGCGGACGGCATTGGCACCATCGGCGTGGTGATGCTGCCCTTGTGCCTCGCGGCCATCGGCATCGTGGCCTCGATGATTGGCATGATGTTCGTGTCTGTCGAAGAAGGCGGTGATCCCAAGTCCGGCCTTACGCGCGGCGAACTCACCGCGGCAGTCATTATGCTCGTGGGTGGTTATTTTCTCATCACCAACCTGCTGCCCGCCGAGTGGGTGATGGGCGATGCGACCTACACCGCCATGGGAGTTTTCTACGCCAGTCTGATTGGCCTCCTCTGCGGGTTGGGCATCGGATTTGTCACCGAGTATTACACTGGCTTCAACAAGAAACCGGTGATGGAAATTTCCCGGCAATCGGCCAAGGGCGGCGCGGCCACCAACATCATTGCCGGCCTCGGCGTGGGCATGCGCTCGACGATGTTGCCGATCCTGTTTCTCGCCGCGGCCATCCTCGGCGCGTATCACTTTGCCGGTCTGTACGGCATCGCAATCGCCGCCGTCGGCATGTTGGCCAACACCGGCATCCAACTCGCCGTGGACGCCTACGGCCCTGTCGCCGACAACGCCGGCGGCATCGCCCAAATGAGCGAGCTGCCCGAGGAGGTCCGCGCCCGCACCGACAGCCTCGACGCCGTGGGCAACACCACCGCCGCCATCGGCAAAGGCTTCGCGATTGGCTCCGCCGCGCTCACCGCCCTCGCGCTGTTCGCCGCCTACATGGGCGTGGCCGGCATCGATAACATCAACATTGCCAACCCCAACGTGATGGCCTGCCTTTTCGTGGGCGCGATGTTGCCCTTCCTGTTCTCCGCCATGGCCATCGACGCCGTAGGTCGCGCGGCCGGCGACATGATTATCGAAGTGCAGCGGCAGTTCAGGGACATACCCGAGTTGAAGGCCGCGCTCGCCAAGATGAAGGAACACGGCGACAAGCCGGTGGACGAATGGTCCGAGGAGGACCGCAAGATTTATGAAGCCGCCGACGGCAAGGCCGAGTACGCCAACTGCGTTTCCATCTCCACAGCGGCGGCCATCCGCGAGATGGTCAAGCCCGGCTTGCTGGCCGTGCTCACGCCCGTGGTGGTTGGGTTCGGTTTCAAATGGGCCATGGACGGAGATGGCCAAGAGGCCGCGAAAGCTCTCGGTGGCCTGCTCGCGGGCGTGACCGTGAGCGGCGTGTTGCTCGCACTGTTCCAAGCCAACGCCGGTGGCGCTTGGGATAACGCCAAGAAAATGTTCGAGGAAGGCAAAGGCGTGGAGGTGGACGGCGTTTACCACAACAAAGGCAGCGACGCCCACAAAGCCGGCGTCGTCGGCGATACCGTGGGCGATCCTCTCAAGGACACCTCCGGCCCGTCGTTGAACATCCTGCTGAAACTCATGACCGTCATCGCACTGGTGATCGCGCCATTGCTGATTCAATAAAGGACGCGATCACCTGATCGCCCTGGCCAAGCCGTGACTGACGCAAGCGAACACGCATTCAGCACGGAAGTGCAAGAGGCGGACGCACCCGGCGCGCTTGGCCAAGCGGCTGAACTGCTGGCACAGGGGCAACTCGTCGCGCTGCCGACCGAGACCGTTTACGGCTTGGCCGCCGATGCTCGCTCGCCCGAGGCCGTCGCTCGCATCTTCGAGGCCAAGGGCCGACCCGCCGGCAACCCGCTCATCGTCCACATCGATTCCGTCGAGATGGCCGAGGGCTGCGTCGCCGCCTGGCCAAGGGCCGCCGCTCAACTGGCCGGGGCATTCTGGCCCGGCCCGTTGTCGCTCGTGCTGCCCAAGGCCGACTCGATCCCGGACATCGTCACCGCCGGTGGCAAGACCGTCGCCGTTCGCTGCCCCGCGCATCCGGTATTCAGCGCCGTGCTGGCCAAGTGCGGCTTCCCGCTCGCGGCACCCAGTGCGAACCGCTCGAACCGCGTGTCACCGACCCGGGCGGAGCACGTCGTCGATCAACTCGGTGGCCGCATCCCGTTGGTGCTCGACGGCGGCGCGTGCGACATCGGCATCGAGTCCACCGTGCTCGACCTCACCGGCGACACGCCGACCCTCCTGCGCCCGGGGATGATCTTGCTTGGCCAACTGCAAGCCGTCCTCGGCCAGGTGGCAACGGCCAAGCCGCCCGCCGCCGCCGAGCCGTTGAAAAGCCCCGGCCAGCTTCAGCAGCACTATTCGCCGAGAGCAAAGCTGATATTAGTGGAGGGCAACTTGGACGTGGTGCTCGGCCAAGCGGACGTAATGGTCCACGTCATCGCCCGCACAGCAGCCCCCCCCGCTTGGGCAAGCGAGCGTTGGCACCGCTTGCCTGACTCTGCCGGAGACTTCGCGAGGGAACTTTACGACACACTACACCGTTGCGACCGACTCGGTGCGGAAACTATTCTGGTGCAGCCGCTTCCTGATGGCGATGAATGGGCCGCACTCCGGGACCGCCTGAACCGAGCCGCAGAGGTTTAAAGCATTGGTAGGAAAAAAATGCGGGCGCCCCTATCGGGACGCCCGCCAACCCAAACAACCAAACCAACTTACTTTAGCCGGAATACGGCCATCTATTCACAACGGAAAGCCCGATGCGGATACCCACAAATGCGGACATCGGGGTTTGAGACGCCCTGATAGGGCAATTTGTTCATTAAACACCCAAAAAGCGCCGTTACTGGCGCTCGTATTCGCCTTTTCCGAGCTTTTTGTAAACGGTGAAGCCGGCCTTCTTCGCGTCCGTGATCGAGAGTGGCTTGAGATGGGTTGGGGTGCTGAAACTGGAGATGACTTTTCGTACCGGCCTCTTGCAGGCCGGGCACTTCTCGAGCGGTTTGGCCGAGACGGGACGGCGTAGCGTGAAGCCGGGGCCGCCGCATGGTCTGCAGTCACCCTTATCGTCGGACAGTTCGTATTCGTAAATCGGCATCGTTCCCCCCCTGCGGCACGCTACCACTAAACCAAGCGCTTGGCCAAGCGCGGCCGAAGCCGTAGCTTTGGGCGCATGGGGATCGTTCGAATCTTGGTGGATGGATACAGCCTCCTGCATTACTGGGAGGAGGTGGCACCGAGCAAGCCACGCCACTCGTTCCATGCGAGGGACGCGCTGGTGGCGTTGCTGACGCAGTATCAGGATTCGTCCGGCACGCCAGTCACGGTGGTTTTCGACGGCGGGGGAGCGCCGCCCGACACACCGAAAAACGAGACTGCCAAAGGCGGCATCGAGGTGCTCTTTTCAAAAAAAGGCCAGACGGCAGACCAGATCATTGAGAGGGTGGCGCATCTAATGAAGCCGTACGGTGAGGTGATGGCAGTCACCAACGACTTCGCTGAGCGGGAGACGGTGATCAGCCTCGGCAGCGTGGCGTGCAGTTGCGAAAATTTCATTCAAATGATGGATGACACAGTTGGTGACATGCAGGGAGACATGGCGGCGTATAACAAGCGCGAGCACAAGAGATTCAAGCGCGGTGGTTGAGCGTTCATTGACACAGGTATCTCAAATGCCTATACTGTCCATGTAATGAGCAGGCTCAGGGAGTCATTAATTGAATTGATCCGTCGCACCTCGGCGGAGATCCCCGACGACGTGCAGACAGCGATTCTGCGGGGGCTGGAACAGGAGAAGGAGGGCACCATCGCCAAGTCGGCGCTGGAGATCATCGAGCGCAACATCGGCTTGGCAAAGAGCAAGTCGCAGCCGATCTGCCAGGACACCGGCAGCATTTTGTTTTACATCGACTGCACGGTTGGAATGAACCAGGTCGAGTTCGAGCAGGAGGCTCGCGAAGCGGTGAAAGAGGCAACCAAGCTTGGTTACCTGCGGCAAAACTCGGTGGACTCAGTCACCGGAAAGAATGACGGCACCAACCTTGGCCCAGGATCGCCAAATCTGCATTTCCACCAACACACATCGGACGACATCTCGGTGCGGCTTGTGCTCAAGGGCGGTGGTTGTGAGAACGTTGGCGCGCAATTCTCGCTGCCCAACACCAAACTAGCGGCCGACCGTGACCTCGATGGCTGCCGCAAAGTGATCCTTGAGGCGGTGCATCAGGCTCAGGGTAAGGGCTGCGGCCCGGGCGTTCTCGGCGTGTGTATCGGTGGCGACAGGGCGTCCGGTTATGAGTTTTCCAAGCGTGAATTTCTCCGTAGGCTCGATGATCGAAATACCGATCCGAAGCTGGACGAACTCGAGCAAGACATCCTTAAGACGGCCAACGAGTTGGGCATCGGGCCGATGGGGTTCGGCGGAAAAACGACGCTACTAGGCGTGAAGATCGGCGCAGCCAACCGCGTGCCGGCATCGTATTTCGTGAGTGTCAGCTACATGTGCTGGGCCTTCCGGCGCCACGGCGCGACGCTGGCCAACGACGGTGAAATCACCGGCTGGCTTTATTGAGGGGAACACATAATGAGTCACAATCTTTCCAGCCCGATTTCAGAGGAGGCGATTCGCGAATTGAAGGTTGGCGATCAGGTTTTGATCTCCGGCACGGTGTTCACCGGGCGCGATGCGGTGCACAAGTATCTGCACGATGGCGGCGAGTTGCCGGACGGCGTGAATCTCGACGGCGGCATTCTGTATCACTGCGGGCCGGTGGTGTTGCCGGACGACAACGGTGAGTGGAAGGTGACCGCCGCCGGGCCGACGACATCCATCCGCGAGGAGCCGTACCAAGGCGACATCATGAAGCAGTTCGGCATTCGGGGAGTGATCGGCAAGGGCGGCATGGCCGACAAGACGCTCGCCGCCTGCAAGGAACACGGAGCGGTGTATCTGCACGCCATCGGCGGTGCGGCGCAGGTTTTGGCCGAGTGCATCATCAAGGTGCGCAATGTTTACATGCTCGAGGAGTTCGGCTCACCGGAGGCGATCTGGGAATTCGAGGTGAAGGACTTCCCCGCCGTGGTCACGATGGATTCACACGGGGAATCCCTGCACAAGGACATCCTCGCTAAGAGCGAGGAAGCCTTGGCTCAACGGCGTTAAGCTTTCGCTCGTTCCGATTTCTTAATTTACCGCACGGAAGAATCCAGCTACGCCGAGTTTATTGAGATTCAACTGTAACGGAGCGGCAACATTTTCCCACGGTCCGATTACACTTGGAGCAGTCTGCAGTGAGCCGGAACTGGTGTTGATGATGATTACGCCGTCACCTTCCTCGAGTGTGACGACCGGCGGCTCCGCTTGGTCCCCTTCCTGTTTCACCTGGACGACTAATATGGTGTCAGCGGCAATCTCGTTATTGCCTGCGTCACGTACGCCGTTGGCTCGGTGCCAGCTATAGGTGTTCGGGCTGCCGGACACTTCAGCCGAGAGGCTGGTCGCCGTGCCCTCCTCAGGCGATAAATTGGTTGGTTGTGTGATGATCTTGGCAGGATCTGCGCTGGCGCCGGCTGCTAGGGCCAAGGCTAGACTGAAACCTGCTGCTTTGGCCTAGGGACGGGTCGAACGGATACAACGAGTGAAGCGCATAGACATTTTCATGGTGAATTCAAGTTTGGAACAACAGGGATGATGACTTTCGAAAAGGGCCATGCAAGGCTTATCATCCGGTTGGCCAAGCCGAAATCGTTGTCATTTGGTGGTTCTGCGGTTACACAATCACCACCGATGAATCGCTTGGCCAAGCTCCTGTTCGCGTATTGCTTCCTGCTGACAGTTGCCCTCCCGTTGGCAGGGGCTGATCGTGTTTGCTTGATCAATGGCCCGGCGGACGCCGCGCAATCCCGGTACGACCTCGCCATCGAGGCCCGGCGTGAGCTGAATATCTCCTACTTTTACGTGGGCGGGGAGGAGGATGATTTCACGATGCGCGGCTTTGCGCTGTTGCGCGAAACGGCGCGGCGTGGCGTAAAGGTGAGGCTGATGGTTGATGCTCTTTTTAACAGTATCCCCATGCACCTTGGCGCGTACTTGGTTCTGGAGGGTGTGGAGATTCGGGTGTTTCACCCGCTCGACCCGCTGAAACCGTTTCGGTTCAATCGGCGTTTGCACGACAAGCTATTCATTGCGGACGGCAACTTGCTGATCACCGGCGGGCGCAACATCGACAACTCCTATTTTGGGCAGAGCCGATTTCGGAAAGAGGGCAACACGGTATTACGCAACCGGATTGACCGCGACATACTCGTTGAAGGCGAAACTGCCGCAGAGGCCAACGAACACTTCATGACGCTCTGGAGCGGGCCGAAAGTGAAGCCGATGCAGGTCGGCAAATATCGCTGTCTAATCCGGCCCGACGACTTGCCCAAGCGCCTCCCGGCGAGCCGCCGCCGTGCCATCCCGCCGGTGCACCGTGCCATCCTTCAGCGAGACATCGACAAGGCCGAGGCGGCGCTCGACAGGGCTTGGGTGGAGTTTCAGTCCAAGCCGAGAGTCGTACAGTTGCCAAGCCGCACCGACTGGAATCAGCGACTGCGACTGGTGGATGAAATCCGTTTTTTTGCCGATCTCAATGGTAGGAAAACCCGCGGACAAAACACGGGGTTCCACATCGCTGAGCTGGTGAAAAATGCGGCGCCGGGGGAGACGATTTGGATCGAGTCGCCGTATCTTATCCTGACGCGAAAAGCCCGAACCCTTCTGGGCGATGCCCTCCGGCGTGGCGTCCGCGTGGTAGTTTTTACCAACTCCCTAAACTCGACCGACAACCTCCTAGTGCAGGCTGTTTACCAGAGAAAAAAGGAAGACTACCTCGCCCTTGGGCTGGAGATTTATGAACTGGCGGGCGAACCGGGCCGCGCGGGGATGGAGACACTGCACTCCAAGAGCATGGTTCTGGAGCAGGCCGGTATCGGTGTGGTGGGCTCATTCAACATCGACCCCCGATCGGAGCGGTTGAATACGGAAGTCGCCATTGAGTTTCAATCAGAGGCGATGGCCGGTGAATTGCTTCGCTCGATCAGGGAGCGCATCGAAAAGAAGGGCGTCCGCATTGGGCCGGACGGATTGCCAGTGGACGGCCGCCCACGCTACCTCGGCGCGTCACCAAAAAAAATCCGCCGCATGAAATACCACACTCTCCCCGGACTGATCTTCAAGGGCTGGCTGTAGTGCTCCCGACTACGCGACAGTGTTGGGAAAGTCGCCGGGCAGCGAGACGGTCTGTGCGAGTGATTGCTTCCCAAACTCCGCCTCTATCGCTTCGCCAAGCGACTGCGCCGTCGCGGCGTCCGGGCAGATCGCGAAAACGGTCGAGCCGCTGCCGCACATGAGCGCTGCCTCCGCGCCGTTGGCTAAAGCGTGTTGCTTGATTAGCTTGAGTAGCGGGAACTTGTCGAAGACCGGCGCCTCGAGTGAGTTGTAAAAGGCGTCGCCGGTCTCAGCCAGCGAGCCGTTAGCCAAGCGCTTGGCCAACTCGTCCGCCTGGCCAATGGGGCGGGTTTTTGCCCCGGGAAACTTGGCCAAGCCTTGGTAAGCCCAGGGCGTTGGGACACCGAAGCCTGGTCTGACGAGCAGCAGCGACTTGCCGTCGAGTGCCTCGAGTGGCGCAACCGGCTCGATAATTTCACCACGGCCCTTGGCCACGGCCGATTGGCTTTGCATAAAGAACGGGACGTCACTGCCGAGTTCGGCGGCGAGTTCGTGCAACATCGCTTGGCCAAGCGGCTGGTCGTGGAGTTCGTTGAGCGCAAGGAGGGTTGCCGCCGCGTTGCTGCTGCCGCCACCGAGACCGCCCTCGGCGGGGATGGATTTTTCGAGGTGGATGCGGACGCCGCCTGTGACTCCAGCCTTGGCCGCGAATGACTCAGCGGCTTGGCATGCCAAGTTGCTGGAATCGGTGGGGATGCCCGGTTGGTTGCAGGTCAGCTCAATGCCGTGGCCGAGCAACTCAAAGTCGAGCCGGTCAAAAATCGGCACGGGCAGCATCAGCATTTCCAACTCGTGAAAGCCGTCGGCGCGCTGGCCGACGACGTTGAGCAGCAGGTTGATTTTGCAGTATGATTTGCGGCTGAGTTTCACGACATAAAAAAAGGCGCCAACCGCAGGGTCGACGCCAGTAAAACTGCTGAATTGAGGCTCAGTGGTCAAAGACCCTGAAGCGGCTTCCAGGAAAGAAAGGAGCCACGTCGCCGCCGCCAAAACCGATGGCGGTGTTTGGGTGAAAGACACCGTCATCCCAAAGGCCGGGCGTGTAGCTGGAGGGGAATAGGGCGTCGTCCGGCATCACCAAGCCACCCCAAGGGTACTGCAGCGTGGCTATGGAGGGATCCGGAAACACGCTGGCACCTTGTAGCCACGGCTCGTAGTTCGGGGTGGCAAAAGGGAAGGTGACAATCTCCGCAAAACCCACGGCGGTTCTGGCAACGGTGCGGCTTAGGCCACGGATGACACCTGTGGTGTATGCGTGCTGCGGGCCGTCCCAGAGGGCTGTTTGCTCGACAGAACGGTTGAATTCGCCCAAGCGGGTGAACTCGCTGAAATTGCGGATGCCGCGCCCCAGCTTGTTTTCAGGGCCGGCACAGCCCACCGAGAGGAAGGCAACAAGAGCGGCAACGCCGGTTGTTTTTGCAAAATATCTCATTGGATCAGTTAAACAGGTGCGGCAGATTAGCCAGAAAGCCGCCGGTGTAAAGTCTTTTGGCGCTATTTTTCAGGCTCGTCAGGGGGCGTTTTATTGGCCTCGGCCTCTTCTTTTGCGAGTTGCGCCTCTTTTTTTCGGTCGCGGCGATACCAAATCCAGGCGATGAAAATGCTACACTCGTAGAAGATTTGCATCGGCAGAGCCATGAGCACCTGGGTGACGAGATCCGGCGGGGTGAGAATCGACGCAAGGATAAGGTTGATGATCACCCAATACATTCTGAATTTGGAGAGTTTCTTGTAATCGAGCACCCCTATCTTCACGAGAAGCAGGATGACAACCGGGAGTTCGAAGGCGATACCCATGCCTATCATGAACTTGCAGACAAAGGTTATGTAATCTTCAGCCCGCCAAATGTCGGCCCCGAAGTTCAGCCAGTTCGCAAACAGCGCCGCCGTGCTCAACGCTATTTCCATCAGCAAAAAGTAACAAAAAGCTGCGCCACAAAAGAAAAGTCCGCCGCCGATGATGACGGCGGTGACAAGATATTTTCTCTCCTTCTTCCGCAGGGCCGGGAAGGTGAATTCGCCTAGAAAATACAGGATGAAAGGCAACGAAATCATGATGCCGCCGTAGAAGGCCATTTGCAGGGCGACCAGGAATCCACTGAGCGGCCCCATGGATTTTAGCTCCGGCCCGGCTTGGGTGAGGTCGTCATCGGCGGCTTGGGTGTTTGTGCCGGGCTGCAGGAGCAACTGCAGTTTGCCATCCTCCACCGCCGGGATGAGGTTGAATGTGGTGACCTCGTTGGTCAGGTCGAGCAGCTTGTAGGCCTCGGCGAGCAGGTTGGTCTCGACCGGGATGCGAAAGACCTCCTCCTGAGTGAGCCGGACGTGGATTTCGCTTTTACCCTCCTCGCTCAAGGTTTCCATTCGGTTTTCCGTGAGGAACTGCTTGGCCTCTCCAAGTGGCCGGGCCAGCGTATCGACCAGCAGCGGCGCACCGGCGAGGCAGGCAACCATGGCCACGCCCAAGGCGGCGACGCAGCGGATGAGCACCCAGCGCAAATCCTCCATGTGCTCGAGGAACGACTTGACCGGGCCGCCGAATTCCTCGCCGTTTTCGTCTAGCTCGGGCATCGTGTCGTCGCCGTCGGAGCCACCGCTGCGTGGAACCGGTAGGGGCGCACTCAGCGCTGACTCGGTGTGGTCTGCCTCCTGGTGTTCCTCATGCCCGTGATGGTAGTGATCGTCGTGATGGGCATCGTAGGAACCGTGATCGTCGTGTTCGTAGTCGTGATGATATGGGTCATCATGCTGCGAAGTATCGTCCACGGAATCGGGGGCACTCCCGTCCGCTTGGCCAAGCGCTTGGCTTGAAGAATTGCTCGTTTCGGGAGCAGTTTCCTGCTCCGGACTTTTCTGTGATGGGGGGGGCTTAGGGTGCTTCTTCTTAGCTGCCTTCTTCTTCACAGCTTTGCCCCCAGGAGTTGCCTTCTTCTTGGCTACCTTCTTCTTCACAGCTTTACGCTTTGGCTTGGCTGCGGGAGTGGATTGCCCCGGCTCCGGAGGCCCGTCGGGTTCCTTGGACATCGTTCAAACCCAAGTCGATCTCAACGCCAGCAGATCAGGCGTCTTTTTTAGACTCATCGCCGCTGGCTTGCTCGGAGATTTTAGGGGTGGGCGGGGGGGTGTAATCGGGGGGGTCATCCATGGCGCGTTCCATCTCGCCGGTGGCGTCGCGCGTGGCTTTCTTGAATTCTTTGATGCCCTGTCCCATACCCTTGGCCAGTTCGGGCAGTTTCTTTGCACCAAAAAAAATCAGGATTACAGCCAAAACCAATAGGATTTCGGGCATTCCAGGTGAAAAAGCTAAATTCAGATAAGTCATCATAATTTGTCAAAAAGGCCCGTTAACCTAGCCTGCTTTTGCGTAATGTAAAGAGTCAACTCCAAGGCGGAACGACTGCGCTCAAAAAATCAGTTGCCCGGCTTGGGCTTGAGCAGCACGAATTCCCCGCGGCGATTGCGGGAGAAGGCGCTGTCATCGAGGCCCGTGTCGGCGGGTCGATCCTCGCCCAGGCTCATCGTGCGCACCCGGTCGGTGCTCACTCCCAAGCCAACCAGCGCGTCGCGGACGCTCAATGCCCGGCGCTCGCCCAGGGCGCGATTGTATTCCTCTGTGCCGCGCTCGTCGCAGTGGCCCTCGATCATCACCTTGTTCTGTGCGTCTTGTGCCAAGATGCCGGCGACCGCCTCCACTTTGCCAAGGTCGTCCGGGTGGATTTCAGAGCGATCCACCTCAAAATAAACGGTTTGGGCCGCCAAGGCTTCGCGATCCATCAGCATGTCCTCAAACTCCTCGAGTCCGGACAGGCCGATGTTGCCGGATTCATCAACCGTGATAACACCCCCGTCGCTGCCAATGGAGCCGCTGTTGTCACGGCCGATAAGCCCCCCTGCACCCCCCACGCTGGCGTTTCCGCCGGGGATGGGGGTGATGTTCTTGGGCTTGGTTTTGCACCCGGCCGCGGTGGCTGCCATGAGGGCTACCAGAATTAAACCAACTTGTTTCGCTATAGTCATGGTTTTGAGGTTAGCTGCCTTGCTTCATTTGCTCCAAGCCGCTTGGGTACAGTTGCCCGGAAAGCTGCGCGGCAGAGTCTTGACTCGTTTGGTGGGCACGTCAAGTACTGATAAAACACGTTTTCCCCGGGAGCGGCTGGTAAACATGAGCGTGCGTGAGTTGGGCGCCCACGAGGGGTCCTCCCCTGTGGCGAGGACTTCCACGTTTCCGCCGCCGGGCGGGACGATGCATATCTCGAACACCCCGCCCCCCCGCATGGTGGTGAAGACGATCGCTTTGCCGTCGGGCGACCAATCCGGCTCGGTGGCATTAAAGGCACCGACCGTGCGGATTCGCGACATGGCCCCGCCATTTGCGGGTATTTTGTACAAAGCCGTGCGACCACTGGCTCGCGAGACGAAGCAAATCCAGCGTCCGTCGGGCGACCAGCAGGGCGACGACTCCGCCTCCTTGGTGGTGGTGAGCCGACGCAGGCCGGTGCCGTCGGCGCTGGCCGCCCAAATATCCGGGCTGCCGGCCTTGCTGAGTACCATCGCCACACGGCGTCCATCTGGCGATACCGCCGGGCTGATGTTCGATCCGGAATAACGGGCGACGATGCGGCGCACACCGGTATGGAGGTTGTGCGAGTAAATGTCGGGGTTCTGCCGGCGGTAGGAGTAGTAAAAGAGTGAGTCATTATTCGGAGTCCATTCCGGTCCAGCGGCGATGGAGTTGTCGTGGGTCAAGCGCTTGGAATTGTGCCCGTCAAAGTCGGCGATGTGAATCTCGGTGTCGCGCCCGTGGAACTGCCGGAAGGCGATCTTGGTCAGGCCAATGCCGGGAGAGCCGGTGATCGCCTCAACAGCGTTGTTCGCGAATGTGTGCGCCTGCCGCCGCAGGCTGCCTCCCTGATATCGTTTGTTCAGGATGAACCCGCGCTTCACATGGTCGTACACCGCGCCGTTAATGCTGCCGGCATTTTTTCCCTTGATGGTGAACTGCGCCTTGGCCTTGTCCACGAACTCGAAGCCCTGCACGAACAGGTCGAACTTCAGCAAGGCCAGCGTCTCGCCGGTGAAGCCCTCGAGGGTTACCGGGATCGCCTTGACGTCGCCGGCGTCGAACACGTCGACATCGATTGAGGGTTGCGCTTGGCCAAGCGCGGAGCCGGCTAAAAGCAGGGCGGCTAAAACTGGGAATCGGATGTGGGTTGCTTTCCTCATGAAAAATTTCTCGAGTTAAAATTAATGTTGAAGGTCTGTTGCGAGCCTTTCATCGACTCGGGGAACGGCTTGATGAACTTCACGCGGTCTAGCGCCTTTTGCACCGAGCGATCCCAACTCGCCACGCCGGATTTACCCGTGACCCGGGCCGAGAGGATCGTGCCGTTTCGGGCGATGACCAGGCGGACTCTCACGACCGGATCCCCGCTGATCGCGCCGGGGTGGATCGTGGCGTCCATGTATTTGCGGCGGATGAGCGACTCGTAATTGGCCGAGGCATACCGGCTAAGAGGGACGTTCACCGACGTGCGGCCGGAGAGCTTGGTTTGGAGCTTGTTGAGCGCTGCTTGCTGCTTGGCCGCTTCCTTTTGTGACTCTTTTTTTTGAGCATCCGGTTTCCGGACATTCGAGTTGAGATTGACCTTTATTTTGGGCTTGGGCTTGGGCTTGGGCTTGGGCTTGGGCTTGGGCTTGGGCTTGGGCTTGGGCTTCGGGAGTGATTTTTTTCGGCTTAGGGGGGAGGGGCTTTGGTTTTAGTTTCGGCTTGGGCTGGACTTTTTTTGGTTCGGGCTGCTTGGGTTTGGGCGTCGAGGGGGCTGGCGGGGGAGCCACCAGGGCGGCCGGGGAGAGCAACTTCTCGATCACTTCCGACGGAACCAAATCGATCACCCGCACCTTCTCCTCACGCTTGGCCAGGAGCATCGGGCCAAGCACGAGCATGGCTAGAATCAGCGCGTGAAATACGACTGATCCAACTAGGCAACTGCGTTTTAACCTACCCATTCTTCCTTCCTTCTTTCTTATTCCGGCTCTGTTCGCAGGGAAACCCGCGTGATGCCGTTTTGCTCGCAGCGGTTCAGCACCGCGGCGACTGCGCCGTACGTCCCGCGGTGATCCGCCCGGACGTACACCAAAATATTCGGATTGTTTTGATGATCCGCAACCAGTTTTTGTTCAATCTGCCCGAGCGACAACGACTCGTTGTCGAGCATATAGCCGCCCGACTGATCCACCTCGACAGTGCGAATGTCGTTCTTGTCCAGCGGCCTGTCCGGCTGTCCGCCGCCGGGGAGGTCGAGCGACAAGCCCTGCTCGAGCAGCGGCGTGGTGATCATGAAAATAACCAGCAACACGAACGCCAGGTCGATGAGAGGCGTGACGTTGAGGTCGCTCAGCGTGACCAGCGGGTTGCGTTGTGAGAACCGGCGCATGACGAACTAAAATTTACTCGCAGCCATCGTGATCACCTTGTACGCGCCGAATGACACGATCATCATGATCGCCGCCTGGCCAAGCGTGATCTTTTCTGATTTGCCGAACAGCCGCCGCTTGAGTTTCCCGAACCGGCTCTTGTGCATCCTGTGACGACACTCTGGGCACGAGGAAATCACCCGCTGCACCTTGGCCCCGCATTTCTTGCATTTGACGAACAGCTGGGAATTGCAGTACTCGCACTGCTTGAGGTCGCCGGGGTTCAGGTGGCTGCACTTCGGGCAGAGTAACCCTTTTTCTCCCTGCACTAAATTTTTCGAGGGCATGCTGTTTATTCGTCCTTGAGGAACTCGGTTTCCATGCACGAGGCTAGTTCCTGCGCAAAGTTGTCCAGTTCCACCGTGAAGACCCGCAAGTTGTGCACCAGCCAGTTGTAGCCGACCATCGACGGGATCGCCACCAGCAGCCCGGCCACCGTCGTGCCCAGCGCCGCCGCCACGCCCGGCGCCATCACCGGTAGGCTGGCGGTCTGCAGCATGGCGACGTTGGTGAAGGTACTCATCACCCCCCAGACCGTGCCCAGCAGCCCGACGAAAGGCGCGCCGCTCACGGCGCTCGCAAGCTGGATCAGCCCGCTCTCGAGTTTGAGCGACTCCTTGGCAACGTCGCTCTCGATGGTGCGCTTGACATGTTCCATCGACTTGACGGTGGCGTATTGTTCCGAGCCAAGCTCGCCCTCGGTGCCGTTGGTCTTGAGCCGGCCCAGCAGATTCTTGCAGCCGTTGTCGTACACGTTGAACAGTGGGCAGCCCTCAATGTGGATGTTGCGGTCATGGATCACGAGCACGCCCTCGTGCTGGTGAAACTCATCGACAAACAGCTTGTTTAGCTTGCGAGCCTGCCGGGTCTGAAGCACTTTTTGCAACATCACCGACCAGACAAACATCGACAGCACCCCCAGGAAAACAATGATGGATTTACCTGCCAGCGTGGACGCAGTCCACACGTAAATAAGCTCGTTCGGGGCAGCCACCGGCGCCCCAGCTTGTAAAAGCATAATCATCTTTGAGGTGTTCGCGAACGAACCTACTCCTTGGGGGCAATATCCTTATCGCTTGGCCAAGGGCTGGTCAAAGGCAAACCGGCGATTTTTTATGATTTTTTTGACCCAAGCCTTGGCCAAGCGGGGTTGGAAATGTTCAGTCAACAGCTGGGTCATATCACAACCAGCAACTCAATGAAAATAGCCATCCCCAAGGAGATCATAAAACAGGAATAAAGGGTCGGACTGCTCTCCTCCGTTGCCTATCAACTGGTGCTGCATGCGCCGAGACCTCGCGCGCTTCGACCACCCAACACGCCTCGGTGTTCATTTAGGAGGGCGTGAGCCGCTATTCCGTGGCCAACATGCCGGCAGCCTACGCGGGCACCGCCACCCAGGCGCTGACCAATGTCACGCATCGCTACGTCGAGATGCTCGCCAACCACGGCCTCGCCGAGGCCTGCGCTCTGGCGCCTGAGTTGGTCGGGGGCATCAACACCCACCAATCTGGAAAGACGGCTGTGAGCCAATTGCGATTACATCTAGTTTGGCTATCCTCGTGCTTGGGACTGATCCAAAACGATTTGCTTTATTTTCGAGGAAGACGTTCGAGGGCTGTAACTAAATTGGGCAATTTGTTTGCCCAATTTTTTCAAATAAGCATCCACAGCGAAGTTGTGAGGTTTACTCCCCCAATCTTCTCCAATCACAAAGATATCCGCGTTTACAGCTCTGCAGCCTGAAATATATTCAAGTTCATGATAAGGACGGACAATGTCGACACAGCTTAACGCCCGCAACATCTCCACGCGCTGCCCCAACGGAACAACTGGAATATTTGCTTTGTAAAGGTTTACGACCTTATCTGAAGCAACGCCAACGGCGAGGATATCGCCCAGTGACTTGCAATGGTTCAGCAGAGCAAGATGGCCGACATGAAGTAAATCGAAAGTGCCAACTGTATAGACGATCATTCTCCGCTTTTTCCTTTTACTTGTCCATAAACTGTGCTATGTAAATGGAACGTGAAATTTATTCGTTTTTTTTCAAAAATTAATCCGAGATGACTCCAGACCTTCAGAAATCTAGAATCGGTGTTTGTTTTGAAAGCGACTCGTTTCAAATGCACACAGAACGTGTGTAGCTGAGATTACCTGTCAAATATGACTAATAATAGGGACCTGCCATGAGAGCCGAAAAGGCCAAAGCGCCAGAACAACCAAGAGTCATTCTGTCATATGTTAAAGATATTGTCAATATCTGTTCTCTTGCAGGTCTGGGATGCACGCTGTTAGCGATCTATTTTCTAATAGAGGGTGTATATGCCGCTGCAATGATCGGCATGATCTGGGCGGTCGCATTCGATTGGGCTGACGGACTTATTGCGCGCGGGATGACGGGGCGAACAGGCGCTGATCGAAAATTTGGAGGCCAGCTTGATCTGCTAATTGATATCGTAAGTTATGGCGTCACTCCCGCTATTTTGATCTTGAGCTATGCTAACTTTAGCCCTGCCTTTTTGCCAGTCGTTTTCATAATGCTGGTTTTCGGTGCGATCCGGCTGAGTTATTTTAGCACCTTTGGGCTATCGGATGATGCGAAATATACTGGTTTAGCTATTGATAATAACAGTATTATTCTTGTCTTTATTTTTATATTTGAAGGGTATTTTGATCCCTCAGTGTTTTCCATCATTCTCGGTACCAGCGGCCTCTGCCTTGCGGTCTTGAATGTTTCTCAGATAAAGACGCCAAAGCTATCCGGCAATCCCGTCAACGTCGCTCTTCTTGCGATCTATACGCTGGCAGTATCCATTATCTATGGTTGGTCACTATTGTAAATTTAGTCTGAAAAAGCAGGTGCCTTTTTGACAATTGACTGGAGCATTACGCGCAAAGCTACAATTGACGGGGTTGCGGCGAACGGCAGTAAAGTCCACATAGCCGGCCTTGGCGGATATCGCAGCGAATGTCTTTAATCCGCCCATAAACGGCCAACTGACCTGCGCAGCTGTTGGCCAAGCGCCTGGCCTAGAGTGCCAGGCGCTCAAGCTCTAAACCAAGCGCGCTAAAAAGTCGTGCGAGCGTCTTTGCGTGCGCCCGTCTCTACCGCTTTTCGAAGCAACACATAGCGGTGCAGAGAACCGCATTCCATGACGCTGTCGCGACAATAAATGCCCCTTGTTATGTCGCTCGCATCCGGGCAAACGGATTGATCGGCCTTTGCCGCCGCTTCCGGCCGTGATTAACTCGCCCGATGCAAAAGGACGAGATTGCGGACATCCTCAAGGAGATCGGGGTGTTCCTCGAGTTAAAGGGCGAGAACCCGTTCAAGACGCGCGCCTACCAAAACGGCGCGCGCACTCTCGAGAGCCTCACCGAGCCGTTAGCCAAGCTCGTCGAGGAGGAACGCCTGGGCGACATCAAGGGCATCGGCAAGGCGTTGGCTGAGAAGATCACCGAGCTGGCCACCACCGGCCGCCTCGCTTATTACGACGAGCTCAAGGCCTCAATCCCCGACGGCCTCATCGCCATGCTCAACATCCCCGGCTTGGGGCCGAAAAAGGTCAAGGCCGTTTACAACAAACTCGGCATCGAGACCGTCGAGGTACTCGAGCAGGCATGCAAAGACAGCAAACTCGCCGAACTGCCGGGCTTCGGCAAAAAGACCGAGTCGAAAATCCTTGAGGGCATTGAGTTCCGCCGCAACTATGCCTCGCACCACCACGTTAGCGCCGCCCTCAATCTCGCCGAACCCATCCTCGAGCAGCTCCGCGCCCACCCCGACGTCATCCGCTGCAGCACCGCTGGCAGCCTGCGCCGCCACAAGGAAATCGTCCGCGACATCGACTTCCTCGTTTCGTCGAAAAACCCAGAGTCGATCATTGGGTTTTTCACCGACCAAGCCGGCATCCTCTCCGTCTCGGCCAAGGGCGACACGAAGGCCAGCGTCATTCTAGAGGGCGGCATACAGGGCGATCTGCGCGTCGTCAGCGATACCGAGTATCCGTTCGCGCAGGCCTACTTCACAGGCAGCAAGGAGCACAATATCGCCATGCGCCAACGCGCCATCGCCCGCGGCCTGCGCCTTAACGAGTACGGCCTTTTCAAGAGCACCGAGGAAACCCGCGACCCCAAGCTGCGGCTCGACTGCAAAACCGAGGAGGACATCTTCGCCGCGCTAGACCTCGCCTACATCCCGCCGGAGCTGCGCGAGGACAAGGGTGAGTTCGACGCCGGGGAGGCGGGCAAAATCCCGCGCCTCATCGAGTGGACCAATCTCAAGGGCTCGCTGCACAACCACTCCAACTGGAGCGATGGCGCCGAGTCGCTCGAGGAGATCGCCGACCACATGAGCGGGCTGGGCTGCGGCTACTGGGCCATCACCGACCACTCTCGCGCGTCGTTCCAAGCCAACGGCCTCGACGAGGCGAGGCTCCGCAAACAAATCGCCGAGGTCGCACGCGTCAACCAGCAACTCGAGGCTGACGGCAACCCCTTCCGCCTTCTCAGTGGCATCGAGGTGGACATACTCAAAACCAAGCTCGATTTCGACGACTCCCTGCTCGCCGAACTTGACGTCGTTGTTGCCAGCCTGCACGTCGCGGGCAGCAGCGAGGCCGACAATACCGGCCGTCTCATCGCCGCCGCTGAGAACCCCAACGTCCACATGCTGGGTCACCTCACCGGCCGGCTGCTGCTCCGCCGCGAAGCCTATCCCGTCAACCAGCACGCCGTCATCGACGCCTGCGCCGCGACCGGTACCTGGCTCGAGCTTAACGCCAACCCGTACCGTTTCGACCTCGATTGGCGCCTGTGGCAGCACGCCAAGGCTAAGGGGGTGAAATGCGTCATCAACACCGACGCCCACCGCAACGAGCACGCCGGTTTTTTACGCTTGGGTACCGGTATCGCCCGCAAAGGCTGGCTCACCGCCAACGACGTCATCAATACCCTTCCCCTGCCCAAGCTCCTTAAGGAACTAGGTAAAAAACGAAACAAGAAATGACTGCTTGGCCAAGCGCTTGGGTTTTAATCGAGGGAGTGGCGACTGCGGAAAGCGAGGTACACCGCGCCGCCGATGAGGCTCCACAACAGGCTGCCGGCGAACGCCAGCAGCGAGAGTGACAACGCCGTCTTGGCCTCGATGCCGATCGCGGTGGCGCTGAGCAGCAACACGTAGAGGTTTTCGCGGACACCGATGCCGCTGGGCGTGATTGGCAGTGCGCTGATGCAGATGATCGCCGGGACGATGAGCAGCAGCACGCGGAAGTGCTCGCCCATCGGCAGGCCAAGCCCGAAGCCAAGCGCGACGATCTGCAACACGCAGGCCAAGCTGAGCAGCATCGACCAGCCGAGCACGCGCGGGAGGAAACCGGGCTTTTCGCCAAAAGCGTGGCACGCCTCGATACAGCGCACCAATACCTCGCCTTTGGGCAGCCTGGCCAGGAACGCCTCGAACTTTAGGCGCGGCTTGGTTGGCCCGGCCCAAAATGACAGCACGACGACCAAGCCGCTCACGAAGAGCATGCCGAGGACGACGAGCATCACGGCCATGAAGCGTTGCTGGCTCATCACGATGTTCCAGTTGGGCAATGCCATCATCGAAACAAAGAGCAGCATCGCGAACAGGCCAAGCAGCCGGTCGACGACAACTGTGGTCACGGCTTCGGCTTTTTTGTGGGCGGTCTCGGCGGCGGCGAAGTAGGCCTTTAGCAGGTCGCCGCCGGTCGAGCCGAGCAGGAAGGAGTTGAAAAAATGGGCGACCAACGAAATGCCGGTGGCGCGGCCAAGCGACAGATGCAACCCCTGTACCGCCAGCACCAAACGCCAGCGGATGACGCCGATGAAAATCGTCGCGCCCATGAAAACAAACGAGGCCAGCAGCCATACAATGCTTACGTCGGAGATGGTCTCCCACAAGGCGACCGGCCCGATCGTCCAGCTTGCACGAACCTGCTCGGCGAATGTCAGGCTGGCCCAGTCTTTGGTCTGTTGCTCGGCTTCACCGGAGAAAATGCCGTGCAGAATCCACGTTACCAAGACAAGGCTGATGGCCAGTTTCAGCGTGAGGCGAAGGGCGTTGGGAGCGGATTTCAATCCTCTCCCCAGATGGATTTCAGGTGGGCGACGCCCTCCCTCGCGGCGTCCGGCTTGAGGCTCGGGCTCAGCTCGAAGACCTTGATGTGTTCCGGCTTCACGAGGTGCTTGAGCCCCTCGTAATCAATCATCCCCTGGCCCGGCGGGCGGTGATCTCGGGCTGGGAACTGCACGTCGTGAAGGTGAAAACCGCCCAAGCGCCCGGCCATCGACTCGAGGTGCAGCCGGTGGTGGATGAAGCCGAGGTTCTCCTTGATTTGCGCGTGGCCGATGTCGTGCCAGTAACAAATGTTCGGATCTTCGAAGCGCTGAAAGAAAAAGTCCCAGTCGGTGTCGATGGGGATTTCCTCGAGCGACTCGCGGATCTCGATGCCGAGCTTGATGCCGCGCAGGCTCGACTGCTCGGCGATGCGCTCGAGCATTTCGTAGGCAAGGTCGCAGTACTTGGTTTTCTTTTTCTCGCGCTTGATCTCGGCGGCCTGACAGAGTTTTTGGTATTTCGGCGTGTCCTGTTTTCCGGCCTCGAGCAGATCGATGAGCTTGTCGGTGTAGTTGCGCATGTCGATCTCGCCCATGTGCAGTACGATCAGCTTGGCCCCGAGCCGATCCGCCATCTCGATGGTTTTTATCGAGTGCTTGTAGGCGTTGTCGCGCTCGCGTGGGTTGGTGGAGGAAAACTTGAAGACGTTCGGGTTAGCGTGGTTGCACCCGATGGGCAGCGGACAGAAATTGTGCAGCGTGGAGATCTTGATCACGCCGGCCTCGAACGCCTCAAAAATACCGGGCACGAGACTCAGGCGAATCCCGTGGCTGAGTTCTGCGTACTCGAAGCCGAGGTCACGGATTTCCTCGAGCATGGCACGGCCATCGGTGTGGCGGTGAGAGTTCCAACAAGTGGAGAAGGAATACATATCGCGGCAAAAAAATAGCCGGAAGCTGCCTGCCTGGCAACTTCCGGCAAAAAAAAGACAGGCGGATCAGTCGTCCGCGTGGCGAGTCTTCAACATCTGCGTGAACTTGGCCACTTTCATTTTGCGGCGTTTGCGCATGCTTGGCTTTTCGTAATAACGATTGTTGCGTGCGTCCTTAATCACGTTTTCGCGATCGAGCCGTTTTTTCAGTCGGCGCAACGCTCTGTCGAGCGGTTCGCCTTTTCTGATTCGTATTTCAGTCAAATGAGATTCACTTCCTTTCCTCAAGCTAAATGGGAGATATTTTTACCCTCTCCCCGAAAGCAGGGTTGAGGCTAGTGTCAGTCTCGGCCACTGTCAACTTGGAATACTGGGACAATATGGCACAGCCTTGGATTGCTTGGATGAAATTGTGGAAAACTGGTGGAAAACTCTTCAACAATTTATTGAAATGGTCTTTTTTTAGTTAAAAAAAGCCATTTATTTGAGTTTTTCAATCGGTGTATAAACAAGCGATAAAGTGTCTTAAATGGCTCATATTGATAAAGTTACAGTGAAAAAACTCAGTTTCAGCGTCCGAGGAACTGGTCACGGCCGGCTACCAAAGCGGCCATTTTTAGGTCGGCTACGCTGCGCGGTAACATCCAAAAGCCGCAGTCGGGGTGAACCCACTTGATTCGGTCGATACCGAGGACGTTCACGGCGTTTTCGATTCGGCCAGCGATCACGTCGGTCGGCTCGATTTCGTTGTCTTTTATGTCCACCACGCCGACGCCGAGCTTGGTTCCCGGTTTCAATTCTTTGAACGCCTCCAGTTCATTATAGCCACGCCGCGCGAACTCGAGTACGAGATGATCGACGTCCAGCTTGTTGAGAAACGGCATCAGGTCTTTCCAGTAGCCTTTTTGGATCGACTGCCCGCCGTAGTTGCCGAAGCAGAGGTGCAGCGCTTTCTCGCCCCGGATGCCGCCCAGGGCGAGGTTGAACGGCTCGTGCGCCCACTCGGCGTCCTCGGCGTGGCCGGTTAAGTGAGCCTCGTCCATTTGGATCACCGGCGCGTCGATCGACTCAACCTGTTTGCGCAGCACCTCGGCGAGCGCCATCGTCAGTGCGCGAATGTCACCGTGCTGCCGGTCGACCAATGTGCGGGCCAGCATGTACGGCGCGGTGAAGGTGAACATCGTGTCCGCACTGGACAGCCCCCGGAAGAGCTGCCAATCGCGCGGTAGATTCAGCGTGCCCTCGGTGAGAGGCCCCTCGACGACGCCGGCCGGTTGGGCGCGAAAGCCCATCCGCTGCTCGGCGGCAAACTGGGCCAAGTCCTCCCGCGAGAGAGCCGACGCGATGCCGCCCATTGGCCGGATGAAATAGTCGATCATGCCGTTGGTCTCTGGGTGGCTCACGTCGAAGCGGGACAGTTCGCCGTCGGAGACCAGGTCGATCCCGGCCAGTTCCTGCGTCTTGAGCACGACCAGAATGGCGTCGCGTAGGGCGGGCGCTGAAGGGTTTGCGGCGAGCCACGACGGAATGGGGTAGCTGCCAACGACCTTGGTTTTAATTTCGGGTTTGGCCATTTTTATGCGGTAAAATCGGAGGGAATGATGCAGACCAACCGCTTTGCTGTCGAGTGCGCGCTTGGGCGCGTGTGTTAAACAGTGCGGGCTAACCCTGGGCTCAGCTTGGCCAAGGGATCGCTCCAGTCGCCGAGCTTGGTTTTTGGTGGAGCAGGCGTATCGACGGGTACATCGGGCAGTCGTCGCGGCCGAGCATCCAGCGCTAGTCGCTGGCGGCGGAGAGCAGCAACCAAGTCGGTTTGCTCAGTGTCTCGGCCAAGTGGGCCAAGTCGGTGTCGATGGTCATGACGAAGTCGAGTTGCTCAATGAGCGCCGCCGTTGAGGCGAAGTCGTGCATCAACGGCGACAGGGCGGCCTCGTCGTTCACGCGGCTGGTGAGTAGAAGACGCGTGTCGGAGGGAACTTCCTTTTGGCGCCCCCTCAAGAATTTCCAGACTCTCCTTCCCGCTGCACTTGTCATCCACGATGAGCAGGCTCAGCGCCCCCCTTCATCAGGTTGATTTTCTGGCCTGGATCCTTGTGTGTGATGACAATAAAGCCCTGCGATCTTATAATCTCACTGAGGGACTCGATGATGATTTCGTTTTCTTCAATCAGCAGGGCGCGTAGTTCTTGTTGTTGTTTCTTAACCGCCATTTCAAATGGTCAAATTCAAGATTCGAACCAAAGCCCGAGAAAATCAAACCTAGGGAAGCACGGTTTGTGCCGTGGGAGCCTGTGAGGGCTGATTTCCTCGCCGCTTGGCCAAGAGGCCGCTAGGCTCAGGGGATGACAACAAGGGTCAGGGTGGCTGTACTGGGCGTGGGCTCGCTCGGCCAGCAGCATGCGCGAATTTACAGCGAAATGCACCGGCAAGGCGCCGTCGAGCTTGTCGGCGTGTACGACACCAATCCCGCCCAAGCGAAGTCGATTGCCGAAAAACACGGCACCTCCGCGTTTGGCTCAGTCGAGGCCGCCGCGGCGGCGGCGGACGCCCTGAGTATCGTCACGCCCACGATCACACATCACGACTTAGCCAAGCCGCTGCTCGAGCAAGGCAAACACCTGCTCGTTGAGAAACCGATGACCGACAACGCCGGGCAGGCCGCCGACCTCGTGCGCTTGGCCAAGCAGCACGACTGCGTGCTGCAGGTCGGCCATATCGAGCGGTTCAACCCGGTCTTCAAATACCTGCAGCAGGCCGCCCGCGAGCCGCGCTTCATCGAGTCGCACCGGCTCTCGCCCTTCCCGGCACGCAGCATGGACATCGGCGTGGTACTCGACCTGATGATTCACGATCTCGACATTGTGCTGGCCTTCGTGCGCTCGCCGGTCGAGCACGTCGATGCCGCCGGAGTGCGGGTGCTCAGCGCGTCGGAGGACATCGCCAACGCCCGGCTGCGCTTCGCCAACGGCTGCGTCGCCAACCTCACCGTCAGCCGCGTCAGCCCAGAGAGCCTGCGTAAAATCCGCGTCTTCAGCGGGGGCGACGAGCCCGGCTACGTGTCGCTCGATTACCGCGAGCAAAAGGGCTACCACTATCGCCTCGCCCGCGACGACGAACAGGAATCGTCCATCCTCAAGAAAGTCTTCGCCGGCAAGGACAGTGCCATCGTCAGCCAGTTCGGCGGTAGGCGAGTCGTCCGTGAGCCGGTGCCGATCCAGCGCGAGGAACCGCTCAAGGTCGAGCTGGAAAGTTTCATCCGGTGCGTCGCCGAAAAACAGGAGCCGATCGTAAGCGGCGAGTCGGCGCGGCAGGCCATCGAGCTGGCTCTTGAGATCACCGGCCAGATACAGTCGCAAAACGGCTGATTTTTCTTCCCGCCGCCCACCGCCGCTCGCAGACTTTCGCGCATGAAGAAACGGCGGTGGCTTAAGATCGGCTTGACGGTGCTGGCCGTGCTCGCGCTATTGCTCATCGTGACCCGGCGCGACCGCGGGCCGGAGGTGGCCGGCCGGTCGCTCGAGGAATGGGTGCAGGATTTGCTCGTCACGGCCTCCCCCGCTCGCCGCGCCGCTGCGCAGGCCGCCGTGGCACAACTCGGCACCAACGCTCTCCCGTGGTTGCAACTCGCGGTTCACCACACAGATCCGGTCTGGAAACAGCCCCTGCTCACCACCGTCAAAAAAGTGCCGGGCATCGACCGGCGTGACCTCATGCGCTGGGTGAACCTTTACGAGCGCTCGGAAATCCGCGCCGGCGGCGTGGCGGGCCTGGCCGCGCTTGGCCAAGCTGCGGTGCCGGCCATCCCCGAGTTGGTCACGGCACTCGGTGACCCCGAGCAGTTGGTTTACAACCACGCCCTCGCCGCGCTGCGCGGGCTGGGTTCTCTGCCGCTGCGCGAGATCACCAATCGACTTGGCCAAGCGGACGGCGGCCATCGCACGCGAATGCTGCACGTGCTGCGGAACATGCAGTTGGACGCCGTTCCCGCCGCTCCGGCGCTGGTTGGCATCATCGAGGCCAAGCCGGGTGGCGAGGAGGCCAACGCAGCCGCGGCCGTGCTGTCGATGATGGGCCACCGCGCCGCCCCGGCCGTGATGCGACTTGTCGCCAGCGAGCGGTACGAGTTGCGGGTGGCCGGCTTCGACGTGTTGCAGCGGCTCATGCCGGCCGAGTACGGCTTGTGGGAGGCGCTGCGTGGGACGTTCCAACTTGGCGGCGAACAGGAGTCGCGGATCCTTGTCGCGCTGCGGGATGTATGGGGCGAGCCGGGAACGGACACCCCGACGCTCTCGGCGGCGGTGCTTCGCGGCACGGCGAAATCCCGTGCGGCGGGAATTTTCCTGATGGGAGAAGCCGCCCAGCCGGGAAATACCTATGCTCGCAAGCTGCGAAAGTTGCGCGACCGTAAACTCGTGTCCGGCCAGCTGGCACTCGAGGCCGCGCTGCGAAAACTCAAGGCGGCGGAGGCTACCGTTTCAGTGTCGCCGGGCGGGGTGAAAACATCTTCAGACTGATCCCTCGATCGTTGGTTTCTGCGCCGTAAACGGTGAAGTCAAAGTACTTTGCGATTTTCGAGCCCGTTGGCAGCAGTGAGAAATCAAGCCACTCGCTCAGGCTGACTTCGCCAAAGCCATCCGTTGGGATCATGCTGAGAATCATGTCAAACTGGTCGGCGTTGTCGCGGAGGGTGTCCATCGTGTTGAGCACCATGTTACGGTCGTTCTGGTAGCCGAAGATCCCGGAGTCCATTCCGCCTACCGATGCAGCCGCTGTTGCCAGCCCGTCGCGTTTGGCCAGACTGCCGCTTGTCTTGCCGTCTAGGAATATCTGCAATAGGTCGGTGTCGGTGGCTACCGCCATGTAGCCGTCCCGGGCGGCAAGGAGCAGTTCCATCTTGACCAGTTCGCCGGTGCTGGGGTCGGGGAACTCCGCCAACTCGAAGCTGTAGACCGTGTGGTCGCCGAGCCGGCGCGGTAACATCGCCGTCTCGTTGAGCGGCGGCGGCAGGATACCGGGCACCGCGCCGATGCCTTTGATCAGTTCGTCAGGGTTCGGAGACTTGACGAGAACTACGATCGGCCCGGCGCCAATGCCGTTCAGTGCCGTGCCTTTGGGGGGCATTTGATAAAGAATCAGATCGTCGCCAAAATTTTTGAGAAAACTTTTCCTGAAGTCGAAGTTCGCATCCTTGTCCTTGCCCAGCAAGCCGACGGTGAACTCAACCATGTTGGCCACATCCGGCGACAACTCGAGCAGCAGCTTATCAAGGTTTTTCCATGCAGCATCCATGTCGAGGCGCCATCGCAAAAAACCGCCCACATTGGCAGGGACAAACGGCGGTGGCGAGGCATCCGCTCGTTTGGTTTCCAGCAGGCCAAAAAGCCCCTTGCGCTTGGCCTTTGGCAAACCGATGAACAACTCGTAGTGCGCTCCACTGGGCCGCTCGCTGTACGCCATGGCAAACGTACCCAGACCGTTGATGCCCAGCGCACTCACCACTTCACCGAAGTCGATGCCCAACTCGGCCCCGTCCGGAAGATTGTCGAGCAACTGTGGCAGAACCGCGCTGGGGTTCGCCCACACGTAAAAATCAGCTTCCTTCAGTAACGCTCTGTGGCTCGCTGCGAATGCCTCGTTGTCTGCCAGTGTCCCATCTCCCTTGCCGTTTAATCGTACGAGGACACCCTCGATTTGTGCCGGCTTTGTCCCGATGATCAGTTGAGCGCCGACACGGCCAACGTGCATCTGTCTGTTGCCTTCCGGTTCACTCAGCGTGGTGAACTCGACCCCGCCAATTTCCGTCTCGCTGACTTTGCGATCTGCCTTCTTCCAGTCGCGCTCCATTCGCGACAAGGTTCTCCGAAGGGCAAAACTTTTTCGCCCGGCATCGAGCAGTAGTAGTAGCGCCGGTTCCTCGCCGGCTGCCTGTCCGGGCACAACAGCCAGGGCGACCGGGCCGCTGGCCATTTCCTCGAACGCCTCAAAATCGATCGCCAACTCCTCCTCAATCCTTACCAACAGGTTTTCCTCGAAGCCATTGACAAGCTTTTTGCGGAACGGCTTGAACTCGGCACTGTCCCAAAACCGCGCCGATGCACCGCCCTTGAAATGCTTTTTCGCACTGGCGTAGTTGGGGGCGGCCATCACCAGCACGGTTTCAGCCGGTAGCAATGACTCCAGCGATTTGGTGTCCTCGGCAGCTTCTGCGGATAAAATGAGCGTGAAGCTGATCAGGGCAGGAACAATGATTTTTTTCATGACGACAGGAATTTTGGCGGGGAACTCGGCTAAATTTAGTATTACCCGGAAAATTTGCCCAAAGTTACTCTATCTGTCAGTGAAAAAATCACATTCAGTTTCGCGCTTGGCCAAGCGGCACCATCATCCTAGATTGAGCACGTGCGGCATTTTGGGCGACGTTAAAGAGCCAAACTCGCATGTAGGTTGATGAAACCGACGATGAAGGGAGGCATAAAAAAGCAAAGATTACACAAATGGCACCGAATTTTTTTGGGTCTGACTGGATTATTGGTAGCCGCCTGGCTGTTTGTTTCAAGTGGTTTTTTTCTAAAGAGTTTCGTATTGCCCAGGTTGGGGGTGGCGTTTAATGGCGAGTTGAGCGCTGGGACTGCCAGTTGGAGCCCGTTGTCGAGTCTCCGATTGGGCCGATTCAAGTTTTTGGTAAACGGCCAAACGGAGCCACTACTCACCGCCGCAGAGCTTCATATCGAGTATGACTTGTTCACCATCCTCGGTGGCACGATCAAGCTTGGCTCAGTGGAACTTGAGCAACCCACCCTGCGCCTAGCCAAGTCAGCTGACGGCTCCACATCAATCGACTCTATTTTAAGTAAACTTAAAGAACCGCCGTTAGACCCATCCGCCGATGGTACCACTCGTATCGACATAGGAAGCATCGTTGTAAAGAACGCGGACATCTTGATGACAACCGATTTGGCAAATGGGCGACAGGACAAACTCGAGATACGATTGGCCAATTTCTACACCGGAAGGCTGGCTAACGGCAGTCCATCAAAGCTAAATGTAAGCGGAGTTGTCATGGTATCGAAACCCGATTCGGGTAAACTTACCACCAATGGCAGCTTGAGCGGCACGATCCAGGTTGGTGACGAACTTGAAATCGCTCACGTCGGTGCAGCACTTCATCTCACCCAGACAACCGGCACCGGGTTTTTTGAGCCGTTAAACAACTGCATTCTTACCGCGAACCTTGATGCGGCATTGCCGGAGATTCGAAATTTAGACCTTACTGTAGATCGCGACGAGGCCAGAATCGTTGAAATAAACGTGTCAGGAAAGCTTGCACCCGGGACACTAGAGAGCGATCTCGCAATTCAAGCAATGTTTCAAAGTGGTGAATGGTTGCTGCCGTTGCCGGGACTCGATCTGGTGCAACTCCAGATCGCTACGCAGGCCAGCCTAGACGTCCAAGTTAAAACCACCTCCAACGCCAATACCTTCGAAGTCAACGGCAAACTCACGGGTGCCGATACTTCACTTCTTGCCAACTGGAAACCGAACGCCGGTTTGTCAAAAAAAGAAAAGACCGCCGGCGTAAATCTTGAACTCGATTTTGCAGTCAAGGCCGATCTTAATGGGCAAAGTGCAACATTCGACCAACTTCAATTCACGGCAATAAAATCAGGCAATGAGTCACTTTCTGCCACGCTCAACAAGCCAATGATCCTTGGATGGGGCGAGAGAGTTGCGGAAGATATCGACTCGTCTTTGGTCTTGCGCATCGACGAGTTCAACCTTGCCGAGTGGCCGTCATTTGTAGGCCAGTTTGCCGAAGCAGGCATTGTGAATGGCAAGTTGAACCTGAATGTCGCTAATGGTGGCAAGTCACTAGAAGGGCAACTCAATTCCAATGTAAGTGAAATCACATTAACCGGTGCGGATCCAAAACTTGCTGGCACTCATCTCGAGATTGAGGCCGCCGGCAAACTCAGCGACTGGGAAATCTTATCCGCCGACAAGTTGCACTTCGCCTTGGGCAAGGGTGAAACCACTTGGGGGACATTCGACGGTTTGGCGACTGGATCGAGCGGGCAATTTACCGTCAAAGGCCGGGGAGAGCTCAGTCTTCCGGTGGTCGCCAACCTGGCCGCAGTACCCGGACTCATTGTCAAAAATGGGGGCATGAGTTACTCCGCAACGCTCAGTCAAGTGGACAATCAATTATCCATCGATACCACCGCGAACATCATCGGCTTCACTGGTGGTTATTCCAGCTGGGACCTTGCCGACTGGGACCTTGCGTTGAACAGTCAGGTTGCGCTTGGTGACGAGTTGGTGACTCTGAAGGAAACTACGCTTGAACTGACGCAACAGGACAAGCTGCAGGGTAAACTTGAGATTGCTGGTACGCTGCCGCTTGGCCAAGCGCCTGCCAAGGTTAGCGTTGCCGCCACCGGTGTTCTCGCAGACATGCTCAATGCTCTGGCCAAGCCGTGGCTCGATCCGATTCAGGTCACACGAAGTCAGACTGAAACCAGAGCCACGATCGACTTTAACGACGACGGCAGCATCGCAGCCGACTTCACCGGTTCGCTTGGCCAACTGATGCTTGTCGAAGCTAATACACCGATTCTGTCTGAACCCTTGACGATCGGCATGTCTGGAGAGACTAAACTCACCGGCGACTTGATCGAGTTGACCAAGGTCAACATTGCTTTTCCAAAATCAGCCCGGGCCGAAAACCAAGTTACAGCTACGGGCAAGATCGCCGCGCCTGCCGGCCGGGACATCGTCAGCAACCTGAAGCTTTTCTCGGATGGAATGGACCTAACTGCGCTTAACAAGCTGCTGCTGGCCGTGCCGGTCGCTGAATCGAAGCGAAAAACCGGAAGTAATTTTGTTGCCGATCTGGCGGGCCTGCCGGAGCTGTTCACCGGCATGGCACTGGAGTTGCAGGTCGAATTAGCCAAGGCGTTCTGGGAGGAGTTGACCCTTACAGAGGTAAAAATTCTGGCCAACGCCACCGGTAGAACCATAGATCTGCACAAGGTCGAGTTCGAGCTCAATGGCATGCCAGTCTCAGGGAAAATCCGCATAGACAAGTCAAAACCAAAGCCGTCGTATGCGCTGGAGGTGGAAATGAAAGAATTACCAGCCCAGCCGCTTGTGGATAGCTTCGATCCCGAAGTTAAGGGCATGCTTGCGGGTAACATAACTCTCCTAACCAAGCTCAATAGCAGTGGTGGGACCGAGGCGGAGTTTTGGCAAAATCTGAATGGCTATGCTGAGTTGAAGTTCGCCAAAGGTGACCTACGCCTGTTCAGCGATTCAACCCAGATGCTACTCACCCCGATCGCAATTTTGCTTCGGCTGCCGCAGTTGCTCAGCTCTCCGATCGATACGATGCACGCCAGGCTAAAGATTGCAGGTCGCGTGATCCAGATTGAGAAATGCGAAGTAAGGGGCAATGTTTTTACGGCAACCACCCGCGGTAAAGTGCCACTTGAAAAAATCTTCGCTGACTCGCGATTAAACTTGCCGGTTGAGTTTTCACTGAAGCGCGATCTCGCAGACAGGGCGGGCCTGATCCCCGGCGGCACGTCGCTCAGCGCCAAGTTTGTGAAGTTGCCGGACTTCATTACCATCAGGGGCACGGTCGGCGAGCCAAAAACCAAAACCAATAAACTTGCCATCCTTGGCATCCTCGGCCAGTCGGCTGTCTCGCTACCGGGGGCAGTTGAAACTCAAGCTGGCAGTATTTTGGAGAATGCTGCTGACATCCTCTCCGGGGAATTCATTGGGGGTAGTGTCAAGGATGCGCTGGGTAACCGTGGTAAGGATTTGTTCAAAGACATAAACCGGATTGTTGGTGGCAAGGACGATAAAAACCATGAGAAACCAGTCAACCCGCTGCTCAATTTCGGACCAATTTTCGCTCCTGAGAGCCCCTCCAATAAAAAGGAAAAACCCAAAGAATGAATTCGAGCAAAAACTGAATGAAACAACTCAAGAAATATATCGACGCCAACCGGCAGCGGTTCGTTGACGAGCTGATCGAGTATCTTCGCTTCCCCAGCGTATCTGCGCAGAGCGCGCACAAAAAAGATATTGCCGACTGCGCCCGCTGGCTCGCCGGACATGCCAAGTCGCTTGGCCTCAGGTCGCGCGTGCACAGGACTGGCGGCCACCCGATCGTCACCGCCGAAACGCCGCGCCGGCGCAACAGCGCCAAGCCTCACTTTCTCGTGTACGGCCACTACGACGTTCAGCCTCCCGAGCCGCTCGAGCTGTGGGACAGCCCGCCGTTCGAGCCGACGCTTCGAGGCCGCAGCCTCTTCGCGCGCGGCGCCAGCGACAACAAGGGCCAGCACTTCGCCCATCTCAAGGCGGTCGAGGCGTATCTCAAGACCGGCACCGAGCTGCCGTGCGACTTGACGTTCGTCGTAGAGGGCGAGGAGGAGGTCGGCGGCGAAGCGCTCGTCGAGTTTCTCAAGCAGAACAAACGCGAACTCCAGTGCGACGGGGTCGTGGTTTCAGACACAGGTATGCCCGACCTCAAGCACCCGGCGTTGACGTATGCGCTGCGCGGCGTCGCCGCGCTCGAGGTCAAACTCACGGGTCCCGACCGCGATTTGCACTCCGGCATTTACGGTGGCTCGGTCGAGAACCCCGCAATGGCACTGAGCAAAATGCTCGGTCGGATGATCAACAAAAACGGGAGCATCAACGTTCCCGGTTTTTACGACGACGTCATCAAGCTTACCGCTTACGAGCGCAGGCAACTTGCCCGCGTCCCGTACAGCGAGGCCAAGTACAAAAAGCTACTCGGCGTGAAGGCCCTCTTTGGCGAAAAAGGCTTCACGCCCAACGAGCAGCGCGCCGCGCGGCCGACGTTCGAGATCAACGGCCTCACCAGCGGCTATCAGGGCGAGGGCAGCAAAACCATCGTGCCAAGCGCAGCCAGCGCGAAGATCACCATGCGTCTCGTGCCGGATCAGAAACCTCAAAAAATCCTCCGCTTGGTTGCGAAACAACTCAAGGCACTCTGCCCGCCGACGATGCGCATTGAGGTCGATCTGGGACACGCGGCCGATCCGTACATCGTCTCGCCGACCGGCCCTTTGGCCAAGGCCGCGCTCAAGTCGCTCGAGGCCTCTTTCGGTCACGAACCGGTGCTCTTGCGCGAGGGCGGCTCAATCCCGATTGTTGAGCATTTCTCGCGTATCTTGAAGGTCGATACCTATCTTCTTGGCCTAGCGCTGCCGGACGATAACCTCCATTCGCCCAACGAAAAAATGGACCTTGAGGTGTTCACGCGCGGCATCTGGATGAGCGCCAATCTCTGGACAAATCTCGCTGAGGCGTAACCATGGCAGACTCGCTTCTGGTTCACGAAATCTACCTCAGCATCCAGGGCGAAAGCACCTTCGCTGGCCTACCGTGCGCGTTCGTCCGCCTGACCGGCTGCGACCTCCGCTGCTCCTACTGCGACACCGCGTACGCTTTCACCGGCGGCCAATCGATGATCGTCGACGAGGTCATCGCCGAACTCGAAAAACGATGTGCCTTCACCGGCGAGCCCGGCAACAAACTGCCGCTCGTTGAGCTCACCGGCGGCGAACCGTTGCTTCAAAAAAACGTTCACCCGCTGATGCGCCGCCTTTGTGACATGGGCCTCACCGTACTGGTAGAGACCAGTGGCGCGCATGACATCAGCACGAGCGATCAGCGCGTGCGCCACATCATGGACTGGAAATGCCCGAGCAGCGGCGAATCCAAAAAAATGCTCACTGAGAACATCGCTCGACTCAAGCCAAGTGACGAAGTGAAGTTCGTCATCGGCACCGAGGAGGACTACGCTTGGGCCAAGATTCAATTAGCCGAGCACAGATTGGACGAACGCTGCCCCGTGCTACTCTCATGGGTGGCCCCACTTGAGGCGCATCAACAGGACGAGTCGCTCAAGCCGGTGCCGGCTGGTCACACGCCGATCACGCGTCGCGAACTCGTTGAGTGCATCACCCGGGACAAGCTGCGCGTGCGGTTCCAGTTGCAGATCCACAAATTCATCTGGCCGCCCGACGAAAAAGGCGTTTGAGCCATGAAAAAAAAGGCTAACAAAACCATAGATCAACTGCGCCGTTTCGAATCGCGCAACATCACCTTCATCGAGCCGGACGGCAGTTGGCCGATCGTCTGGGAGCGGGCCAAGGGCATGCGCGTTTGGGACGATTCCGGGCGTGAGTATCTCGACTTCACCGCCGCGTTTGCGGTGGCAGCCGCCGGCCACGCCAACCCCCGAATCGTCGTCGCCGGCCAGCGCCAAATGGCTAAGCTGCTGCACGCGATGGGCGACGTCCACCCCCACGCGCTCAAGGCCGAGCTGGCCCGTGAACTCAGTCGGCTCACCTTCGAGCGCTTGGCCAAGCAAATCGGCAAAACGATCTTTTGCAGCTCAGGCTTCGAGGCGGTTGAGGCCGCGCTCAAGACCGCCCATCTTGCCACCGGCCGCACGCGTGTCATCGCGTTTGAGGACGCCTATCACGGCCTCGGTTACGGCGCTCTCAACGCCACTTGGCGCAGCAATTTCCGCTCGCCGTTCCGCCGGCAAATCGGCGGGTTTACGAGCTTCGTGCCGTTCCCGCGCGTCAAGGCAGACTTGGCCAAGCTCGAGCAGCGGCTAGCCGCCGAGTGTCGCAAACACAAAGTCGGCGCGATTTTGGTCGAGCCGATTCAGGGTCGCGGAGGCACGAACATCCCACCTGCCGGCTTTCTGAAATTGCTCCGCAAAGTTTGCAACCAACACGGCGCGCTGCTGATTTGCGACGAGGTGTACACCGGCTTCGGCCGTACCGGGCGATGGTTTGCGAGCGAGCACTTCGGTGTGATGCCGGATCTCCTCTGCCTCGGCAAGGCACTCACCGGCGGCTTCCCTCTCTCGGCCTGCGTCGGCAGTGTAGAGGTGATGGATCGTGCCTGGCCTGAGTCTAACGGCGAGGCGATTCACACGAGCACGTTCCTTGGCCACCCGGTCGGTTGCGCGATGGCGATTGCGTCTCTCCGTGAACTTGAGTTGCGCAAGCTGCCCGCGCGCAGCGCCGAAATGGGCCAACTGTTTCTTGGAGAACTCAAGCGCTTGGCCAAGCGCATCGGCCGCGCCCGCTGCCGGCCGCGCGGCCTTGGCCTGATGCTCGCGCTCGAGTTATTCTACGACGACAGCACGCCCGCCGCTGACATCGCCCTCAGCGTGATCAAGCGACTGTTGAAGGACGGTTTCATCCTGCTCCCGGAAGGCGATCCGGCGAATATCCTGGCTTTCACGCCGCCGCTCACCGTCGGTAAATCGCACATCACGAAGTTAATCCGCTCCCTGGGCCGCGCGCTTGAGGAGGTTTACGCATGACCCTATCCGAGATCAGAAAACTCCTCAACGACGAGGACATCATGTTGACCAAGTCGCTTGGGCAAACCTTCATGCACGATCAAAATCAACTCCGCAAAATCGTCGCCTTGGCCAAGCTCGCGCCGGACGATTCGGTGATCGAGATTGGCCCTGGGCTTGGCCCGCTGACCGAATTACTGCTGGAGGCCGTCGGCCAGGTTACCGCCATCGAGACGGATCGGCGATTGATCAAGTTGCTCGAAAAGCAGTTTTCCAAGCGTGAAAATCTCACGCTGCAACACGCTGACGCGATGAAGATTGTTCGTAAGACAGAGTTTGATTGGTCAGAACACAAGCTCGTCGCCAACCTGCCGTACTCGATCGCCTCGCCGCTGCTCATCGATCTTGCCGCTTCGGCAGGACGGCCTAGTGCCATGATCGTGACGCTGCAACTCGAGGTCGTCAGGCGGATGTTGGCCCGGCCGGGCAGCAGGGAGTACGGCGTGCTCGCGCTATTGATCGGGCTGCACTATGCGGCGGGCGAGTGGTTCACCATCCCGCGCGGCTCATTTTATCCTGAGCCGAACGTGGACTCGGGGTGCATCGAGTTGCTGCGCCGCGAGACACAGTTGCTGCCCCCGGAGCTGTGCCCAGTTTTCAAAAAAATCGTAAAGCGCGTCTTCGGCGAGCGGCGCAAAAAGATGATGAAACTCCTCAACCGCGACTGGCCCGAAGCCGCCGTGGCGGAAGCCTTCGACGCTCTTGGACTGGATGAAAAAATCCGTGCCGAGCGTGTCACCCTCGAGCAATTCACCGAACTCACCCAACGCCTGAGCTGCACAGAGATTGATGAGTGAAGAGATCTTTGACGTCGTCGATGCAAACGACCAAGTCATCGGCCAGCAACCGCGCAGTGAGGTGCACCGGCTTGGGCTGAGGCATCGCGCCATTCACCTACTGGTCTTCAACGCCAAAGGTGAGTTGTTCCTGCAAAAGCGCTCGATGAAAAAAGACTGCTTCCCCGGCACATGGGACTCGTCCGTCTCGGGCCATGTCGATGCCGGCGAAGAATACGGCGCCTGCGCCCTGCGCGAGACGAGCGAAGAGATCGGCCTCGAACTTGCGGCCGTGCCGGAACGGTTGTTCAAGATCGACGCCTGCGAGGCCACCGGCCAGGAGTTTGTCTGGGTGTACCGCTGCGAGCACGAAGGCCCGTTCCAACTCGACCCCGACGAACTCTCCGACGGCGGCTGGTTCGCGCCAAAAAAAATCACCGATTGGATCGCTGCGACCTCCGAGGATTTTGCCCCTGCCTTCGTGCTAATTTGGCAACTGCTGCGGGATAAGTAACAGCCGGTTTTACTTGCGGGAAGGCGAAAGGCGTGAGTGACTTCGCTCCGATTTTGCACATGAAATTCTTGAAACTGAAAACTAAAAACTTTCTGGTCAAGCGCTTGTTTTTGGCCGTGCTGTTTGTTGCCGCGACATCGGTAGCCCTCGCCGATTGGCCGCAGTTTCGTGGCCCTCTTGGCTCGGGGCACATTCCAGGCGGCCAAGCGTTGCCTAGCGAGTGGAGCGAGACGAAAAATATCGACTGGAAAGTGGCTTTGCCGGGCCGGGCTTGGTCGTCGCCGGTAGTTTTCGCCGATAAGATTTGGCTCACGACCGCCGACGAAAAAGGCAACAAACTCAGCGCTCTTTGCGTTGATGGAAACACCGGAAAAATCATTTTTGAAAAACAGCTTTTTCAGATTAAGGATCCGCAGTTCGCGCACAAGTTTAACAGCTACGCTTCCCCGACGTCGGTGGTTGAGGCGGGGCGCGTGTACCTGACATGGGGTTCGCCTGGCACGGCGTGTCTGGACACCAAAACCAATAAGGTGCTTTGGACACGTGACGATTTTGTGTGCGATCATTTTCGGGGGGCTGGCTCGTCGCCGATCATTCACGAAAATCTGCTCATCCTCACGTTCGACGGGGCCGATCACCAGTTCGTCGCCGGGCTGGACAAGCGCACCGGCAAGACGGCCTGGAGCACCAAGCGCAGCGTTGATTTTCAGGATCTCAACACGAATGGCGAACCGTTCCGCGACGGTGATCTGCGAAAGGGCTACTCGACGCCGCTCGTCATCCAGCATGGCGGCGTGACGCAATTGATCAGCATCGGTGCGATGGCTTGCTACGCGTACGACCCGCTGACCGGCAGGGAGCTTTGGCGCGTGACCGAACGAGCTCAACACTCAGCGAGTACTCGGCCGGTGTACGGGCACGGTATGGTGTTTTATCCAACCGGTTTTGCGAAAGGTCAACTGCTGGCAGTCGACCCCGGCGGCAGTGGCGATTCGGCTGAGACCAGCATATCAAATGGCGGACCAAACGCAGTGTCTCCAACAAGCCGTCTGTGCTGTTGATCGGCGAACACATTTTCATGATCGACGATGGCGGCATCGCGTCGTGCATCGAGGCCAAGTCCGGCGAAATCACATGGAGCGAGCGCGTGGACGGGAACTATTCGGCATCGCCGGTGACCGATGGAAAACGGATTTTCTTCTTCAGCGAGGAGGGTAAAACCACTGCGGTCGCGGCCAGGAGCAAGTTTGAGGTTCTCGCCGAAAGCCAACTCGACGGCGGCTTCATGGCTTCCCCCGCTGTACATGGTGCCGCTTGGATTCTCCGTACCAAGACCCACCTCTACCGAATTGAAAAACAGTAGGTTGGAAAAACCGCACATAAACGCGTATACACTCCAAGTTTAAAGGTCATTTTGCCACTTGAACACTGGAGTGGTTTTTCGGCTATAATTTGGATAGGCGTTTGGCCAACCGACTCGATACCGGAGGAGTGGCGGCCATCACTCAGCAACTTTCTGTGGCCAAGGCCAATCGCCTTTCGCAAAGTCGATTGACTCGCCACTAATCAAAAACTCACCACCATCATCTGTTCCGTTGTAACCAGTTGAGTATAAAGTAAAGGAATCATCTTCATTGATTCGATACACCAAACCTTGATCGTGAAACAAATCACCCGGAATCTTTGCAATGAATTTTGGCGTTAGTGCTGTCAATTTTTCGGGATAACTACCTTCAGCTAGGCGATACCTTTCCAGTGCGGCGACAATGGCAGACTGATCCAATGCAGCTTGAGTTTGGCTTACCTTCAAGGCGTATTTGTCCAAGCCGGGTAGCATCATGAGGGCTATCGCATGACGAAAAGGGAGAAAGCTACTCTTTAAATCCATTATTTCCTCTTCCATTTTCTTAAATTGATGAACATTCAATTTGTGATTTGACACATCAATTCCTGGAAGAATTATTTCAGTCAAAATTAAATTAATTTGATATTGGTTGCTATAAAAAAAGATGGCGGGGAAAAAATCCAGAGATGAAATTGATTCATCAAATCCTTGAGTTTGGGTTCCCCCTTGAGCAACGCTTGTGAACCAATGGTTGATCATGTTCCTTTCCGCTCTGATTGCCGATTCCATGCCGGCTAGAAGATCAATGGACTGAAATATTTGCTGAAAGGCTGTTAACTGCTCCGCCGACCACTGGTTATTGATCTGCCCTTCCCAATATGTTTGAAAGTTCATTTCAAGAATAGCGATCCTCACAAGTTGGGAAATTAAAAATGGTTCCGTTTGAAGTTGTTCCCCCAAGCGGATTCCGTTGAGTGTATCCTGCCATGCTCCAGTGGTATCCCCTTTTGACAACCGTTGTGCCGATCTGAGCGCAAACAAATTGGCTGCGTTCTTCATGGTGCTTAAATGAGGTAAAACTGCCGCGAAGCCATCCTCATATCGAATATTGAAACGGCAGTGTGGCCGTTTCAGATCGTCAGCCAACTTGGCCAAGTCCGATTCATAAAAAGCACTTTCCCACACAACAAAATCGCGGTGCTTTCCTTTCCTCCAAGCATACCGCAACGAAGAAGCCGTCTTTATATCAAAACGGTCCCTTGCCTTATTGAATTTCGGGCTATCTGTATCATGATCAAAAAGAGGAGCAAAAAATTGGGACTTTGCAAAATTCTGATGGTCCGGGATTTTCGGGGGAATCACACTGGCAATGTCAAACTTCTCACCCTTGGCTTCCCATTTCGCCTTCCAATTTTCCCACCCGCTCCGTTCGGCCCGTTTTAGTGATTGCTCCACCAGTACAGCCAATAAAATTAAAATTCCAATGGAAACCCAAATGCGCTTCTGAATACGGCCGCAAATAAGCCATTTGAAGAATCGTGGAAACATCGCCTTTATTTAATCCTGAAAGTTGGTACCGAAATAGTCGCTGACCGTTGTATGGCCGCGTGACTTGGCCAAGGCGGCCGGGGTGCGGCTGAATTGGTCGCTACACGTTCAACCTTAACTTCCTCCACCAGGTGGCGTCCTGCCCATCCAGTGGCGGCGCCCAGTTGATGGCTTGGACCTTTGGATCCATTTGCATTGCCTCGACAAGACGGTGGACTTCATACAGCTTTTGTCAATTACAACAAATTCGGTGAAACCGTCAGCCGGTAATTTTTTCGGCCAATTCCTCGGCGGGGTAGGTCCAGATCTCGGCCAGTGTGGGATGGTAGTGTGGCACGGCGGCCAGCTCGGCGACGGTCATGCGCTTGGCCATGGCGGTGACGATCTCGTGTATCAACTCGCCGCCCATCGGTCCGACGCACGCGCCGCCGAGGATTTCTCCCGACTCGGGATCGCACAACAATTTCACGAAGCCGTGCATCGCCTCCATGATGATCGACTTGCCATGGTCGTTGAATGGATAACTCGCGGTGAGGTACGGGATGCCCCGTTCTTTGGCCGTTTTTTCAGTGTGGCCGACGGTCGCAGTCTGCGGGTCGGTGAACACCACGCTGATGAGCATCCGGTAATCCATCGAGAGAAGCCCGTCGGGGTGCAGAATGTTATGAGCGGCGACCTCGCCTTGCTGAATGGCGATGTGCACGATCTCGTGCGGGCCGGTGCAGTCACCCCCGGCGAAGATGTGCGGCGTGCTGGTCCGCATGTGGGTGTCGCAGAGGATGCGACCGCGCTCGGTCTCGACGCCGCCGTTCTCGAGCGCGAGCGATCCGGTGTTCGGCGATCGGCCTAACCCGTGAAACACCGCCTCGGCGCGGACTTCGTGTTGCCCGCCGTCGCGCTCGTACACGATCACTTTTTCGTTGCCGTCCTGCCGCGCGTCGGTGAGAGAGCAGCCGGTGTGGACGGTGATGCCTTCCTCGCGGAAGGCGGCCTCCACTTCGCCGGCGACATCGTCGTCGAACGCCTTGAGAATGTGCGGGCTGCGCTGGAGCAGCGTCACTTCGACATCGAATCGCGCAAAAAACTGGGCGAACTCGAGCGCCACCGCGCCGCCGCCGAGCACGATGATCGACTTGGGCAGCGACTCTAGCCGCAGGGCGTCGTCGCTGGTGATGCAGCCGAGCTTGGCCAAGCCCGGCAGCGGCAGCTCGGCGACCCGCGAGCCGGTGGAAATCATGATGTGTTCGGCAGTCACCGCTTTGCCGTTGTCCAGCTCGAGCGTGTGTGGGTCACGAAACCTAGCCAGGGCGCGGATCAGCTCGAAGCGGCCGTCCTGCAATTGGCCGCGCCGATAGCTGGCGAACTCCTCGACCATCGACGCCTTGCGACGCATCACTTCGGCAAAGTCAAAACTGACCTCGCCCGGCTTGAGCCCCCAGATGCTGGAGCGCCTGGCTTGGTGCCGCACATCGGCAGCGTGTAGCAACGCCTTTGTCGGCATGCAACCGCGCAGGATGCAGAGCCCGCCCAGTTCCTCTCCGGCCTCGATGAGTACAGTGCGTTGGCCGGCGGCAGCGGTCTTACGGGCAGTGGCATAGCCGGCGCTGCCTCCGCCGATCACGGCAACATCAAAATCGTAATTTTCCATATCACTTGGCCAAGGTGTAACCAAGCCAAAGCGAATCGGAAAGGATTGTCATGTCGTACCGTTAGTAAACGGCACTTTCGGCGAGCTTCCAGCCGGGGACGATTTCAGCATCGAGTGAGGTGGCGGGTGTGCCCTTGGCAAGGTGCATGTGGGCGATGATGCCGACCATTGCCGCGTTGTCGGTGCAGAGCGTTGGATTGGCCAGGCGCAACACAAAGCCCCCCCGCTCACACGCCGCGCCCAAGGCCGCTCGCAAGCCGCTGTTGCATGTCACGCCGCCGGAGGCTGTGACGTATTTTGCGCCTAGCTTTTTCGCTGCGCGGATTGTCTTGGCGACGAGCACCTCGACGATCGCCGCCTGTACGCTGGCGCAAAGATTGCGGAGCCGCTGGCCGTCCTCGAGCACGCTCGGGTTGTCGCGGATGAAATAGCGGACCGATGTCTTGAGCCCGCTGAAACTAAAGTCGTGCGAGTCGTCTTGCATCATGGGGCGCGGGAATTTGTGCGCGCTACCGTCGCCCTCGTTGGCTAGGCGATCCAGCTCGGGGCCACCGGGATACGGAAGGCCGATCAGCTTAGCAGCCTTATCGAAGCACTCGCCGGCCGCGTCGTCCACCGTGCCGCCGAGCACGCGATGCTCCAGCGGTGCGGCGACGTGTACGAGCATCGTATGGCCTCCGCTGACGATGAGCGAAACGTTAGGCTGAAAGTCGTCGAGAGACAGCGACAACGGCTCGCCGCCAATCCACGGCGAGTAGAGGTGCGCCTCGTGATGATGGATGCCGACGAACGGCTTGGCCAGAGCAAACGCCAAGCCCTGCGCCGTGCGTAGGCCAACCAGCAGCGCGCCCGGCAAACCCGGCCCACGAGTCGCCGCGATCGCGTCGAGTTCGCCGGGGGCGACGTCCGCTTGGCCAAGCGCTTGGCGGGCGACCGGCATGAGGTTGCGCAGGTGCTCGCGCGAGGCGAGTTCCGGCACCACGCCGCCGTACTCCTCGTGAAGTTTTATCTGTGAGGAAACCGCGTTCGCGAGAACACAGCCATCGCGCAGCACGGCGACGCTGGTTTCGTCACACGACGTCTCGATGGCCAGCAACAGCATGGGAGGCGAACAGTCTCGCTTGGCTAAGCGGCGAAATCATTCCGGCTTGTCGGCCGGCTTTTCCTCGGCTTCCGGCTCGGCCGCCTTATCAGGTTTGGCCTTTTCATTGGTCTTTCCGGCCGCTTCTCCCTCTTCCGGCTCTGCTTTGGCTTGGATCTGTTTCTTGCCCACTAGCAGTTCAATCGCCTTGGCCAACTGCGGATCGATGAAGTTTCCGACGGCTTCACGGCGATCCTCAGCCACCATATTGAGGCCCCCCGGCGTGCGCTGGAGGAAGAGCAATTCCTCGTCTTCGCGGCTCATTTCCAAGTTTTGGTGAGGCTCAATACCGTAGCCGTGAATGACCTTGTGGCTTGGGGTGTAATACTTGGCTGTGGTAAGTCGAAGCGCGGCTCCTTGCTGGCCGTTGATCGGCAGAATCTTTTGCACCGAGCCTTTGCCGAAGGTTTTTTCGCCGACGATCTTGGCGCGGTCGTTGTCCTTGAGGCAGCCGGCAACAATCTCCGATGCGCTGGCGCTGAACCGGTTCACCAGCACGACCAGCGGCAGGTCGGGCCGGGCATAGCGGCCGGACGACTTGTGCTCGGAGTTCTCGCGTTCGCGGCGTCCCTCGGTGGTGACGATCGGCTCGCCCTTGGCTAGAAATTTTTCACAAACCCTGATCGCCTGGTCGAGCAGTCCTCCCGGGTTGTGGCGCAGGTCGAGCACGAGTCCCTTCATGTCCTCAAGCTCGAGTTTACGCAGCGCCTCCTCCAAGTCCCGCGAGGTCGCCTCGCCAAACTGCGTCAACCGCACATAGCCGATCTTGTTTTCGTCGACGGTGAACTTGCGCTGGTTGTTGATGTCTTTGACGGTAGCCACCTTGATCAGTGCGCGCTTGAGAGTGACATCGATGTCCTCACGAGTGGATGGCCGGTAAAATGTCATTTTGACTTTCGAGCCCGGCTTGCCGCGGAGCTTATCGATCGCCTCCGGCATCGAGATGTTGCGGGCATTTTTGCCCTCAATCTTCACGATGCGATCGCCTGACATGATGCCGGCCTCGTAGGCCGGCGTGTCCTCCATCGGAGCGAGTACGGTGAGGTACCCATCCTGAATGTTAATGTGAACGCCGACGCCACCGAACCGGCCCTCGGTGTCGTCCATGAGGTGCGAGTAACGGGTGGGCGGCATGAACTCGCTGTGCGGGTCGAGCATGCCTATCATGCCCCGCAGCGCGCCGTGGACGAGGTCCTCGTACGTCAACTCGCCGCCATCGACGTAGTCGCGCCGGATGCGCTCTAGCACGTTGACGAACAGGTCGAGATTGGCGTGGGGGTCGTTGGCGCTCGAGTTGGCGTCGGACTCGGAATAGACCTTGGCACCGATCGCCAGGTTCACCAACAACACCCCAAGCACCACGCCGTGGAGAATTCTTCGTGCAGCTTTGGTTTGTAGCATCGCGCGGCGACCATACGCCCATCCGGGCCGCTTGGCCAAGCGGGAATCAGAGCCGGCTGATAAGCCAGGTATGCTTACCGCGGGGGGTCTTTTCGACCTCCCCGACTTCGCGGAGCACCAGCCGGAAGTCGTCGCCAAGCTTGCGCCGGATGCCGTCCTCAATCTGCGGGAGCCGCGACGTGTGAAACTCCGGCGACGGGATGTAGTGAAACTCCGCCAAGCCCTGTTCCGACTGGAAAAACTGCACGGCATACAGCCCGTCGAAGATCGCGTCGTGCATATTGAAGGCGGTCAACGAGATGCGCCGCCCCGAGTCGGTGACAAGAAATTCCTGCCCGCGCCCGGCGATCTCCTCAACGGCAGGCCAGGCGTATTCCCGCCGCGCATCCGGTTTGGCCAGGCGCACGAAGTCGCCGGTGCGGTATCGCACGAGCGGCATGGCCATATTGTGAAACGTCGTGCCGATGACTTCCCGCAGGCCGTCCCCGTCGGGTTCGCCAAACTCAACGAAGCCGTAATGCGGCCAAAAATAAAATAGATCCGAGTACGTTCCCTCGGCAGCGAGTACGACGCGCTCGGCGTGACCGTACCAGCGCAGCACGCGACACTGGAACACACCCTCGAGGAGTCGTTTCTGGGATAGCGTCAACTGCTCCGAGCCGCATAGCACACCCTGGAGCGGCGTGCGCCAACGCTGATCGTGCCGCTGCAAATACTCGGCGAGCTGCAACGCCGCCGACGGGTAGATATTCAAAAAGTCCGGCTGAAAATTTTCCAGCGCTTCGAGGTACTCAGGGATGCGCTCGTCGGTGAGGTGATACGACGAAAGCATCAGCCAATTACGCGTTGCATCGTGCGCGATGATGTTGCCCTTGGCTCGCGAGTCGGTCACATGGCCCCGGATCAGCGCTAGCCGAGCCTTGTCAAAATAACCGGTTCGCCGCCAGTTGGCCTCAAGGAACGCCTGCTCCTTCGGTCGGCTGACGCCCTTCTGCAAATGAAACCCCACCGGCACGCCGGTCGAGCCGCCGGTGGTGATGTAAAGTTTTTTCGAGTCGGCAATCTCAGTCGAGGTAAGGTCATTAAAATGCTTCTGCATGTCCTGCTTGGTGAGCGACGGACAGCCGGCAAAATCGTCGAGTGACATCATTGCGTCCGGACGAAAACCGGCCTTCGCAAAGGAGCGACTGTAATACGGACAATAGCTCGCGGCGTTGACGAGCGTGCGGCGCAGTTCACGTAACTGATACTCGCGAAGATCCGCCTCGCTCCAGCTTGGCGATGCCTCGGCCAACTCGCGAAACTCGCCGTACGCCCTGCCGTGGCGGATGCGGCGCGGGAGCCGCCGGTACGCCGCACCGATGAAATTTCGCGCCCCCTGCGGCAGCCGGTCGTACAGCGAGAGCAACGGGTAAAGGCTATCCTCGAGACTCATCGCTTGGCCTTGTTTTCTGGCTCGCGCTCAATCGCGCCGACCCAGCCAAAGTGCGGCTTAAACGCGAACCGCCCACCCATTTGGCCAAGCGGTCCGTCCCATTCCGGCTTGTTCGAGGCAAGATTTATGTCGCTCGGCCGGAATGGGATAAAGTTGCGCTTCCGAATCTTGAAGCTGTTTTTCAGCAGCCGAAGTTTCTGCCAGTCGAAACCCATGAGCGTAGCGGCAGCCATGTCCACCGCAGCCGGATGGGTGCCGGCGAGGATCGTGCCGCACGGCTTGGCATCGGGCGACATCGGGCCGTTGCCCTCGCCGCTGATGATGCCATCGACCACGGCAAGATAGCGCAGCGGCTTTTTGCGCGGCAGCCCGGCGCCATCGAAATCGTACAGGCATTTGTTGAGGTCGAGCACCATGCGCCAGCAGGTGTCATTGCCGTGCCAGTTGCCGGAGCGGACGACTTTCTGCGTGTCGCCGAAAAACAAGCGCCCAATTTTTTTTAACGGCACAAAGAAGCGTGAGAGCAGCGGGCGGCCGTTGACGATGCGCTTGGCCCGGCCCATCCACGAATGCTCGAGCCTGGCTTTTGCCGTTGAGGCGGGGAACTGGTCGCCGCCCAGGTCGGGCGTGCCTTCGGTGTGGTGCGGCAGCCAGTTTTTGTTCGCGTTGATGCCAACGAGATTCTTGAGTGCACAAGTCACGCCAACTTTTTTGTGCGTCTTGAGCTTGGGAAGATTGATGAGCACGTCAGCGTCCATCGGCGTGCGGCAGAGCATGTACTCATGGCGCTCGCCGGAGTGGCGCTCGTTCGTCTCGGCCATGTTGAACGACGCGCCAAACAGCCGGCCGTTGCCGTGAAAGCCGACGAACTCACTCGCGTCGTTCAGCCCGACGAACGTGTCTCCCGCCGGGTCGCCGGTGAGCTGTGTTTTTGAAACGGTGACACCATCGACGGCGTGCCATTCTTCTGGTCGCAGGTCGAGCAGCTTGATCGTTGTGCCGGGGAAGTCGCGGCGGCAGCGATCGACCATTTCGTCGAGTCCGCAGTATTGGTTAAGCGCAGCAAACGACGAGTCAGTTTGCGGCGCGTCGCAAACGGTGATCGAACCACTACCGGCGAGTTGCGTGCCGGTCCAGCGGATGACCGCCTCGATGACGGCTGGATGCGTGACGATGTGTTCCCACTGGCCCGGGCCGGTGTGGCGCTCGTCGTGCTCTTTGACCCAGTTCGGCTTGAGAACGACGCGGTCGTGGGGGCGGACGTAGTCGTCCGGCAGGCCAAGCGCGTCCAGCGCCTGACAAACGAGCGAGTGAACGGCGGCGGGGTCGTCGTAATGCTCGACTCCGCGAAAGGCCGAGACGCGGGCAGGATCGGGTTGTCGGTCGGTGTTCACTCGTTTTCCAGCGCCAACAGGGCGGCCCGGATTTTTTCACCGAATGCCCTTCGCGTAAAGTGCTGCAGGAACCGATCGCGCAGTCCGGCTTCGTCCGTGCGACCGAGAAAGCCCTCGAGCCGGTCGGCGATTTGGAGGGGCGACTTTGTGTCCACAAGCCCCTCGTAACCGGAGGGGAACAGCTCCGGCAAAATCCGCCAGCGAGTCGCGATAATTGGCAGGCCGTGTGCCATCGCCTCGACGAGGCTGACTGGGTGCGCCTCAAATTCGTAGTACGACGCCAGCACGAATGCGTCGGCCTGGGCGAATAAATCGCGCTTTTTCGGCTCGTCGGCAAAGCCGTGGTAAACCACGAGCGGCCCGTGCGCGTCGTTCAGTTCCGCCTGGCCAAGCCGCCTGGTGAACTCGGCCTCTTCGTCGGCGAGATAAAATTTGCCGGCAACGTCGAGCTGCACGCGCGCGGCCGATCGCTTGGCCTGCAACCTTGCGTTGAGCTCGGCGACAGCGTCGATGGCATCGAACAATCCCTTGTCGCGGTAGCAGAGGCTCAAGTACAGCACGCGAAACGTCGCCGGCGACTCGCCGCCGATCCGCGCTTGGCCAAGCGCCTTTGCGCGGGACTGCTGCGCCGGTTGCAGCACGGTGTCGTAGTCGGGGCAGGGGTCGGGCGAGCAGTTCGGCACGGTGACGATGTTCCGCGGCGAGAGCCTGGCGGCGTCCTCGTGATAATAATCTCCCAGCACAATGCTGAGCATGGGGCGGCCGAGCAACCGGCGCGACACCCAGCGCTCCCATGGACGCGCCCCGGTCTCGAGCCAACTGCCGACGCCGGACGCCTGGTAATGAAAAATGGGTGGCCGGAAAAATGGGCGGCAGAGCATCATCACGATCCAGTCGCGGTAAACGGCGTTGCGCAGGCCGGGCGCGGGGACACAGTAGAAATAATTCACGCCATGTCGCAGTCGCAGCCAAATGGCCTTGAGGCAGTAGCGGAAAATGAGGAGGAGTTTGCGCGGGCTTGCGGAGGCGATGTCATCGATATCCCTCGAGAGGCGGCTGTCGACGTGGAAGATCTCGATTGTTTCGTCGTCGCGCAGCTCGTCGAGCAGTTGCTGCACCATGAAACTTTGGCCGTGGAACGGCGGCGGGACGTGGGCAAAGACGAGCAGTTTCATGATGAGTTGTCGTTGCGCTGGGCCAACTGTTCGTACACTCGGTTGTATTTGGCGGCCATCTCGCTGGCGGCCCAGCCCCGAACGCTGTCGCGGATTCCGGCCGGCGTCGCCGGGGTGAAATCGCCGTTGAGGATGGATGCGATTTGGTCGCGCAAACCGTCGATGCTGCCAGTGTCGTATAGCAGGCCGGTCGTTCCGTCGCGTACGATATCGACATTGCCGCCGCTGCGAGCCGCGAGGGCGGGGAGGCCCAGCGCGAGGGCTTCCATTAGCGACACGCTGCACGGCTCGTTCTCCGAGGCGACGACGACAAAATGGCCCTCTCGCAGGGCGTCGGTGACTTGGTTCGTCACGCCGCGCAGCAGGACGGTTTTCTGCAGGCCGAGTTGCTCGATCGATTCGCGCAACTCGGCGGCAAAGGCTTTCGAGTCGGCGTCGTTCTGCTCCGGCCCCCAGAGGTGAAACTCGACGCGGGCCTTGAGTTCGGCTGGCAGCTTGGCTAAAGCGGCGATGGGGTGATGCCAGCATTTCCAGCGGACGAGCGTGCCCATGCCGACGAGCTTGAGATTGGCTGACGGATCGGCGCTTGGCCAAGCGTTCGTTGTGAGCGGTTCCTGCAAAAAACGATCGGCGCAGCCAGAGAAAATAATGCTGCACTTGGGAGGCTCGACGGCGAGGCCGTAGTGCGCTGCCATGTTGGGGTTGAGCACTACGGTGGTCATCCATTCGCGGCGCGCCGCCCAGCGGTAAAGCCAGGTGCGATTGGCGTAGCTGTGGTTTGTGAACAGTATCTGCCGGCCGAGAAATAAACCGGCCAACAGCGCGACAATCAGCCCGCCGCGGGTGTGTGCGTGGATGACATCGAATGACTCATGCCGAAGCAGTTTTCGAAGGCTGAAAAAAGCAATTACGCTGGTAAAAAAAATGGCGAAGTGGCTTGGCGAGTCACTGGTGATGAAACCTGTGGGACGGTAGTCGAGCACGGGCGAGCGGGTTTCCTCGTAGTCTCGGTGAACCCAGACCGTGTGCTGGATGTCTGCCGCCGGTCCGGCCTGGTGCAGGCAGCGGATCACCGAAAGGATGCCGCCGGCGTCCTCGCGCTGACCGACCAGGTGGAGAATTCTCATTCCAGCTCGGGCTGCTCCGGTTGCTGTACGCGCAACCGGTCCCGCAACATATATTGGCAGGTGATCAACAGGCCGGCCTGAAGAGAGAAGGTTTTCATCGCATACTCGCTGTCGCCGTGGAGTGCTATGAAGGCGACCACATTGGCCATCCAGAGGCAGGCGATGATACAGCTTACGCGGGAGAAGTCATCATCCACCCCGTGTTTACGAAGATGAAAAATCACCTTGATGGCGACTACCGAGCCGGCGAGGAGAAATAACAGCATGAAGCAGGTGCCAATCAGGCCGGTGTTGACCATCAGCCCAATGAATCCGTTGTAAAAACGGCCCTGATTGATGTGATAAGTGATTGCTGTGGGGTCCCATTGCAGCGAGTGGTCTCCAAAACCGGACTGTCCAAACCCGCGCCCTACCCACAGATACTGTGACATCATTTTGAACCCCTCCTTGCGTAGGACACGCCGGGTCTCCATTGTGCTCAGCCCGTCCATCCGCGCGTCGCGATGCACCGTGATGCCGGGCAGCACCGAGAGGGCGCGCTGGGCCGCGAGCGGCATGCGTTCCGCGAAGCCGTAGGAAATCGTCAGGCCAAGGGCCAACACAAGGGTTCCCGCCATGGCGTTGCGCATGGTGATGAGCCTTTGGGTGAAGATCATAAAACTCATGACAAGAATGATGATGACCACCGTGTAACGGTGACCGCTCAGCAGGCCCGCCCCCACGATGGCCATGCTTGCCGGGATCAGCCATACACCTTTCGAGGTCAGGAAGTCACTTAGCTTGTTCTTGATGAGCAACAGCCACAGAAAACCGATACTCACGAAAGCCAGCGACTGGTAGCGATTGATGCCCATCTTCATGCGTTCCATTTCAAAGTTACGTGCATCGCCGGGTACCTCGAGGAAAAACAGGATGTTGAATAGGCCGGGAGCGTTGGAGTAAATCACGTCCGAGATCACCCAAGTTGCCGAGAGCGCGCACTGGATGATGAACAGCTTCCGGATCTGCCCCTCCTTCAGGCGCACCATTATGAACAGCAGCGGAAAGATGGCACAGGTGAGCTGCTGAAAATAAAACCGCCCGCCCATCTGCGAGCCGCCCATCGTGCGAAAGCCGACGCCGCGCTCTATCATCGTAAACACCAGCACGCCGCAATAGCCGGCCACGCCGAGCAGCATCCATTTGTGTTCTAAAATGGAGTCCCACATTTCGTCCCGATATTGCCGAAATGAAAAAACCAGCACGCAGCCGGTCCAGCCCAGCAGCGCTGCCGCTTCCCAAATAAACGGCCGGCCGGGAAAAAACGGCATGATCAGCGCCGTGGAAAACGTCGCCACCGCGCAGACCACCGACAGATTCGCGTGGTACGGCATCAACATCAGCCAAGCCAGTCCACCAAAGGCGAACGCGGCGAAAAAAGCGTCATCAGCCAGCGTGTACCCTAAAACGAGTACAAGCAGCGAGATGATGCTGAAAACAAGAAGCTTTTGCAGGCGCAGCGCACCTTCCAACGAACCGGCATTCACGGCGCTTGATTATATCCGGTTTTCGGGATTGTGCAACCTTGCGGCATCGCCAATTACTCAGGATTGATCTCCATCATTCGGCGTTTCAGATCATCCTTCAACGCGTTTCGCTGCTCGTCGGTGGCCTTACGGGGCACCTCGAGCGGCTCGCCAAATGCCACGTCGCAGCGCGTCAACGGCCACGGCAGCTGAAACCGGTCCCAGCTTTTGAAGCGCACCTTGCGTCTGGCTTGGCAACCCAGCGGAACGATCGGCAGGCCGGTCAACTGGGCCAGTGACAGGATACCGTCCTGTATTTCGTAGCACGGGCCTCGCGGGCCATCGGGTGTGATGCCCAAGTGCAGCCCTGCCTTCACTTGCCGCGACAATTCAAGCAGCGCCTGACGGCCTCTCCGGCTGGTCGATCCGCGTACCGGCTCAACGTCAAACGCGCGCAAAATCTCCACGAGAAACGCCCCATCCCTGCTGGCGCTCACCATCGCCGCCATCCGCCGCCCGGTTTTCGGCTGGATGTCTTCCCGAATGGCAATCATCGCGTAGGCCAGACGGTTGTGCCATGCGCAGACGATGAATGGCCGGTCGCGACCGGCCTCCATCATCCCGTGCGGATCTGAAAAATTAACGCGCCACGTGAAGCGTAGCATCCGCAGCAACAAGTAAAACATCCGGGCTGCCAGCCGTTGGCCAAGCCCTGCCTCGTTCGGGATGACAACCTGCGTGTCCAACTGCGTTTTATCCTCTGCCCTTTAGCGCGGCGCGGACCAGCTCCTCGACAGACGCCTGCGGGCCGAGCATCGCTTGGGCCGCTTGGGCGGCCTTTTGAGCCTCGGCCGGCTTGGTGCCCAGCGCCTCGAGCGCCGCCTCGGCATCGGCGATGGTCTTGTCCTGCGTCGTCGCCGCTTGGCCAGTCGCCGTTGCAGCGCCGCCCGCCATGCCAACTTTGTCTTTCAACTCGAGCACCATTCTCTCGGCAGTTTTTTTGCCGATTCCGTTGATGCTCGAGAGCCGCTTCACGTCGCCGTCGCCGATCGCGCCCTTGAATGATGTCACATTCATGCCGCTCAGGACGTTGAGCGCGAGCCTCGGCCCGATGCCGCTTACGCCCTGGATCATCTTGAACAACTCACGCTCGGCGTCCGTCGCGAAGCCGTACAGCGTCTGCGAATCCTCGCGCACGACGAGCTGCGTCTTGAGCGTCACCGCTTGGCCAAGCCCCGGCAGCTTCTCGAACGACGACAACGGGATCAGCACCTCGTACCCGATGCCGTTGACGTCGACCACCGCCTGCGTCGGCAGTGCGTCTGTGAGGGTTCCCTTTAAAAAAGTTATCATGCCTAAGCCTCGTTCCAGCCGACACAGAGTCACACAGGGTGACTAGTTTCAAGTTTTCAGTTTCAAGATTCAAGTCTTGGCCTTGCGTTCCGCGCGGGTGACTCCTAGTCTGCCGCGCCTAAAATGAGGGTCTCAATTTTCGGTCTTGGCTATGTTGGCGCAGTCACTGCCGGGTGTCTCACCAAGGAGGGACACACCGTGGTGGGCGTCGATGTGCAGGCCGAAAAAGTCGAGTTGCTGGCCAGCGGCGTGTCGCCTATCGTCGAGCCGGGGCTGGGTGATCTTCTTGCCACCGCGGCGAAAAATGGCCTCCTCTCCGCCACGCGAAATCACGAGGAAGCCATCGCCGCGACCGGGGTGTCGCTCGTCTGCGTCGGCACGCCGTCGGCCGAGAGCGGCGAGCTCAATCTACAATACGTCCGGCAGGTCGTCGGGCAGATCGCCGATGCGGTGCGTGCTTCCGGCGAGTCGCACGACCTCGTCCTGCGCAGTACGATGCTCCCCGGCAGCACCCAGAAAATCGCCGACGAGCTGCTCCCCGACCTGCTTGAGTCGGGCAAGTTGCGCCTGTTTTTTTATCCGGAATTTTTGCGCGAAGGCACGGCGGTGGCGGACTTCGACGATCCGTCGCTGGCCGTCGTCGGCACGCACGACGGCTCGGCATTCCCGGGTGAGTTGTCAGCGCTTTTCGGTGGTGACGCCCCGTCGGTGAACTGGCCTAGCGCCGAGATGGTCAAGTACGCCTGCAACGCCTTCCACGCGACGAAGGTGACGTTTGCCAACGAGATCGGCCGCATCGGCAAAAGCATGGGCGTCGATTCGCAGTCGGTGATGCGGCTGCTCTGCCAGGACACGCGCCTCAACTTGTCGCCGTACTACCTGCGGCCCGGGAACCCGTTCGGCGGCTCGTGCCTGCCCAAGGACGTCCGCGCACTGGCGCACGAAGGCCGACGCGGCGGCGTGGAGTTGCCGTTGATCGACAGCCTGTTGCCCAGCAACGAGGCGCACTTGGCCAAGCTCATCGAGCAAACCAAGCACTTGGCCAAGGGGCGCGTGACGCTGCTAGGTCTGTCGTTCAAAAGCGACACGGACGACCTGCGCGAAAGCCCGATGGTCGAGGTTGCCCAGCACTTGCTTGGGCGCGGATTCGAGCTGAGTATTTACGATCCGCAGCTAAACCTGGCCAAGCTCATAGGCACCAACAAGCGGGTGATCGACGAGAAAATGCCGCATCTGGCCTCGCTGCTGACTGATGACTTGGCCACCGCGCTTGGCCGGGAGGGGCTGGTGATCGCGGCGCAAAAGTGTGTCGACATCGAGACGCTCCGGCCGCTCATCACAACCGAACACACGCTGCTCGACGTCAACGGCTGGCCGGAGCTGCGCGACTTGCCGGGCCATTACGAAGGATTTTGCTGGTGAGCAAAGAGAAGCCCTGCGTCTGCATCATTGTCGAGAACCTGCCGGTGCCGCTCGACCGCCGCGTATGGCAGGAATCGTGTGCGCTGCGCGACGCCGGCTACGAGGTGGTCGTCATCTGCCCGCAAATGCGCGGCTTCACCGAATCGGAGGAGGTCATCGACGGCATTCAGGTTTACCGGCACTGGATCAGTGAGGAGGCCGGCGCGATCGGCGGTTTTTTGCGCGAGTACAGCTCGGCGCTCTGGGGCGAGTTCAAGCTGATTTGGAAGGCCTGGCGGCGGCACCGCTTCGATGTCGTGCATCTTTGCAATCCGCCCGACTTGTTGTTTCTCGTCGCTGCGCCGTACAAGCTTGTCGGCACGCGGATTATTTACGACGTGCACGACGTTTGCCCGGAGATGTTCGAGGCCAAGTTCGGCAAACGCGGGCTGCTGTATTGGGCCGTGCGCGCGGCGGAATGGGCCACGCACTTTTTTCGCCGACGTGGTGATCGCCACGAACGAGTCGGTGCGCGACATCGCCATTGGGCGCGGCGGCCAGTCGCCGGACGATGTGTACGTCGTTCGCACCGCGCCGAAGATCGCCGACACGAGCGTCAGAACCGGATACCTCGCTGAAAAAAGGGACGCAAGCATCTCGTCGGCTACGTCGGCGTGATGGGCAACGCCGACGGCGTGCGCTACATCATCGAGGCGGCGGATTTCTTGGTGCGCGAGCAGGGTCGGGACGACATCCAGTTTTTACTGATGGGCTCCGGGCCGGAGCACGACAACCTTGGTCGCGCTTTGCGACGAGCTTGGTCTTGGGCGAATTTGTCGATCTGCCCGGCCGCGTGTCGAATGAGTTTTTATTCACCACACTGCGGACGATGGATCTCGGCGTATCGAGCGACCCGATCAACCCGTACAACGATCACTGCACGATGAACAAAGTGCTCGAGTACATGACTTTCGCTAAGCCGCAGGTGATGTTCGACCTGAAGGAGGGACGTTTCTCGGCCGGCGATGCCGCGTGCTATGTGGCGGAGAACTCCGCTCAAGCACTTGGCCAAGCGATTGCCGAGACGCTTGACGATCCCGGCGAATGCGAGCGGATGGGCCGCCTTGGCCACGAGCGGTTTCACACGCAGCTCAATTGGGAAAAGTCGGTCGAGCAACTCAAGGCCGCCTACGCCCGGGCGCTTGGCCAAGGCTAAGCCAAAATATCTGTCACAACGCGGGCCGGCCGGCCGGCGGTCAGCTTTTTCTGTTGGCCGTTGTGGTGATAGACCATCCCGTTGTGGTCTAGGCCGAACAGGTGCAGCAGTGTCGCCTGGTAGTCGTTGGCCGTGACTTTGTTGACCACGGCCCGGTGGCCCACCTCGTCGGTTTCGCCGTAAATGGTTCCCGGCTTGAATCCGCCGCCGGCAAGCCAGGTGCTGAATCCCTGGCCGTTATGGTCGCGTCCCGGCTTGGAGCGGGACTGCACCACCGGCAGGCGGCCGATTTCGCCGCCCCAATGCACCACGGTCGAGTCGAGCAGTCCGCGCTGCTTGAGGTCGGTTACGAGTGCGGCGGCCGGCTGATCGGTGCGGCGGCAAATGCCGGGGAGGGCGCCATGGATGTTTTGGTGATTATCCCACGGTTGGCCGTTGAGGAACAATTGCACGAACCGTACGCCGTACTCGACAAGCCGCCGTGCGATCAGGCAGCGCGTGCCGTATTCACGGGTGGCATCCTGATCGATGCCGTACAGTTTTTTCGTCGTCGCGCTTTCGCCGCTGATATCGAGCGCCTCCGTGGCTGCAGTCTGCATCCGGGCAGCCAATTCGTAACTGTCGATGCGCGCGTCGAGCGAGTGTTCTCCGGGGCGCTTGGCCAAGTGGGCTTGGTTGAGTTGACCGAGGAAGTCAAGGTAGTTGCGCTGGACGTCGCCCTTCAGGTGGGCCGGCGCGTTGAGGTTGAATATTCGAGGCTCCTTCGCGCGCAACACCGTGCCTTGATACAGGCTTGGCAGGAAGCCGTTGGTCCAGTTGTGCACGCCATCGACCGGGTGACCGCCGGGGTCGGACAACACCATGTAGGCCGGCAACTCGTCCGTCACGCTGCCAAGCGCGTATGTCAGCCAGGCGCCGAGGCTCGGCCGGCCCAGCACGGCTGGGATGCCGGCGTTCATGTAGCGGATGGAGACCTCGTGGCCGTTGTGTCCGGTGTGCATGCTGCGGATCATGCAAAGGTCATCGGCGATGCCGGCCGTGTGCGGCAGCAACTCGCTGAAATCCATCCCGCACTGGCCGTGTTTCTTGAATTTCCACGGGCTGCCGAACAGGTTGCGGCTGGCTTCGTTGGCGAAGCTGTAATGCACGTCGCCGCTGTACTCCTTGCCGTCGAGACGCGTCAGTTCCGGCTTGGGATCGGTGAGATCCATGTGGCTCGGGCCGCCGTGCATGAAGAGCGAAATCATCGCCTTCGCCTTCGGAGTGTGGTGCGGCTGTTTTGGCGTGAGGTCGAACGACTGTTCTCCACGCGGAACCGCCGGCGGAGTGGCGAGCAATTTGTCGCGGTTCAGCAGCCAGCCCAGCGACAGGCCGCCGATGCCCATCGTGTTGTGCCGGAGAAACTGGCGGCGGTTGAAGGCTTCGCCCGGGTTGTTCATGCCAGCAGTTCCTCCACCACGCGGGCCGGTTGGCCGTCGATGAGGCTCTGCACCCGGCCGCCCCGCTTGTATTTGAGATGGTTATGGTCGAGACCGAACAGTTGCAGCAGCGTGGCGTGATAATCGTAATGGTTCACCTTGTCCCGCACGGAGCGATGGCCCCACTCGTCGGTCTCGCCGTGAATGTGTCCGGCCTTGAAGCCGCCGCCGGCGAGCCACATGCTGAAGCCGTAGGTGTTGTGGTCGCGCCCGGCATTTCTCGTGTTCTGGACCACCGGCAGCCGCCCCATCTCGCCGCCCCAGTGCACGACCGTGCTGTCGAGCAGGCCAAGCCGCTTGAGGTCCTTCACCAGCCCGGCGATGGGCCGGTCTGTTTTTTTGCAGGCCTTGGGCAGCGAGCCCTTGATGCCGTGGTGGTGATCCCAAAACTGGTTCCCGGTCAACACGTGCACAAATCGCACACCGCGCTCGACGAGCCGTCGCGCGATGAGGCAGCGTGTGCCGTACTCCTTCGTCGCGTCTTCATCGATGCCGTACAGTTTTTTTGTCGCCGCATTTTCGCCGGAGATATCCATCGCGTCGGACGCGGAGGTCTGCATGCGGGCGGCCAGCTCGAAGCTGGCAATGCGCGCCTCGAGATCCAGCTCGCCTGGGTGCGACGCGCTGTGTTTGCGGTTGAGGTTGCCGAGGAAGTCGAGGTAGTTGCGCTGGCCGCCGCCGCGCAGATTTGCCGGGGCCTCGAGGTTCAGGATGCGCGGCTCGCGCGCCCTCACCACGGTGCCCTGATACAGGCCCGGCAGCCAGCCGGCCGACCAGTTCCACGTCCCCTCGACCGGTAGGCTGGCGGGGTCGCGCAGCACGAGGTAGGCCGGCAGGTTCTGGCTCTCGGTGCCGAGGCCGTAGGTGAGCCAACTGCCCAGCGATGGCCGGCCGCTCACGGTGCGGCCGCTGTTGAGGGCGTGGATGGACTGGCCGTGATTGTTTACGCCGGTGTGCATGCTGCGGATGAGGCAAAGCTCATCGGCAATCTCGCCGAAGCCGGGCAGCAGTTCCGAGAAGTCCATGCCGCTTTGTCCGTGCCTGTTGAATTTCCAGGAACTGGGCAGCACCTGGGCGCTGGCCCCGGCTGCGTCGTCGTACTTGAGTTTCACCGGGATATCCCTGCCAGCCCACTCGTCGAGCATCGGCTTGGGGTCGCACAGATCCATCTGGCTTGGCCCACCCTGCATGAAGAGCGAGATCATCGCCTTGGCCCGAGGCTCGTGGGGAGGTCGCTTGGGCAGGAGGTCGTGGGCCGCGAACTCCGGCTTGACCGGCTTGGCCAACAGCCCCTCCCGTTGCAGCAGCCAGGTCAGCGCCACCCCGCCGATGCCCATCGCGTTCCTCGCAAGGAAATGCCGGCGACTCGATTGAAGCTGTGACTCGTCAATCGACATAAATGAAGGCGTTGGAGCTAAGCAGCGCCTGACAGTAATTGGCCAAGGCGGCGAGGTCGGGTTGCTTCTCTTTTTGGGTCTTGAACAAGGCGGTTTGTTTTTCAACGAACGCCGCCGACTGGGCCAGCTCGCCGGCACTGGGCGCTTGGCCAAGCGTGGTTTCCCAAGCCAAACCAAGCTGCGTGTCGAGGCTGCCCTTGGCGAAGTGCTGGAGCCGGCCGGCCATCGACCGGCTTTCGCTGATGACGAAGTTGTTGTTCATCAGCATCAACGCCTGCGGCGCCACGGTGGAGATAGTCCGCTTGGTGCAGTTTGGCTCCATCGACGGGGCGTCAAATGCATCGACAAACGAAAGCACCTTCGAGCGGCGCACCTCCACGTAGAGGCTGCGGCGGTTTTCCTCGGCACCCAGCGAGATGGTTTTTCCCGTTGGCCGATTGGAACTGTCGTTGGTGCTCACGCCGACGACGATCTGGCCCACCTCGTCCTCCTTCACCGACACCGGTTTGCCGAACATGCGTGGGTTCCACTGGCCGCTCACGAAGAGAATCGAGTCGCGGAGGGTCTCGGCCTCGAGCCGGCGGACGCTCATGCGGCCGAGTAGCCGGTTGTCGGGGTCGAGTTCGTCGAGCTTGGCCAAGCGGCGCGAAGTTTGGCGGTAAGCCTGGCTGGTCATGATGAGCCGATGCAGGCGCTTGAGCCGCCAGCCGTTTTTCATGAAGTCGCTGGCGAGCCAGTCGAGCAGTTCGGGGTGGCTTGGCTTCTCGCCCAGTTTGCCGAAGTCACCCGGTGTATCGACCAGGCCGCGGCCGAAGTGGTGCAGCCAAAAGCGGTTGACGAGCACCCGGCCCGTGAGCGGATGCGTCCCGTCGGTCAGGCGCTTGGCCAAGGCCAGCCGTCGCCCGGTCGAGGGTCGCCTGCCATCGTTCTCGGGGATCGGGTTTTTATTCAGCGCCACCACGCTCAGGTCGGCCGGTTTCACGGCGGCCTTGGGCTGGCCGTGGTCGCCCCGGAAAAAAAGGTGCGTGACCGGCACTTTGCCCGCCTGCTCGGTCAGCGCCCGGATGAACGGCTCCTCCGGCTTGGTGGCGCGGACGTCGGCAGCCTTTTTGGCCATGGCGTCGAGTACCACCTTGGTCAGGCTATCGCGAAAATACTGGATTTGCCCGTCGAGCTTCTTGAGTGCCTCGGCGTTATCGGCGTCTTTGTTGTCGGTGAGTTTTTTGCGCTCAGCGTTGAGCTTGGCGATCTCGTCGTTGAATTCGCGATCGTAAAGGTACAGCGAACCGGGGCTGATCTGCCGCACGCTTGGGTGGTTGTCCAAAAGCACCTTGTGCTCGTCGGTGCGTTTGCCTGTCGGCGTCTTGTAGGCGACCCGCAACGGCTCACGCAGTTCCTCCGGCGCCTTGCGCAGCTTCCATTCCAGCGTGCGCTCAATGAAGAAATCGACCTTGGCCTGCCGTTTGGCATCGAGTTTCTTCGCCTCGACCTCGATGTCGGCGCACTGCTTCCGGTCGGCCTCGGTGAAGAGGGAGATCTGCCGGCTCTGCGGCATGCGCCAGTTTGCCGGGTCAAGCGCCGGCTCGAAGACGGCTCGCAACTTGTAGTAGTCCGACTGCAGGATCGGGTCGTAACGATGATCGTGGCACTGCGCGCACCCAACGGTCATGCCCATGAGCGATGTGGAGACGATCTTGAGCGTCTCGGTCATGACTTGGTTTTGGGCTGCGGCGGTGTTTGCGCCGGAGCCGGTGCCGTCGGGTGCCATCCGCAGAAAACCGGTCGCGGTGAGCTTGTCGACTTGTTCCGGATTCAGGCCGGTGTACGGCGGCGGAACCATTTCATCGCCGGCGAGTTGTTCGCGGATAAACCGATCCCACGGCATGTCGTCGTTGAGCGCGCGGACGACGTAGTCGCGATAGCGCCATGCCCAGCCCCGCTCGGCGTCGCTCTCGGTGTAGCCCTCCGAGTCGGCGTAACCGGCGACGTCGAGCCAGTGGCGTCCCCAGCGCTCGCCGTAATTTGGCGAAGCCAGCAGGCGATCGATTAGCTGGTCGTAGGCTTGCGGTGTTTCGTCGGCGAGAAATTTCGCGATCTCTTCCGGGGTGGGCGGCAGTCCGGTGAGGTCGAACGTCGCGCGCCGGATGAGCGTGCGTTTGCCGGCCTTCGGCGAGAAACCAAGTCCGTCGGCATTCAGTCGGCGCAGCAGGAAGGCGTCGATCGGATTGGCCGTGCCGCTGGGCACGGGCGGATTTTTGATCGGCTGAAACGCCCAGAAACGGCGCTCCTCCTCGGTGATCCATTCGTCGGGACTGTCCGGCTCGGGGCGGGCTGTCTCGGCCCCCTGCTCAATCCATCGGCGGAGGGTCTCGATCTGTGCCGCCGGCAGCTTGGCTTGCTCCTTGGGCATCTCGCCGTCGCGGATTTTTGTGTAGAACAGGCTCTTCTCCGCTTGGCCCGGCACGATGGCCGGGCCGTGTTTTCCGCCTTTGAGCAGCAGCTTGCGCAGGCGCACGTCGAGCCCGCCCTTGGCCGAGCCGTCCTCGCCGTGGCAGTGGAAACAATGCGCCTTGAGAATAGGCCGCACATCCGCCTCGAACGTGACCGTCGCCGCTTGGCCGGAATTGAACAACAAACCCAACGGCCATCAGCCAGGGGATTCGTTCCTTGAGAAGAGCACACATTGATTTAAGGAAAACTTACGACCCCCGCCAAGCCCGCGCAATGGCTTTTATTGAGCGCAACGACGGCGGGGTGAAAGGCGTTGTAATGTGAACTGGCTTCCCTAGACTGCGCGGCCCGCGACGCCGGCACGTATTGGTGCGTGGTTTTAACGGATGAAGAAGCCCACCCTGCTCATTGTGTTCCTGACCGTGTTTATCGACGTGGTCGGGTTCTCGATCATTTTCCCGCTCTTCCCGGAAATGCTCGATTACTACCTCAAGCTGGATGGGAAGGAGAGCTTGATTGGCTCGCTAGTCGCCTGGTTGGATCAGTTCGCCGGGGGCGACACCAACGCTGTGGCAACTCTGTTCGGTGGCGTGGTCGGCTCGCTGTACGGTTTTTTGCAATTCGTCTTCGCGCCGATCTGGGGGGCGTACTCGGACAGACACGGTCGCCGGCCTACGCTCATTTTCACGCTTGGCGGCATCGTGCTGGCGAACCTGATCTGGGTGTTCGCCGGGAGCTTTGCCCTGCTCGTGCTGGGTCGTGCGCTTGGTGGCATCATGGCCGGGAACATCTCCACCGCCTCCGCCGTCGCGGCCGACATCACCACCGGCAAAAACCGCGCCTCAGGTATGATCATTATCGGCGTCGCGCTAGGCTTGGGCTTCATTCTTGGCCCGGCGATCGGCGGGTTCGCCTTCAGTTGGCAACTGGTCGAGCCGGACAAGGCCGTGGCCGGGCTGGCGCTGCATCCCTTCTCCGGCCCGGCGATCATCGCCTTGGCCATCGCCGGCGTGAACTGGCTGCTCGTCATCTTCCTGCTCTCCGAGAGTTTGCCGCCGGAGAAACGCGAACAGCACCTGGCCAAGCGCGGCTTCAACCCGTTCGCCCAGCTCAAGCGCATCAACCTGCCGGGCGTCGCCCGCACCAACCTCATGTACTTCGCCTACTGGTGCGCGTTCTCGTCGGTTGAGTTCACCATCACCTTTTTCGCGACCGAGAAGCTTGGCTTCAAGCCGGTGGATATCGCGTGGATGTTTGTTTTCATCGGCATGTCGCTGATTTTTTTCCAGGGCGGTGTGGCGCGGCAACTCATCAAGCGCGTGGGCGAGCGCCGAACGGCATTGGCCGGTGTCTGCTGCACGCTGCCCGGTTTTCTCATCATCGGCAACGCGACAAGCATCGGCGTGCTTTACGGCGGACTGCTCCTCATGACCGCAGGCAGCGGGATGACCATGCCGTCGCTCAACTCGCTCGTGTCGCGCTACACGCCAGGAGATAGGCAGGGCCTGTCGCTGGGTGTGTTCCGTTCGCTTGGCTCGCTGAGCCGAGCCCTCGGCCCGATCATAGGTGGCTTGCTCTACTGGAAATTCGACAGCTCGATGCCTTTCTGGGTCGGCGCAGCGTTTCTCGTCGTGCCTTTCTTCATGGCGCTCGGCCTCCCGGCGGTGCCGGATCATGATGAAGTGGGCAGTGAGTAGTGAGCTTGGCCAAGCTCAGGCCGATTCGGCTTGGTCTGTTTCGCCCTCGGCCGGGGCGGGGAGGGTTCGGAGAACCTCCGCCACCGGCTCGACGGTGGGGAGTTCCTTCCCCTCGGTCTCACCGGTCTGCAGTTTATTGACGCGCTCGCCGCTTGGCTTGACCGAACTTTCGTAGCTGCCAACGGCTGCGTTGTACGCCTTATTTGCCCGCTCTAGGCCGGTGCGGATTTTGTCGAAGTGCCCAAGGAATGTGCCGAGTCGCTTGTACAGTTGTTGCGCCGCCTCGGCGATGGTCCGGGCATTTTCTGACTGCGAATGGTACTGCCAACTTACGCTCACGGAGCGCAGCAGCGCGATCAGTGACGCCGGCGTGGCAATCGTGATGCGGCGCGCGGCCGCCCACACGATCAGGTCGGGATCGCCCTCGAGCGCGACGCTGAAGAGCGACTCGGCCGGCACGAACATCACCACGCAATCGAGCGCTCCGTCGATATGTTGCGGGTAGTTTCGGTCGGCCAGCGCCTTGATGGTTTCACGCATTTTTTTGCCGTGCTGCTCGATGGCTGTTTTGCGCTGCGCTGCGTCTCCCGACTCGAGATCGTTGAGGAACGACAGGTCCGGCGACTTGGCGTCGACGACGATGTGGCGTCCCTCCGGCAGATGCACGATCATGTCCGGCCGGCCCTCGGCGGAACCGGTTTGCTCGCTAAAATCGCAGTGGCTGCTCAGCCCGGCGGCTTCGACGACTCGGCGCAGCGTCTCCTCGCCCCACTTGCCGCGCGCCTGGCTGGAGTTGAGGATCATCCGTAACTGCTCCGTCTCACTTGAGAGCGACTTACTGTTCTCACTGAGGGTGCTGAGTTGTTCGCGCAGCGCGCCCAACTGGGTGTTGCGGCTTTTTTCGCTCTCGCTTAACCGCTGCTGGTACGTCGCGAGGTGTTGAGTGAGTGGCGCGACCAGCTTGGCCACGGCTTCCTTGCTGGTGTTCAGTTCGCCCTTGGCGCTCTCGTGCAGCTTGCCAAGCGTCTCGCCGGCCAGGCGCACCAGTTCCGGCTGGGCCTCCTTCAGCGCGTCGACACTGAGAATCTTAAACGACTCCCTGAGCGCCGCGTGTTGTTCCTCGGATTGCCTCCGGTGATCCTTGAAGCGCTGTTCGGTCGCCTGGCTTTCGGCCTCGGCCCGGGCCCCTTTGCGCGAGCCAATCAGCCACCCGATCACCCCTCCCAGCGCAACGCCGACAAGCAGATAAATAAAAACCTCCGGGTTTTCCATGAGCGCCACCAGTCTGTCGCCCCGACGGAGCGGCGACAAACCGAAATTGCAGCAGCCCTAGGTCGGGGGCTAATTAGGCCTTGGCGGCCGCTGCCGGTTTGGCCAAGCTCCGTCCGCATTTTTATGAATCGATCAATCCTGACCGGCTTGGCCATCGTCGCGCTTGGCCAAGCGCAACCGCCCGCAGCCGCGCCGCCAAGCGCCAAGCCGTTTCCGCTCCAAGGCATCCTGCCCAAGGCCGAGACCGGCGCGCTGGACTATCTCAAGGAACACCCCACTTACGACGGCCGCGGCATCACAGTTGCGATCTTTGACACCGGCGTCGATCCCGGCGCGCCCGGCCTGCGGGAGACCAGCGACGGGCGGCCGAAGATCGTCGATGTTGTGGATGGCTCCGGCAGCGGCGATGTGGACACTTCCGCCGAGCGCGAAGCCAAGGACGGCACGCTGACCGGTCTCACCGGCCGCACGCTCAAGCTCGCCGGCGACTGGCAAAACCCCGGCGGCAAATGGCGCATTGGCATCAAGGCGGCGTACGAGTTGTTCCCCGGCAGCCTGGTCAGCCGCCTCAAGCGTGAGCGTAAAAAAGAGTGGGATAAACAGCAGCGCGAGCGCATGGCCGGCTTGCAGGCCAAGCTTACCGATTTCGACGAGGCCAACTCCACCCCGAAAGGCGACAAGAAAAAGGAGCGCGGCGAATTGCAGGCGCGCATCGACCTGCTCGAGGCGCTGCAAAAGGATTACGACGATCCTGGCCCGGTTTACGATTGTGTTGTCTTTAACGACGGCAAGGCGTGGCGCGCCGTGGTGGACACCGACGAGGACGGCGACCTCACCGACGAGAAGCTGATGACCCGTTTCCGCGCCGAGCGCCAGTGGGCGTCGTTCGGCAAGCGGGCCATGATGAACTTCGCGCTGAACATTTACGACGACGGCGACACGCTCTCGATCGTCACCGATGTCGGCGCGCATGGGACGCATGTGGCCGGCATTGTTGCGGCGAATTACCCGGGCCAACCGGAACTTAACGGACTCGCCCCCGGGGCGCAGATTGTGTCGGTCAAAATCGGCGACCGCCGCATGGGCAGCTCGTCGATGGGCACCGGCGAGGTGCGCGGGCTGATCGCTGTGCTGGAGAACAACTGCCAGCTTATCAATATGAGCTATGGTGGCCCATCACAGGATCCTAACGACGGCCGGCTCGCCGCGCTTTACTCGGAGATCGTCAACAAGCACAACGTCATTTTTGTGGCCAGCGCGGGTAATAACGGGCCGGCGCTGTCGACAGTTGGCTCGCCCGGTGGCACGACCTCCGCGCTCTTCGGCATCGGCGCCTATGTCTCGCCGGTGATGATGGAGGCACAGTATTCGCTGCGGGAGCCGCTGCCGGCCATCCAGTACACGTGGTCGTCGCGCGGGCCGACGTTCGACGGAAATCTCGGCGTCGATTTCAGCGCGCCCGGCGGGGCGATCGCGCCCGTCTCGAACTGGACGCTGCAGGGCAATATGCAGATGAACGGCACCTCCATGTCGTCGCCCAACGCGTGCGGCGGTATCGCGCTGCTCTTGTCCGGCCTGAAACAGCAGGAGATCGAGTGGACGCCGCACCGGATCCGCCGCGCCATCGAGAATACCGCGAAGGAAATCCCCAACGTCGGGCGCTTCGCCCAGGGCCGGGGCTTGTTGCAGGTGGACAAGGCGTTCGCCTACCTCGAAGCCAACCGGGACGCGAAGGATCACGACCTGCGGTTCGAGGTCACCAACCGTTCGCAGGGCGGGCGGGGCATTTATTTGCGCGAGCCGTTCAACACCGGCCAGCCGGTTGCCTCGACCATCGCCATCGCGCCGGTGTTTCACGAGGACGCCGACAACGCCGGGAAGGTCGCTTTTGAGATGCGCATCAACCTTGAGTGCGACGCCTCGTGGGTCGGGCATCCCGGCCACATGGTGCTGATGCACGGCGGGCGCAGCTTCGGCGTCGAGGTCAACCCGCAGTCGCTGATCAGCGGCATGCACTACGCCGAGGTCGTCGGCCACGACGCCGATCACCCGGAGCGCGGCGCCGTCTTTCGCGTGCCGATCACCGTGCTCAAGCCGGAGACGGTTGACACGGGCAAACCGGTTCAATGGACCGAGGCTCTCACGCTCGCACCGGGACAGATCGAGCGCCGCTTCCTCGTCGTGCCGCCGGGGGCGACCTGGGCCGACGTGGTGTTCCGCACCGGCGAACAGGCCGGTTCGCGCCGGATCGTGATGCAGGTCGTTCAGCAGGTGCCGGGGCAATCGTTCAGCGAGAGCGGCACGCGGCAGTACATCACCATCCGCGAGCGCGACACGGAGATCCGCAGCTTCGCCGTCACCGGCGGACGCACACTAGAGGTCGCCATCGCGCAGTACTGGTCGAGCCTCGGCAAAACCGGCTGCACGGTGGACATCGCCTTTCACGGCATCGTGCCCGACAGTCGCCGGCTGCACATCGACGCGGCGAAGCTCGTGTCGCAAGTGGATGTTGCAGCGCCGCTTGGCAATGAAGCCCTCTCGCCAAGCGGCAGCTTCGGCACGCTGCGCAAATCGATCCGCCCAAGCGAATTCAAGACCCGCCCGCTCACCGACGCTCGCGACGCCCTCCCCGACAACCGCCGCATCTTCGAGGCCGAGCTGACCTACAAATTCAACCTCAGCGCCAAGACCACCGTCACGCCGCGCCCGGCGCTCGCGCTGGAGGATCAATTCCAGGAATCGTGGGAGTCGCTCATCTGGATGCTCTACGACAAGTCCAAGCGCCTTATCGCCGCCGGTTCGAGCGGTAGCAAAAGCTCGGTAAGTTTGGCCAAGGGCGATTATGTGCTGAAGTTTCACGCGCGAAACCACCAGCTCGACCACCTCAAAAAACTCAAGGACATGCCGCTAAACCTCGACCACAAATTGGCCAAGCCGGTGGCGCTCAAGTTCCACAGCGACCCCGACAACGCGCTGACCGGCGGGGGCAGTTTCGGCTCGCGCACCCTGGCCCGTGGCAACCAGGCGCGGCTCTACATCGCCCAGCCCAAGCCGTTGCCCGGCACCGCCGCGCCCGGCGATTTGCTGCTCGGCTCGATCCACTACGGCCAGGGCGACAGCAACCTCATCGGCCCCGGCAAAAAGCCGGGCGGTTACCCCGTCACCCTGCGGGTTGCCCTGGCCAAGGCCGACAAAAAGAAAACCGGTGCCGACGAAAAGAAGGACAAAAAAACCGAGCAGGAGAAACTGGCGGAAGCCGTCCGTGACCTGAAAGTGGCGCGCTTGGCCAAGCTGCACGGCGACAAGAAGGGCGAGGATTTTGACCGCTTGGCCAAGGCGATCCTTGACGAGACGCCGAACCACATGCCGGTGCTGGTCGAGCAGCTCAAGCGGCTCGACAGCGAGGCCGGCCGCAAAAAAAACCTCGAGAAAATAACGGCTGCCGCCGACACTATCATCGCGCAAATCGACACCGGAGCCTTGGCCAGCCATTACGGCGTCAAGCTCAAGCCGGACGACGACGAGGCCAAGGCCAAGCGGGCTAAGCTCGACAAAAAACTCAACACGATGACGGACGCGCTCTATCGAAAAGGACGCGCCCTGGCCTACCTCGACACCCAGTTGCGAGAAGGCGAAAACGCCGGCACGGATGAAACCAAGGCCAAGGTCAAGGCACTCGACGGGCAGTTTGAGGCCAACTTCGCCGAGTTGCAAAAATGGGCGGAGACGACCGACGACAAGTTCGTGCTGCTGCACATCCGGCGCGAAAACCGCCACGACCGGCTCGCCACCGCGCTCAAGCTGCTCAACGAAAAAATCAAGCGCAGTCCGCACGATAAAAAGCTGCACAAAAAACGCATCCGCCTGCTGGGCGAACTGGGCTGGGACGAGTGGCAGGCGTATGAGACGCAGTGGCAGATTCGCCGCTTTCCCGCCGGCTACCAGCCGTTTTGAGTATCGCCAAGTCGATGCTCGACGCCTCGGCTGCTGCGCCTGACAATCCGCCCGTGTCTTGGCTTTACAAGACGTTCGTTCGACCGAACTTTTTCAATCGCGACCCGGAGGAGGCGCACAATCTCGTCATCGGCCAGCTCGCCTGGGCGGCCCGACGCCGCTGGGCGCTGGGCTTGGCCGGGTGTTTCTTGCGCGGCCCGAAACTGCCGGTCGAGCTATTCGGGCTGAAATTCCCCAACCCGGTCGGCCTCGCCGCCGGCATGGACAAGGGAGGAACGGCGGTGCCGGTGTGGGCCGCGCTGGGCCTTGGCTTCAGCGAGTTGGGCGGCGTCACGCAGCGCGGGCAGCCAGGCAATCCGCAGCCGCGAATGTTCCGCGTGGTCGAGGACGAGGCGCTCATCAACCGCATGGGCTTCAACAATCCCGGCGCGGACGCGATGGCTGGGCGGCTGCGCGACTGGCACGACTCCGGCGCCTGGCCAAGCCACCCGGTCGGCGTCAACCTCGGCAAATCCAAAGTCACGCCGCTCGCCGATGCGCCCGCCGATTACCGGTACTCGTTTGAGTTGCTGAAAAATCTCGCTGACTTTTTTGTCGTCAACGTCAGCTCGCCGAACACGCCGAATCTCCGGCAGTTGCAGGACAAATCCGCGCTGGCGGAAATCCTCGCCGCGTTGCAGGAGGCCAACGACGACAACCGGCCGATCCTCGTCAAGGTCGCGCCCGACCTCGGCTTCGATGCGCTCGACGAGATTCTCGAGTTGGTCGAGCCGCACAACCTCGCCGGCATTGTCGCCACCAACACCACCATCGCGCGCCCCGCCGAGTCCGGGCTTTACGCCGAGACTGGCGGCTTGAGCGGCCGCCCGCTGGCCAGGCGCAGCACCGAAGTCATCCGGCACCTTTACCGGCAGTCGGGTGGCCGCGTGCCGCTCATCGGCGTCGGCGGTATTTTTGACGCCGCCGATGCGTGGGAGAAAATCACCGCCGGCGCGTCGCTGCTGCAGATTTATTCCGGCATGGTTTACGAGGGGCCGCAAATCACGCGCGCCATCCTGAAGGGGCTGGCCAAGCGGCTGGCCCGCGAAGGTTTCACCGAACTGCGCGAAGCCGTTGGCACGGAAAAATGAACCTCGCCTGGGCCAAGTGCGCTGCTGCTGTTGACTGCCTGGGCGGCTCAGGCCGATGACGCCGACAAACTTCGGGCGCTTGGCGGCGGCGTGTTCACGAAAGGCGGCGCGGTCGCCGAGATCAGCCTCAACCGCTCGAGGATCACCGATGATCAACTGAAACTCGTCGCCAGTTTTGCGAACCTCACCGACCTCTCGCTCGAGCAAACCAAGATTGGCGACGCGGGGCTTGCGCACCTCACCGGCTTGGCCAAGCTCGAGTGGCTCAACCTTTACCGCACCCAAGTCGGCGACGTGGGGCTCGCGCACTTGGCCAAGCTGCCTCGGCTCCAGCATCTGCCCATCGGCGAGACGCTCGTGACCGACGCCGGCATGGCGCACATTGCCAAGCTGAAGCGGCTCGTTTACCTCGGCCTGCGCGGCAACAAAATCGG
>CALJHX010000008.1 GCA_937770485.1 uncultured Verrucomicrobiae bacterium | reverse complement strand
TCTCAGTGACGAGCCAGATCATGTTTTTGACCTGTATGGCAAACATTCGCGCACGCCCGGCACGTACGCGGCGAACTGCATCCTTGCGCGGCGTCTGGCCGAGCGCGGCGTGCGATTCATCCAGTTGTTCCATGTTGGCTGGGACACGCACGGCAGCTTGTCTCAGCAATTGCGGATGCAGTGCGACGACACTGACATGGCCTCCGGGGCGCTGATCCAGGATTTGCGGATGCGCGGTTTGCTGGAGGACACGTTGGTGATTTGGGCCGGGGAATTCGGCCGCACGCCGTACGTGCAGGGCGAGGTGGATTCGCCCAAGTACGGCCGCGACCACCACGGTCGCGCCTTCACGGTCTGGATGGCCGGGGCTGGGGTGAAGCCGGGCTTCATCCACGGCGAGACGGACGACTTCGCCTACAACGTCACCCGCGACCCGGTGCATGTGCACGATTTTCAGGCCACAATCCTGCATCTGCTCGGCATCGATCACGAGCAGTTGACCTTCAAGTTCCAAGGCCGCCACCACCGACTGACAGACGTGCACGGCCAAGTGGTGCGACCTGTCCTCTCCTAACCGCTTGTCCGCTTGGCCAAGCTGCTTTAGCTTGCCGGTCGCGTGGCCGCGAAAAAAAAAGACAACCCAACGGATGAGTTACCCTTTGAGGAGGGGCTGAAAAAACTCGAAGACATCGTCAAGGAGATGGAGGGCGACGATCTGCCTCTCGAGAGGCTGCTCGAGCGCTACGAGGAAGGCACGCGCCTAGCCAAGGGCTGCCAAGCCAAGCTCGAGGCAGCCGAGCTGAAAATACAGAAACTGCAACCCAACGCCGACGGCGAAGACGAACTCGTCGACGACGACTCAGTCGAATTTTAACATGGCAAAAGTCAAAACACCCAATCGCTACCTCGACATGGTGGACCACCCTGCCCACGTCAAGAAGTTGACGGTCAAGCAACTCGAGAAACTGGCGAAGGAACTGCGCGAGGAATTGATCAACGGCCTGTCGAAGAACGGCGGCCACCTCGGCCCGAACCTCGGCGTGGTGGAGTTGACGCTGGCGATGCATCGCGTGTTCGAGACGCCGAGGGACAAGTTCGTCTGGGACGTCAGCCACCAGTCTTACGTGCACAAGCTACTCACCGGCCGGAAGGAGCGCTTCCGCACCATCCGCACCACCGACGGGCTGAACGGCTTCGCGCTGCGCACCGAAAGCGAGCACGACAGCTACGGCGCCGGCCACGCCGGCACGGCATTGTCGGCGGCACTGGGCATGGCCGCCGCGCGCGACCAGCGCGGCAGCGACGAGAACGTCATCTGCGTCTTCGGCGACGCGGCGCTGACCAACGGCATCTCGTTCGAGGCGCTGAATAACATCGCGCACACGACGAAAAAGTTTGTCGGCATCCTCAACGATAACGAGTGGTCCATCGCCAAGAACGTCGGCGCCATCTCGACCTACCTCAACAAGCTGATCACCAACCCGGGCTACAACAAGATCACCCGCGACCTGCAGAAGTTCATCTCCAAAGTGCCCTCGGGAAAACTGGCGCTGCGGCTGGGCCTCAAGGGGCAGGAAGCCCTCAAGGGCACCGTCACGCAGGCGGCGCTGCAGCACAATGATGAGACGCTGGACAGCGACGGCCGCGGTGGCTTCGGTAGCAGCCTTGTATTCGAGGAATTTGGCGTGCGCTACCTTGGCCCCATCGACGGGCACGACCTGCCACTGCTGATCGAGACGCTCGAGTTCGCCAAGACGTGCGACCAGCCGATCGTCATCCACGTGATCACCAAGAAGGGCAAGGGCTTCAACGCTGCCCTGGATCATCCGGAGAAATTTCACGGCACCGGCGGATACGACCCGGCCACCGGCGAAAGCCTCCCCTCCAAGCCCGGCACACCCCCGAAATATCAGGATGTGTTTGGGCAGACCATGGTAAAGCTTTGCAAAAAAGACACCTCGGTCGTCGGCATCACCGCCGCGATGCCCAGCGGCACCGGTCTCTCGGCACTGGAGAAAGCCATGCCGGATCGCTACTTCGACGTCGGCATCGCCGAGGAGCACGCCGTGCTGTTTGCCGCCGGCATGGCCACGATGGGTTACCGACCGGTCTGCGCCATTTACTCGACCTTCCTGCAGCGCGCTTACGACATGATCATCCACGACGTCGCGCTGCAAAACCTTCCGGTGACGTTCTGCATGGACCGTGCCGGACTCTCGGCCAACGACGGGCCGACACATCACGGGTTGTTCGACATCGCGTACCTGAGCTGCGTGCCCGGCATCATCGCGATGGCGCCCGGCGACGAGGACGAGTTGGCCGACATGATGTTCACTGCCACCCATCAAAACCAACCGGCCTTCATCCGCTACCCGCGCGGCAGCGGCGAGGGCGTCGCGGTGAAGGAACAACCGGCGCTGATCGAGATCGGCAAGGCCGAGGTGCGGCAAAATTTCTCCAACAGCGGCAAACCGAAAGTGGCCTTCTTCCCGCTTGGCCCGATGCGTGGGATCGCCGACAAGGCCATCGAGGAACTCGGCGCGGAAAACATCGATGCCGCAATTATCAATCCGCGTTTCACCAAGCCGATCGACGGCGGCACCACCGAGTTTTTCGCACAGGCGGCGGACGTGATTGTCACCATCGAGGATCACGTGATCAAGGGCGGCTACGGCAGCATCGTGCGCGATCATTTGGGCGACTGCGGCATCACCACGCCGGTGGTGCGCATCGGCTGGCCGGACCAGTTCATCGAGCACGCATCGTCGGTGGGTTACCTGCGTGAAAAGCACGGCCTCACCGGTGCCAACACGGCTGAAAAAATCCGCCAAGCGCTTGGCCAAGCGAGCGAAGCCAGCGCGATGCCCAACCCGGCGCTTGGCCATGCGGTCGGCGGGTAACTACGATGAACCGGCATTGCCACAACTGCGGTACGGAATGGACAATCGACGGTCAACCCGGCCGCAGTGATGTCTGCCCCGGCTGCAACGAGGATTTGCGCGCCTGCCTCAATTGCCTTTTCCACGACCGCGGTGTGGCGTACCAATGCCGCGAGCGCCGAGCCGAACCAGTGACGGAAAAAAAACGGTCGAACTTCTGTGAATACTTCGACTTCGCGCAATGCGACTGGTCGGGAAGCATCGGCGCGAACAAGCGGGTGGAGGAAGCCAAGGGGACATTTAACAAGCTGTTTGGCGACTGAACATGCGATGCTGATGATGACTTCGCAGCCCGATCTTTTTTCTGTGTCAAGTATGTTTACGACAGAAACAGTAAAAACTTTTATTTATAATTTAAAAATTGCGGTTGTCAGAAAACCGAACGAGGTCTACGGTTCCGTCCCTGCTACCACGAACTGCAAGCGAAGCAACCCATGAAAAAAATTGACGCAATCATTAAGCCCTTCAAGCTTGAGGATGTAAAGGAGGCGCTTGCCGCCGTCGGCGTTGAGGGAATGACAGTGACGGAGGTGAAAGGATTTGGCCGACAAAAGGGCCACACCGAGATTTATCGTGGAAGCGAGTACACTGTTGATTTTATCCCCAAGATAAAGCTTGAGATTGTGCTGGAAGACGATCGCGTACAGGATGCGGTAGATTCCATCGTAAAGAGCGCAAAGACGGACAAGATCGGGGATGGCAAAGTCTTCGTCAGTTCCGTCGAGGGTGTAACCCGAATTCGAACCGGTGAAACAGGAATCGATGCGGTTTAAGGGCTCTTCTGCGCCAACCCGCCTCCGGTTTTATTTTCAGCGCTCGATGTAAGCAACTGAGAACGAGAGTTGGGTACGGCGAACCCAATAAATCGCAAGCAGGTGCTTTCAGTAGTTTTAAGTGTGAATAAAGTGTGGATAAAAGTTAATAGCTTACGCTGGATAAGACACGGCGTTGGTAATACATTGCCCAGCGCACCGAGTGGTTCAGTCGCGCCACAAAATGCAACCCAACCGAGACAAACAACCTACCTTTTGGAGTGACCCAACCAACTGGTAACCATAAGTTTATGATTTATAATCTATCATTTTTAGAAGTCGAGGCGGAGCTTTTTCCGAGACGATTTTCAACCCCTTTTCAGCAATCAACGCCAAATGGGATGCCTTTGTTCCAAGGTCACGATGGTAGAGAGTGAATAACAACTGCATAACCCTGCTATACCCCCCCCGATGAACAATACTTTTGAAAAAACATGGACGCAGGCAAGTGAAACCTTGCGTACCATGGTCAACCCAGATCTCTTCAACCTTTGGTTTGACCCCATCCAACCCGGCACCATTGATGGGGAAACAGCCCTCCTAATTGTTCCCAATGAGTTTTGCGCTGTCTGGCTCAAGGATAATTATCTAGATCTGCTTCAGGATGTGTTGGCTCACATCACCGGGAAGAAATTGAGCGTTCAGTTTAAGGTGAACGAGAGCGCCAAGAAGGGTGTTCCAGCCCAAACCCCGGACACTCCCGCCGTCACCGGGGCCAAGCCGGCCAAGCAGACAGCATCCGCCCAATCCCGCGCATCTTCGGAAAAACTGTTCAACCCTAAAAACACATTTTCCGCCTTCGTCGTCGGCGAAAACAACAACTTTGCGCACGCCGCAGCCTTGGCCGTGGCCCAATCGCCTGGGCGCTCGTACAATCCACTGTTTCTTTACGGCGGAGTGGGGCTGGGCAAAACACATTTGCTGCACGCCATCGGCCATAATGTCCTGATGGAGAACCCAAAGTTGAAAGTCTCCTACCTTTCGTCGGAGAAATTTACCAACAAATACATTGAGGCGATTCAGAACAACGACCTCGCCAAGTTCCGACGCACCTACCGCAATACCGATGTCCTCCTGATTGATGACATTCAGTTTCTCTCCGGCAAGGAACGCATCCAGGAGGAATTCTTCCACACGTTCAACGCCCTGCACGAGGCTCACAAGCAGATCGTGATGACCTGCGACCGGCCGGCCAATGAAATCAAGAACCTCGAGAATCGCCTGGTTTCTCGGTTCGAGTGGGGTCTGGTCACCGACATGCAGCCGCCTGATTTCGAGACGCGACTGGCCATCCTGCGAAACAAGGCTCTCACCCTCAGTGTTGATTTGCCCGATGAAGTGGTGAGTTTCCTTGCCAAGCGCATCCGCACCAATATCCGCCGCCTTGAGGGCGCGCTGATTCGCGTGTCCTCCTACCAATCCCTCACCGGCAAGCCGGTGACTCCCAATACCGTCGAGAGTCTGCTCAAGGACGTGTTGCACGAGGAGGGGCGCACGGTCATTTCCATCGAGAACATCCAGAAACGTGTTGCCGAGCATTACGACATCCGCTTTGCCGATATGACCAGCCGGCGCCGGCCGGAGAACATCGCCTTCCCGCGCCAGATCGCCATGTATCTGGCCCGCGAGATGACCCGTAAATCCCTCAACTCCATCGGCGAGGCATTCGGCGGGCGCGACCACGGTACCGTGCTGCACGCCTGCCGCCTTGTGCGCGACCGCATGGAACAGCAAACCGACGTGCGACAAGCCGTCCGGTACCTTGAAGGCCAACTTGGCCGCTAATCCGCCGCCGCTTGGCCAAGCGGCACCCCAAAAAAAGCCGCCGAGCGGCCCATGACATCCGCCGGAACGCCCAGCGCCTCTTTCAGCGCCACATCGCGATCCCACGGATTCCCGATCGCGCCGATCGACTGCATCTGTTTGCGCGTCAGGTTTAGCGGGTAAAACCACGGCGACACCACCGCGGTATTGATGAGCGGAAAATCCGAACCGTAAAGCAGCCGCCCCCCGAGTCGCTCCTCGGTGATTGCCTGCCGCAGGTATCCCAGCTTGTTGGCCTGAGTCATACTCGAGATGTCCGCGTAAATATTCGGATAATCGCCGAGCATCCCGATCAGCCGGTCGATGTCCTCCTGTCCCTCGTTTTTCCCGGTTGACGCCGAGTGAGCGACGATCACCTTCACCCCGAGCGACAGCGGCAGCTTCAGCCGCACCGGGTCGGACAGCTCATCCCGCGCGTGGGTGAACGAGCGCTCCTGCCCCGCGTGTGTCAGCAACGGCATATCCAACGCAACCATTTTCCGGTAAAACGGCTCGTGCGCCTTGTCAGCAGGATCGATGAACTGTATCGACGGCAGCCACTTGAGCAGCAGCGCTCCGTTGTCCTTGGCCCACTGCAACCGTTCGAGCGCGTCGGGGCGTCGGGGATTGATGCTCGCCCCAAAATACAGGTTCGGGTACTTGGCCGTCTCGACGGCGACAAACTCGTTCGGGATGTAAAACTCCGTCCGCGAGCGGTCGAGTTGGCCGTTGGCATCCACCGCGCCATCCATCGCGAGAACGATCGCCGCGCCCACCCGCTGGCTCTCCCCGATCCCCTTGGCCAAGCGCTCCACCAGCAACTGGTCCCCCTTTTCCTCCGTCTCGGCCACGGTCACGCCGAACGCTTTCAGGTAAATGTTAAACCGAAAATTATTCCGCAGTTCCTTGGAAACAAAACAGCCGCTGCCGCCCGCGCCAATGCCTGCCACGTGACAGTGCATGTCGAGTATCAACCCGTCATGCGGCTTGGCCAACGGCAGATACGGCCCGGAGAAAAACACCTCCCGGAGCGCCAGCAACAAGAGCACTCCAACGCCCAGCCACTTGGTCAAGCGCACGCAGCGGCAATACCATTGCCGACGACGTTGTCGCGATTCATCCAGTTTTTGCTTTATGTTCATCAGTTAATACGAACTTGAGTTTCGCCCCCTCCAAGCGCATCCTTGGATGCATGTCAGAGATAGCGGAGTTCCTCCATCACGGCGCGGAGCAGATCACACCGAAAATCCTCGAGGGAATCCACAAAAAACTTCCCGCCCTCAAACTGGAGTTCGCCGAGATTGACGCACCCAAGTATCCCCACCTGGCCGAGCAACTTGAGTTTTTGGCGGGCGTAGTCGAGGATTATGTCGAGAGTGTCGACGACACGCTGCCATTGGTGGCCGTAGCCGAGGCGGCCTACGCATTGGTTTACGCCCACAGGCAACTTGGCCTTATCCCCAATCATTTGCCGCACATTGGCCACGCCGACGAGTCATCGATTGTCCGGGCCATACTGATCGAGAACGAGCGCGTGCTCTCCGAGTATGCCGAGCGGCATGACATCGACTGGGTCACCGTCAAGCCGTGACCAGCCCCTCGAGAGCCTCCATCAATTCCCGCGCCTGCCCAGCGTGATCCATCAGCGACGAGGCTCGCAACATCCCCGCCCAGCTTGGCCAAGCATTCCGGCGCTCCATACCAGCCTACCGCATTGGACAGCAGTTCCTCGCGATCGGAGGCAATCAACTCCGGCAACCCCAACGGCCGCTGCCCATCGCGCGCCGGCGCGGGAGCGATCGCCTCGCGGCTGATTCCCCAGTCGTACTGCATCGCGAAGACGAGGCTGCTCAAGGTGGTTGGCACGGCGGGATAAATCTCACAACCTCGGAAGTCTCAACGTTCAAGTTTACCTCACTACTCACCGTTTACCACTCACTGTCAAAGCTGGGTTTTACGGGCAATCTTCCAGATGCGCCGGTTACTTCGGACGTAAAGCGCGCCGTTCGAGACGGCAGGCGAACACTGGATCATCTCGCCCAAGTCCATCTCGCCGGCGATGCGTCCCTCCGGCGAAGAAAGATCTACCACCTGCACCATGCCCTCCTCGTTGAAGACGTACAGGTGATTGTCCGCCACCACGGGCGAGCCTCCGAACGGCCCGTCGAGGCGCAGTTGCCAAAGCCGCTTGCCGCTGTCGATGTCACCGCAAGTCAGCACACCGGCGCTGTTCAGGCTGTAAATCCGGTCGCGATGCACAAGCGGGCTGGCCGTGTCCGGGCGCAGCCGCGACGAGCGCCATTTCTGCTTAAACGACCTGCCATCATCCGCCAACTCGAGTGCCGTTAAGCCGTGCGATGGCACGTAGAGCACTCCGTCGGCCAGCGCGCTCGACGGGATCGTCGATGCGCCGTCGGCGTAGTGCCAGGCAGCTTTGCCGTTTTTTGGGTTCACGGCGTGGATGCCCCTGCCGGATTGCAGCAGCAGCATCTCCGTCCCCGACACGGTTTTTTGCACTGTGGCCGTGGTCCAGTTGGCTGACTTCGGACGATCCACCCTCCACAGGTTCATCCCGTTTTGTTTGTCGAGTCCGGCCGTGAACGACTCACTGTCGTTCTCGACCTGCGCGACCAGAACCCCGCCGGCGAGCACGAGCGACGACGCCATGCCGAGGCTATTGCGGGCGTTCGGGTAATCCAGCGTCATGCCGCGCAGCCACTGAAGGTTGCCATCGAGGTCGAGGCAGAACAGATCATTCGACGAAAAGATCGCGAACAGCCGCCGGCCATCGGTCACCGGCGTGGGGCCAGCGATGCTGGTTTTGTTGTGGCACATCGTGCTGCCCATCGCCCAAAACTGGCGCTGCCAAATCACCGAACCGTCGGCAGCATTGAGGCAGAGAATCTGCAACCGATCCTGACGCGTGCCGCCGCTGGCGGTGACAAATACCCGGTCACCCACGACGAGCGGGCTTGAGAGTCCCCGGCCCGGCAGGTCGATCCGCCAGGCGATATGCTTCTTCGCGTCGAGAGCAACCGGCAGCCCAACTTCATCCGAAACGCCGTTGCCCAGCGGCCCGCGAAAACCGGGCCAGTCGCCCGCCGCCAAGCCGTTGGCCAAGGCGGCAAAAGTGAAAGTAATTATAATTTTTTTCATGATTGTCTGATTACTGAGTAGCGACTTCGCGGTTCTTTTTCGTGCCGGAACGTATCGCCGTGCCGGTCGCATCGCACACCCGCAACTGGAACTGCCATTGCACCGTCCAATCCTCCACCTGCTCATTTTGGCAGGCCTTCACGAGGATCGTGTTGCCGCCCTTCTTCAACTGCACCGGCAGTTTGTATTGGTCAATTCGCATTCCTCGGTGGTACTCATCGCGCCCAAATATCAACTCGCCGTTGAGCCAGATCTTCCACGCGTTTTTGCAGCCAAGCCGCAGTTCGGCCGGCCGGTCGATGCCGGAGACGAACTCCGTCTGCGCGTAGCCGGTGACCTCCTTTAGGTCGCCGTAAGGCTTGTTGAAATCCACCATCCCGTATTCGTCGCCGGTCGAGTAACCCTGCCACTTCACCTTGCCGTCCATGCCGTCGTACGACGCCGACAATTCCGCGTTTTTTTCCGGACCGAACACTGACTCAAACCCGGCGCGATCCTTGTTGTGAAACGGGCCGGCCATTTGCCAGTCCACAAGAAAACCGAAGTGCCGCGTCAAGTTGACCTTGCGGCCAAGCTCCCGCAACGCGCCGGAGATGGACTTGATTTGGTCGAGGTCGCGGGCGGCATCGAGCGCCTGCCGGTAAAGCAACACGGACGCCGGCTTGTTGCCGGCCTTGGCCAAGCCCTCCGCCTGGCCAAGCAGCCGGGCGACGGCCTCGCGGCGGAGATCCACGCTGGGGTCGCCCAGCAAACCGGGGATGAGTTGCTCGGCGGCCTCGGCGTCAACGCGCCGGATCAGCTCGAAAGCCAGCGCACGCGGCTTGGCGTCGTGACTCCTGTTCAGCAGGAATTCACCCAACTCGACCAGCGGCAGTTCCCCACCCTCGGCCAACGTGTTGCCGGCGATCACCTCGACGGCACCGCGAAGATAGTTCGCTGCGAACGGGTTCGCCCCGTCCATCCCGGCGAGCAACGCCGGCAGCGTGCCGGCACCGCCCTTGGCCAGGCGCTGCAGCGCCCGGCCGGCGGCAGTGTTGCCCTGCCCCTCGCCACCGACGGCGCGCAACGCCGCCACCGACTTGTCTAATTCATTCGACGCCGCCTGGCCAAATGGGGCGAAGCCAAGCGCCGCCACCGTCGCATACAAACAAGAAAGCTTCACACGCAAAAAGCTACCGACGGCTCCAGCCGGACAAAAGCTTTTTAAGAAGAGAAACGGGTAACTTGTGAAGCCCCTTCAGGGTTGTGACCTATGGCTTCGGTTATTCCATTAATAATACGCGCCGAAGAGGATCATCATCTCATCGGTGCTGCGCAGGCCGAAGGTGATGGTCTCGTCCGTCCAGTTGTTGTAGGTGGTTTTTAGGCGGATTGTCTCGCCTCGTTTCACCACCAGCGGCGGGTCGAACTTCATCACCGGCGGATGCTCCCAGTCGTAGGATATGTAAAGCAGCTCACCGTCACGCTTGCCGCCGGCGATCTCGACGCGAAACTCGATGGTCTTCTCATGCGAATGCGAAAAGAGCTGGAAAATTTTCATCGTCTCAGGCGCGCGAAAGTCGGCGATTACCGTGGTTTCTCGGTTGGGCGGTAGCTCGATGTCCGTATTGCTCATGTTGATGATCTTAGCCTCGTGCTTCACTGTCGCCTTTTCGACTGTGTGCAGGTTCATGTAAACCTCGCCGGTAGAAGGTTTGTCGGTTCGGTTGACATAATGCGTGTTCAGATCGAGGCCGGTCTGGGCCGGGAGCTTGAGCGCCACGCCCTCGGGAAATTCGTAGTCGAAGCGCGGTGTCTGTGTCCCAGCAAAAAAATCATGGAACGCCATCGTCGCCAACACCAGCGGATCGTCCCCGCCATTGGACAGGTGCAGGTCGCGTAGTTTGTTCGGCACGAACAACTGCTTAGTAAAAGGAAAAAACGGGCTCGATGAATCCAGCAGGTAGGCGAGGAAATGGTGGCTGCCCGATTTCATCTCGATCTGGACACGATTCACATACACCGGGTTGTTGTTGTTGAGCTCCTTGTACATAAAAAACTCGCGCTCGAAATTTGCCGGCACATCGAATGGCCCAACGTGCAATTGGATGCCACTGTCCGGTTTGTCTAAGGGCGTGAAGGGCGGAGGCGCATAGCGCTCGAGGTTGGCCAAGTCGGCGACCTTGGCCACGACGCCATCCTCTGGCGCACCCTCGAGGATCCATTGTAGGATGAACTTCAGCTCGCCGTCGGTCAGCGGGTCGGCGCCCAACGGCATCAGCGAGCCGTAGCCAGGGTGGTCATCGTAAAAATGCTGCCCCTCGGCGGTGTTGATTTTCTCCCACAGAAAACTTTTGCCGACGCTTGCCAGCCCCTCGGTACCGACGAGTTCCAGCCCGTCCTCGAGCGCGTAAGTGTTGGCCGGCTTGCGATTGACGAGCTGCCCATAGGCGACGTCCGGCGTAAGTAGAAGCTTCGACTGCTTGGCAAACGTCGTGCCCTTGCTGTGACAACCGGCGCAGCTCGGGCCAAGGATGCGATCGCGGATAATGCCCCAAGTGGACGTGCCCCCCTCGTAGCGCACTCGATAAAAACGGCTCACCGCCGCCCCGCTCCCGTCCTGAAATACTGTCTCCTCATCGGTGGCCTTGAGCAGCTCGACATCGTTCCACTGCTTCAGGTCGGTAGAGCTTTCCACGTGAAACCCGTCGCCAAGGAAACGGGTAAAGTAGTTCACTCCCGGTCCGTCGACGCTGAACTGAAACTGCCCCGCTTGACCAAGCCCCTTCGGTTTGAGTGCGAACTCCAGCCCACCGTCCGCGTGCCCATCGCCATCATCTTGCCCCGGCCCCGCCATGGCCATTCCCGCGGCAAAAATCATCCCAAAAAAACAGGTCAATCTACTCATCCAACACACACCAAGTCTTACAATGCCATACTAACAAAGGTTACGCGCCTTCGTTCTTTTCGTCTCGGGCCGGTTTCGAGCCACCCACGAGAGTGCTCGGATCAACCTCAAAATCCATCCGCACCAACCGCCGCGACTGGTCCGTACTCGGGGCGCTAGCCGGCACTGCCTTCAACTGCTTGATGCCGGCCGGGAAATAGATGAGGAACGTCGAACCGGTGCACACTGTTCCCGCGAGACACCACCAAAACAGCCAATCGGTCTCGAGCCCGAACTGATCCCTCCCGCCCAGCACCCCCCAAGCCACCACGAACATCTGCAGTACCGTGGCACACTTGCTGATGAAGTGCGGCTGGATCTTCATTTTGCCGCACCAATGAGTGATCACGAAAAACCCTAGCAGCAAAAACAAATCACGCCCAAACACCACGCCGATCATCCAGACCGGCAGTTGAGGAAGATGATCGCTGGAAAAACTCAGCACCACCAGGCCGGACACCAGCAGCAGCTTGTCCGCCATCGGGTCAAGAAAGGCGCCCAGCTCGCTGCGCTGCTTGAAACGCCGCGCGATATAGCCGTCCACCCCGTCGCTGACTGCCGCCACAAGGAACGCCCCCACCGCCATCCACCAACTCAGCTCCGTCCCCGTGCCAGCGAAATCAAGTAAGGAAATCACGAACACCGGCACCAGCATCAGCCGGAAAATCGAGATGTAATTAGGAATCGTCATCAGTTTCGCGCCTGGCCAAAGGGCGCTTGTGGTTTAAGCCAACGCGCCTTTGACGACATGGCCGTGCACATCGGTGAGGCGGAAATAGCGGCCCTGATACTTGAAGGTCAGCCGTTCGTGGTCGATGCCGAGTAGGTGCAGCAATGTCGCGTGAAAGTCGTGCACATGCACGCCGTCCTTAACAACGTTGTAGCCGTAGTCGTCGGTCTGGCCAACGACGGTGCCGCCCTTCGCGCCGCCGCCGGCCATCCACAGCGAGAAGCACCGGCCGTGGTGATCGCGACCAAAGTTATCCTTACCCAGCGTGCCTTGGCAGTAGTTGGTGCGGCCAAACTCTCCACCCCAAATCACAAGCGTGTCGTCGAGCATACCGCGCTGCTTGAGGTCACGCACGAGCGCGGCAGACGGCTGGTCGGTCTCCCGGGCCTGCGTCCGCAGGCCGCCTGGCAGGCCGCCATGCTGATCCCAGCCGGGATGGTAAAGCTGGATGAATCGCACACCGCGCTCGGCCAGGCGCCGCGCCTGCAGGCAGTTCGCGGCGAAGGTGCCCGGATTTTTCACGTCGTCGCCGTACTCGCGCAGCACATGCTCCGGCTCGCCGGAGATGTCGGTCACCTCCGGGATCGACGCCTGCATACGGAATGCCATCTCGTACTGCGCAATGCGTGACTCAATCTCGGCGTCGGGATTGCCCTCGAACTGCAGCTCGTGAAGTTCGCGCAGGCGGTCGAGCATCAGCCGGCGACTGTCACGCCCGATGCCACTTGGGTTTTGCAGATGCAGCACCGGGTTCGCGCCGGAGCGAAAACGAATGCCCTGATTTTCCGACGGCAAAAAGCCGCTCCCCCAAAGCCGCGACACGAGCGGCTGGCCGCCCTTGCCCTTGGTCACCATCACCACGAACGATGGTAGATTGTCGTTTTCACGGCCGAGCCCGTAGTTGAGCCAGGCGCCGATGCTGGGTCGGCCCGGGAATTGAGAGCCAGTTTGCATGTGCGTCACACCCGGACCGTGGTTGATTGCCTCGGTATGCATCGAGCGGATGAGGCATAGGTCATCTGCGATGCCGGAAACGTGCGGTAGCATGTCGCTGATCTCGACGCCGCTTTGGCCGCGCGGCGCAAACTTGAACGGCGACCCCACCAGCGGCAGTGACGCCTGGTTGCCTGACATCGCGGTGAGCCGTTGGCCCCGCCGAATCTCCTCCGGCAATTCGGTACCATGTTTTTCGATCAGCGTCGGCTTGGGGTCGAACAGGTCGAGCTGCGACGGGCCGCCGCTTTGAAACAGGTAAATGATGCGCTTGGCCTTGGGCGCCAAATGCGGCGCCCCCATCATGCCGCGCCCGACCGCTGAACCGAGCAGAGCGCCTGGCTGTAGTAGGCTGCCCAAAGCGATCCCGCCCAGCCCCATGCCGAACGAATTCAGGAAACCGCGCCGGCTCATGCCGACGATGGATTCAAACCCTGTGCAAATTGGTGTTCTCATCTTTAGAAAAATCTACCGCTTCACGACCGACTCGTCAAAGTTCATCAGCGCCTTGGCCAGGATGCCAGCGGCGGCGATACGCGGCTTGGCCAAGCCGTTGGCCAGGCGGCGTTCACCCACGCTCAAAAACGCTTCGGTGGCCTTAGCATCCTTTTCAAAAACGGCCAACTGCTCGTCATGCAGTCGACGCAGCAGCGCTGTTTCACGAACGGATGGCTCGCGGCTGGTCAGCGTGCGGAACGTGTCACGTACCATGGCGCCAATATTGTCGCCGTGCTCACGCACCATCTGCTCACCAAGTGTTCGCGCCGCCTCGACGAACTGTGGCCCGTTCAGCAGCACCAGTGCCTGCAGCGGCGTGGCGGTGTTTTCGCGCCGGGCCCGGCAGACGTCTCGCTTGGATGCGTCAAGCGCCATCATCACCGGGGCCGGTCCGGTCCGTTTCCAAAACGTGTAAACACTGCGGCGATACAACCCCTCGCCCTTGTCGTGCCCGATCGGCTTGAACGACTCGGTCAAGTCGTACGGCTTGGCACCCGCCCCGCCCATACGCCGGCTCAACAGCCCGCTTGTCGAGAGGGCGTTGTCGCGGATCATCTCGGCGGAAAGCCGGTAGCGCGGCGCGCGCGCCAGTAGCAGGTTTTCCGGGTCACTCGCCTCGAGCGCCGGACGAGTCTCGCTCGCCTGCTGATACGTTGCAGACATGACGATCTGCTTGAGCAACCGCTTCACGTTCCAGCCGTTGTCGATAAAATCCTTGGCCAGCCAATCGAGCAACCCGGGATGCGTCGGCCGTTTGCCCTGCGTGCCAAAATCCTCCGGCGTGCGCACCAGCCCCTGGCCAAAACAAAGCTGCCAAAAATGATTCACCGCCACGCGAGCTGTCAGCGGATTTTTAGGATCGACCAGCCACTTCGCTAGGCCGAGCCGGTTGCTCGGCGCACCTTTCGGGAACGGAGACAGCGACCTCGGCGTAGCCGCCCCGACACGCTCACCCGGCGCGCTGTAAACGCCGCGCTTCAGTACGAACGTCGAGCGTGGGTTCAACGGCATTTCCTCCATCACCATGATCTCTACCTTACCATCAAGCAGCTTGGTGACGCGCGCGCGACTGGCACGCAGCTTGGACAACTGTGCGTCGTGCGACTCGTTCGAAGTAGCCAAAAAGTATTCACGCAAGGTGTCGCGTTCCGTTTGGCCAAGCGCATCGGCCGGCTTGGCCAACAGCTTAGCCAGCGACTCGCCGTCGTGAATCTGCGCCACTTCACCCCCAGTCAATTCGCGCTTAAAAACACGGAAGTCATCGACAAGCCCCCCAGCGAAACCGACGTCGCGAAATCGCTGACCAATGACGATCGTGTCGCCGCCGCCACCGGTGATGTTTTTGTACAGGTTGTCTTTGTGAATTTCGGTTTCAGCCATTTTACCATTGACGTAAATCACCAACCCCGCCGCTTTCGTTGAGCCGTCGTAGGTGATCGCGACATGATGCCATTCGTCCTTGCGCAGCTTGGCCTTGGTGCGGACATTAATCGCATTGCCGGGCCAAAAATGGATCAGCGACGCGCTCAAGTGACCGTCGCGCAGGAGCATTTGGTAGCCTCGACTACCGGCATCAGTCCACGCTCGCGAGCGGGAAAAAACCACCGTGCGCGCCTTGTGATGCGGCGTGCTCATCCAAAGCGCCACCGAGAATGGCGCCGTGCGCTTGAAGTTGCCGATGCCGAGATTCACCCCATCGTCGCCGGTCAACTGCAAGGCATTGCCGTTTTTGCCGGGAACGATTTTATTCTTTTGGCTACTCGCCGCCTGCTTCGATTCGTCAGCGAGATTAGGCAGCTTGCCGTCCTTGAATTCGTCGAACGGAAAGTGGCCGATCTGCCCGGGCAACACCTCTTCAGCCGGTCGCTCGGTGAGCCATTTTTCAAACCCCTCTCCGGCGGCGGCGCTCACCCTGACCAATTCGGCCTCATCGGCGGCAACCTGTTTTACCAAATCGGCGATTTTTTGTTTCGCCGCCTCGTCGTTCATCAGCAGCGTGGGCGTAGGGATCGACGGCGTAAAGTAGGAGTACAGCCCGGCTTCGTCGATGGTGTTAAAAAATGCAAAAAACTGGTAGTACTCCTTCTGCGAAATCGGGTCGTACTTGTGGTCGTGGCAGCGGGCGCACTCGAGCGTCAGACCCAGCATCGCCGTGCCGAAGGTGTGGTTGCGGTCGGCAACATACTCGACTCGAAACTCCTCCGGCACGCTGCCTCCCTCGACCTTCTGCGGGTGCAACCGGTTAAAGGTGGTCGCCAACCGCTGGTCGTCGGTGGCGTTGGGCAACAGGTCGCCGGCCAGTTGCCACGTCAAAAAATCGTCGTACGGCAGGTTCTCGTTGAAGGCGCGGATCACCCAGTCGCGCCACGGCCAGACGAACCGATTGCGATCGACCTGATAACCGTACGTGTCCGAATAGCGCGCGAGGTCGAGCCAGTGCACAGCCAAGCGCTCGCCAAGGCGCGGGCTGCCAAGCAACCTGTCGACGGCTTTCCCGTAGGCAACGAACGAGTCGTCGGTCAAAAAATTGTCAAGCTCGGCCAGGGTCGGCGGTAAACCGGTGAGGTCAAACGACAACCGGCGGAACCGTTGTTCGCGCTTGGCCAATGGCGACGGCTCGACGTTAGCCTCGCGCTGCTTAGCCAGGGTGAAGTGGTCGATCTCGTTCTTCGGCCAAGCTGTCTGGTCAAGCGCTGGCAATTCGACATCGGCAACCGACACGAACGCCCAATGTTCCCGCCACTCGGCACCCTGCTCTATCCAGCGGCGGATTAACTCCTTCTCCCCGGCTGACAGCTCCCGCTTCGACTCCGGAGGCGGCATCAGGTCGTCGGGATCGGCCGTGGTGATGCGCCTGTACAACTCGCTGGCCAGCGGCTTTCCCGGGGTGATGACTTCGAGATCGTCGGCCAGCTTGGCGAACGCCCCCTCACGGGTGTGAAGTTGCAGGTCAGCCTTGCGGGCGTTTTCATCCGGGCCGTGACAGGCAAAACAGCGGTCTGAAAGCAGCGGCTTGATTTGGCTCTCAAAGTCAACCGCCTGACCGAACGCGGAAGTTGCGCCCGAAACAAAGCCCAGCACCAAGCCAAGTCGCCTGTAAAAAACCGGATTCACTACGTCAGGAATCTACCCCGCCGTTGGCCGCTTGCAAATACGAATCTGCAATCGAGCCCCCGGAGTTGCTCCGCGCTCGGCCAAGTGTCATGCTGCGCCGCCACCGGATCTTTCTCCCGATGAACATCCATCACCTCGAACTGTTCTACTACGTGGCCAAGCACGAGGGCATCAGCAACGCCGTTCGCAAAATCCCATACGGGATCCAGCAACCGGCGGTCAGCGCGCAGATTGCGCTACTTGAGGAGAGCCTCGATGCGACACTATTCCATCGCCGCCCGTTTAAACTGACGGAAACGGGGCAAGCGCTTTACGAGTTCATCGAGCCGTTTTTCAGCAAACTCAAAAAAACCGCCGATGACCTTCGCGGCGGGGAATCGCAGCGGGTCCGCGTTGGCGCGTCGCACATCATCCTGAGCGAGCACATGCCAGTGATCATGGAAAAAGTCCGTGAGGACAGGCCCGACCTGCGGGTTTCGCTTCTGCCAGGCCACCAACCGGCACTGGAGACCGCCCTACTCGCGCGCGAGATCGACGTTGCCGTCACGGTCCTAGAGAGGGAACCACCGCCCGGCATCGAGGCGCGCTCACTGCTCGAGATACCGCTGGTGCTGGTGGCCCGGCGGTCGTCTAAAATCAGGTCGCTCGACGACTTGTTTGAGACACAAAAAATCACCGAGCCGCTCATTTGCCTGCCAGCGGACGAGCCGGTGACAAAAATCTTCCGCACCGGCCTGACCAATGCGGGCGTGGACTGGCACACGACGCTCGAGGTGAACTCGTTCGACCTCGTGGAGAAACTCGCGGCCAAGGGCTTCGGCTTCGGCATCGGTGTCGTGTCACCCTCCTCCAAGCGCGGGTCGGGCGTCCGCGCCATTCCGCTACCCGGCTTCCCTTCGCTCAAGATCGGTGTGCTGTGGCAGGGCAAACTCGAGGGACTGCTCAAGACGTTCGTTGAGGGCATCGAATGGCACGTTGGGAATCTAAAGCAAATGCTCGCTGACGAGTCGCAGTCGACCTGCAAAACCGGCTGACAATCCAACCCCACCCCACTAGACTGCCGCCGTGATCAACCCAATTATCGTCGCTCTCGACATGCCCAGCTCACAGAAGGCCCTGGAACTCGCCGAGGAACTAGCCCCCCTCGTCGGCGCGTTCAAGGTCGGCAAGCAGTTGTTCATCAGCAGCGGACCGGACGTCATCCGCAAACTACGAGCGACCGGCGCGAAGGTGTTTCTCGACCTCAAACTGAATGATATCCCTAACACCGTGGCCAAGGCCGTCATCGCGGCCACCGACCTCGGCGTCCAGATGACCACCGTCCATGCCTCGGGAGGCACCGAGATGCTTGCCGCCGCCGAAAACGCTGCCCATGAGCAGGCCGCCATGCTTCGTGCCGAAGCCCCGCTCGTACTTGGTGTCACCGTGCTCACCAGCATGGACGACAACAACCTTGCCGAGCTGGGCATCGGAGGCAGCGTGCAGGAACAAGTGTTGCGTCTGGCCAAACTGGCCACCAACGCTGGGCTGCGGGGACTGGTTTGTTCGCCACAGGAAATCGAGATGCTTCGCGCCGAGTTGGGCGGTACTGTCCAACTGGTTACGCCCGGCATTCGCCCCGAATGGAGCCAGGCCAACGACCAGAAACGCACCATGACACCAGCAGAGGCCATCCAAGCCGGAGCAAACTGGCTGGTCATCGGCCGCCCCATCACTGGTGCCGCTGACCCCAAGTCTGCCGCCATCCGGATTCTTCATACAATTAATCCCGAACTGGTTCCCTAAAAGCGAACGACGCGATCTGATCCCGGAAATCGTCGACTGCGCCGAGTTCAGCCAAAGCCTCAAGCTGGATGCCACAGAGCAAGCCACAGGCAGGTACCACTGCCCCAACTGCGACAAAGACGTCGAGTACAAGCCAAGCTAGAGCTCGCGCTCGTAAATGCGCCAGCGCTTGGTCACTTTGGCACCGGTTCTCTCGAGCACGCGATGCACCCGGAAGTTCGACTCGAGCATCCAAGAAAACTCGATCCGCTTATACCGGCTACCCATCAGCGCCTTGGCAATCCTTGAGCAAAATGCCGACTCGATACCCTTGTTCCTATGCGCCTTCAGCACCCCCATCACTAGACCGCGAATCAGGTCAATTCGCCGGCGTGCGAGTAAAAAGCGAAGCAGTCCTAGCGGTCCGAGTCGGCCGCCGCATGCCTTGAGTGCCACATTGATATCCGGCACTGCCACGCAGATGCCCACTGGCTCACCCTCATACTCGGCGATCAGCGTGTACTCCGGCAGTAGGAACGGCTTGAGATCCCCGGCCAGTTTCTGGAACTCATCATGGCTGATCGGCACAGCGCCCCAGTTTTCACTCCACGCCTCGGCGTAAATCTTCATAAGGATTTCCACCTCCGTCTCGAGCTTGGCCAGGTTCGCCGGGCGAATCGTCACTTGGCCGTTCCGCGCACCAGCCTTGGCCAGGCGCTCGAGGTAGCTCACGTCCAAGTCGGCAAACGCCAACTCACGCGCCAGCAGATCCTCCACCTTGGTAAAGCCGGCCAACTCGACAAGCCGCTGATAGTATGGCGGGTTCCACGTCGTGAGCATCGTCGGTGGCTCGTCGAAATTCTCGATCAGCAACCCGATTTCCTCGTTGATGGTGAAGCTCGCCGGGCCGCGCATGCGCTTGAGCCCCTGCCCCCGCAACCACTCCTCGACAGTCGCAAACAACCGCCTGGACACCGACTCGTCGTCTATGCATTCAAAGAAACCGAAGAAACCAACGTCGTCATCGTACACCTCAAGGTGGCGATTGAAACGAATAGCAGCGATACGCCCAACCGGCTCGCCAGCGGCGTCCCGTGCGAGGAACAACGCCGCGTCCGAGTGCTCGAAAAAAGGGCTGCGCGCCCTATCGAGTCGCATCATTTCATCGCGCCAAACCGGAGGCACCCAAGGCGAGCCGTTACTATAAATACTTAGCGGAAACCGGATAAACTCGCAGAGCTGTGTTCGGTTTTCGACAGTCTCAATGCGGATCACGGCCAATCTCTTAGTTGAAAATTGAGTCAGTTGAAACTAAAACCAGCGGCGAAATGAAAGGCCATTCTTTCAACAAGCCAAGTGCGCTGCTTATCGCCACACTATTCGCCGCCGCCTTACAAGGTGCGCATGCCGCCGAAGGGCAAGGCACGTTTCTCTCCCGCGTCCGGCAACTCACCTTCGAGGGTCGGCGCAGCGGCGAAGGCTACTTCAACACCGACGGCTCCAAGCTGATATTTCAAAGCGAACGGGAGGCTGGCAATCCGTTTTACCAGATTTACACGCTCGATTTCGAGACCGGCGACTCTGCCCGTGTCTCGCCTGGACACGGCAAGACCACCTGCGCATTTTTTCACCCCAACGGCGGGCGAGTGCTCTTTGGCTCGACGCATCACGACCCACAAACCAAGGCCAAGCAGAAGGCCGAGCTAGATTTTCGCGCCTCCGGCAAGCAGCGCCGTTACTCGTGGGACTACGACGAGACTATGGACATCTTCACCGCTAACCCGGACGGCACCGATCTGCGCCGACTCACCACCGCATTGGGCTACGATGCCGAGGCCGGCTTCTCGCCGGACGGCTCGAGGATTGTTTTCAGTTCCACCCGTAGCGCCTATGCAGATAACCTCTCCGACGAGGAGAAAAAACTCCGTAAGATTGACCTCTCTTACTTTGGCGAAATTTACATCATGAACGCCGACGGCTCAGGACAGACACGACTGACCCGTACACCCGGTTACGATGGAGGCCCTTTTTTCTCGCCGGACGGCTCGAGGATTGTTTGGCGACGTTTCAACAAGTCCGGTACGTTGGCGGAAATCCACACGATGAAACCCGATGGTTCAGACGTCCGCAAAATAACCAGCTTCGATTCAATGTCGTGGGCGCCATATTTTCATCCGTCCGGTGACTATATTATATTCGCCAGCAACAAACTTGGTTTTACCAACTTCGAGTTATACCTAGTCGATGCGCTGGGCCAACACGAACCGATCCGTGTCACCGAGCGTGCCGGCTTCGATGGCCTACCAGTTTTCTCGCCAGACGGCACACAACTTTGCTGGACCTCAAACGCCACGCCGGAAGAGCAGTCACAACTTTTTCTCGCCAAATGGAATCATCAGGGCTCACTGGCCGCGCTTGGCCAAGCACCGGAACGCGAATCCGGCCAACCCACCCTGTCCTCCGACGTCTCGATAGATGACCTGAAAGAACACGTCACCTTTCTTGCATCGGACGATCTGGAGGGCCGTCGCACCGGCAGCGAAGGCATCCGCAAGGCTGCCGACTACATCCGAAAGTATCTTGCCAGAGCAGGACTGCAACCGATTGGATCCAAGCAGGACAGCTTTAACCACATGTTCGAGTTCACCGGCGGTGTCGAGCTGGTGAAACAGGAAAACCGCATGATCCTCCGAGGCCACACCGGCGAAGACCAAGCCTTCGAGTTAGGTAAGGATTTCCGGCCGTTGGCGTTTTCGGCTAACGGCGTGGTCGAGGGCGAAGTGGTCTTTGCCGGCTACGGGCTGAGCAAGCCGGGCGAACTCGGAGTCGGCTACAACTCATACGGCGACTTCGATGTGAAAGACAAAATCGTAATGGTTCTTCGATACGTGCCGGAGGATATTTCAGTCGATCGGCGGCAGAAACTCAACCGTTACGCCGGCCTTCGCTACAAGGCACTCATTGCCCGCAACAATGGCGCCAAAGCACTGATTGTAGTCACCGGCCCGAACTCCCCAAACCCCGGCGCGCTGGCCAAGCTGAGTTTCGACAGCAGCATGGCCGGTGCGGGCATTCCGGTGATCTCCATCAGCGGCGAAGTTGGCAACTCGCTGGTGCAATTTTACGGCAAGTCACTTAAACAACTGCAATCATCGCTCGACAAGGAAAACCCGCACGCAGTTCATAATCTTTCGTTGCCAGGCATCGTGCTGAGTATCAAAACTTCGCTCAAGCGCATCCGGCAAAAGGACAGCAACCTCATCGCAGTGTTGCCTCCGGTTGGCCCAGCGACGGCGAATACGCCAACCGAGTACGTGATGCTCGGCGCGCACTACGATCACCTTGGTCGCGGAGAAACCGGCGGCTTCGGCGTCAAGGGCGAAGAAGGCATGGTTCACAACGGCGCGGACGATAACGCTTCCGGGGTAGCGACATTGCTCGAGATGGCGTCCAGTCTGGCCAAGCGAAGGGAGGCCAGGCCGGAGGAGTTTCAGCGCGGCGTGATCTTCAGCTTTTGGTCCGGCGAAGAGCTTGGTCTGATCGGCTCGGCGCGTTACGCCGCCAATCCGACGGTGAATCTCACCAACGTCGTTGCCTACCTAAACTTCGACATGGTCGGCCGGCTCCGAGACAACAAGCTCACGCTGCAGGGCGTCGGGTCGTCAAGTGCTTGGAAAAAAATGATCGAGCGCCGAAACGTCCTTGCTGGATTCGATCTCACTCTGCAACAGGACCCCTATCTTCCGACTGACACGACGTCATTTTATCCCAAAGGCATCCCGGTGCTAGCCTGGTTCACTGGCAGCCACAAGGAGTACCATCGGCCAGACGACGACACCGACACGCTGAATTTTGAAGGACTCAAGCGGATCACGAAGTTTGCCGCAAATATAGTGCGAGATCTGGCCGAGGGCGGTGACCGACCGGACTATTTGAAAGTCGAAAAAACCGACCAAGGCGGCAGTCGCGACGCCATCCGCGTGTACCTCGGAACCATCCCGGACTACGCCTCGGAGGACGTGAAAGGCGTGCTGCTCACCGACGTGCGCGGCGGCGGCCCGGCCGACAAGGCAGGGCTAAAGGGGGGCGACATCATTGTCCATTTCGCCGGCAAGGATATCACCAACATTTACGATTACACCTACGCGATAGACGCAGTGAAAGTTGGAAAGCCAGTGGGTATTGAAGTGTTGCGCAAGGGCAAACGTGTGAAACTCTCTATCACTCCCGCTGCCCGGAAGTAGCGTTCGTTACATCCCAGTCCCGGGCCAAACCGTCGATGTACTCCGCCGGTAACCCGAAGTGGGCTGCGCCGTCGAGGATCGTCCGGATATAGGCGGGCTCCGGTTGGCCAAACTCACGAACGGGATCGATGTACACCAGCGCCTCCTCCGGCCCGTCAGTCCGCTGGACGATGAGAGTTTTTTTGAAGTACATGCCCTCAGCGACAGCCTCGTAGTGGTCTAGTTCAGTGATGTGCCCCGGCGTCAGCGACCAGAGCACGCCGTGAGTGGCCGCACCGGGCCGGGCCTCGATCGTGGCATACGTGCGTGTGTTGATGAGGAACCGCCAGTCGCGCAGTTCCGCCGGGGCAAGCGCCTGGCCACCGGGGCAGCGCCTGGCCATTTGCTCCGGGCACATGTTCGACCCGTAGGCGAAGTAGATGGTGTTGGCCCTGCCCATCCGGCGCTCAGGCCTCGATGACGAGGAGGTCGCTGCCTCGGTGGCCGATGACTTTTACCGGCGTGCCGGCGGCGATCATCTCACCCTGGGTGATGACGTTGCACAGGGCGTCGCCGAACATCACCTTGCCGCCGGGGTTTAGCGGCGTAGTGCTTGTGCCGGCTTGGCCAAGGCGCGACTCGAGCTCGGCGGCGACAGCGGCCACCGACTCAACCCCGCTGGCGGCCGAGGAGGTGAACGCGGCAAAGAAGGCGGTTTGGGGCAAATACTTGGCAAGCGCCCAGATGATCGGCACCGACAGGGCGAAGGCAATCAGCAGGTCGCGGATCGGCCGGGAGAAGTCCGGCAGCGCAAAGTGGATGCCCTCGATCTGCGGCATGCTATTGCCCTTACCCTCGCCGGCCGGGAACCACGGCATGTTGGGGTACAGGTCTGTCATGCCCATTATCAGGGCAACGAACATGCAGACCACGCCGATCAGGCCGATAAAAATGGTACCCGGCAGGAGAAATAGTTCCACCGCAACTAGCGCCACCCCTACCAAGAATATTCCGACCCACTCAATGCCGGCCAACCCGGAGACGTAGCCGCCGAAGAAGTAAAGCACCAGCGCCGCGATGCCGACCGCCCCGAACACACCGAAGCCGGCTGTCTTGAACTCGATATACAAGCCGATGATTCCGATGAGCAGCAGGATCGGGCTGATGGCGTTGATCCATGTGCCCAGTTCCTCCACGCCGAGCGGCGCGACATCGACCCGCTGCGCCCCGTCATAACCCAGCTCGATGATGAGCGCGTCGATGCTCTCGACCGTGCCGGAGGAAAGAAGTCGCGTTGTGGCCTCGCCGTACTTCGCCTCGGCCTCAAGGTTGGTCAGCGTGAGGATGTCACCCTCTTCGCAGATGATTTTGCCATCGCGCTCGAGTTTTTTGGTCTTGTCCACCATCGCCTCAACCACATCGACGGCGTAGCCATTTTTCTCGGCTTGAGTCCGGATCTTGGCGCGGATGGCTGAGTTCATTTTCACCTCCATTGTTGAGGGCATTTCGGACACGCCGCCGGTGGGACTCATCATGATTGGTGCCGCTGCCCCGATGACGCTCTGCGGGGCCATGTAGATCTTCTCCGTGGCTACAGCTATAAACGCCCCGGCGGAGTAGGCATCCTTGTTGACGTAAGTGACGGTCTCGCCCTTGAACTTGCCTATGATGTCAAAAATCTCCTCGGTGATGTCCACCCGACCGCCGTTGGTCTCCATGTCGAGGATGAGGCAGTCGGCCTCGGCTGCCATCGCCTCTTTCACGCCTCGGCGGATGACGTAGAGGATCGGGGGCATGATGTCTTCGCGCACCGGCACGACGTACACTTTCTTTTGTGCGGCCGCCAGACCAAGCGGCGCGTCGTCCGGCGCCTCCAGCTCCTGCGCTAGACCAAGCGAGCCTAGGACGGCGACGAGGGCGAGGGCGGCGAGAGGAGTCAGGCAAGTTTTCATGCACTCAAATTAGCCGCCCCAATCGGCTGCGGCAAGCCCGCCAAGCGAGTCGATCATTGCCAAAGGATGCCCTCCTCAATTAAGGTCTGCCAACGGCGCAGGCCAATTGCCCCCGGTGCGAATGCCCGATTTTAAGATTCAGTTCAAGGTCTTCGAAGGACCCATGGATTTACTGCTTTTTCTCGTGAAAAAGCAGGAGGTAGATATTTACGAGGTGAACATGACCCGCTTGGCCGGCCAGTTCATCGAGTACGTGGAGTTGATGAAGCAACTCGACCTCGAGCAAGCCGGCGAGTTTATCATCATGGCCGCGACGCTCATGTACATCAAGAGCTGCGAACTTTTGCCTGTGGACGAGCAGGTGGAGGACACCGAGGACGACGATGCCGCTGATCCGCGCTGGGACCTGATCCGCAGACTGGTGGAGTTCAAGCGGTTCAAGGACGCCTCGGACGACCTGCAAAGGCTGGAAATCGAGCGGGAGAAGGTTTACACACGGCGGCCCGGGATCATCCCGATCGACTCGCAGCCGATGGGCAACCGGCTCGAGGCCAGTATTTTCGATCTCGTCGGCGCGGTGAACGAGTTGCTCCGACGGGTCGCCGAGCGCGAGGCCGTCAATGGCGAAATCGTCGAGGATCCCTGGAGCGTCAGCGAGAAGATCGTGGCTATCCGCGAGCGGCTTGGCCAAGCGGGCCGGCTGAAGTTCAGCGGTTTGTTCGACGGGGTGCGCAGCCGCGGCGAGGTGGTGGCTACGTTCCTTGCGCTGCTCGAGCTGGTTCGGCTCAGGCAGTTGATGGCCACGCAGGATGACTCGTTCGGTGAGATTGAAATTGTTGTCGCCCCGGTGGAGCTGCAGCAGATCACGCCGGAACAACCAGAACCGGAAACGGTGACAACCTGACCACGGTGGAACTGAAACAAATACTTGAGGCGATCGTCTTCTCGGCCCAAAAGCCGATGAGCATCGGTGAACTGCGCACACTGCTCCGCGATACGCCGGAGAAACTCCCCGACGAACCACAAACCGGGGAGTACGCCAAGGCCACCGCACGGGCCGTCGAGAAGGCGCTCGAGGAACTCACTGTCGAGCACGACGCAGCCAACCGCAGCTACCGCTTGGCCTGCGTCGGCGGCAACTGGCAGTTCGTCACCAAGCCGGACTTCGCACCTTGGCTACAAGTGCTCGTTGGTGCCAAGCCGCGTCCGCCCAAGCTCTCCCATCCTGCACTCGAGACGTTGGCTATCATCGCCTACCGGCAGCCGATCACCCGCGCGGAGATCGAGCAGATCCGTGGCGTCGCCGTCGATGGCGTCGTGCAAACGCTCATAGAACGCGAACTGATCGAGGTTTGCGGCGAAGCCGATGCCCCCGGCCGGCCCCGGCTCCACGGCACCACACAGTTTTTCCTCGAGCATTTCGGGCTGAAGGGACTCGACGAACTCCCCGCCGCCGACGAGTTGCGGCGCATTCACGTCAAGCTCGCCACCACGCCAGCCGACGACTCACAGGAAGAACTCCCCCTCGACAATGGGGCCGATGAGGACGACGATGACTCGGACAAGGTTGACTCGACGAGGTTGACTCAGACGAGGTTGACTCAGACGAGGTTGACTCGGACGAGGTTGACTCGGACGAGGTTGACTCGGACGACGATGACTCAGACGACGATGACTCAGACGAGGTTGAGGGGGGGAAATAACCGGTTATGAGTCTCGAGGAACACCGCAAAGCCATCGACGCCGTCGACAAAAAACTAGTGCGCCTGCTCAACGAGCGCACTGGGCACGCGCTGGCCATCGGCGCGATCAAGCTCAAGGCTGGCGAGGAGATTTATGCACCGCACCGCGAGCGTCTGATTTTCCAGCGCTTGGCCAAGCTCAACGACGGGCCAATCCCCGAGAAGTCAATGCGGGCCATCTACCGCGAGATCATGTCGTGCTCGCTCTCGCTCGAGAAGTCGCTCACGGTTGCCTATCTAGGCCCCGAAGCAACGTACACCCACCAGGCCGCCATTCGCAGGTTTGGATCAAGCCTGCTCTACACACCGCAGAAAACCATCAAGGACGTCTTCGACGAGGTGCAGAAGGACCGTGCCGACTACGGCGTGGTGCCGATCGAGAACTCCACCGAGGGCGTCGTCACCCACACGCTGGACCTATTCGTAGACAGCCCGCTCAAGATCGTGGCACAGATCGTCATGCCCATTCAGCACTGCCTCGTCCGCGGCAACCGCCGCACGAAGGTTCGCCGACTCTACTCCCACCCGCAGGCGCTGGCGCAGTGCCGTGTCTGGATGCAGCAAAACCTGCCGTCGGTCGAGGTCATCGAGGCCTCCTCCACCACCCGCGCCGCCGAGAAAGCCGCCGAGGACAAGGCCGGTGCCGCCATTGCCGGGTCGCTGGCCGCCGAGCGCTACAACCTGCAGATCGTCGACCACAACATTCAGGACAACGCCTCGAACGCCACCCGGTTTTTTGTGCTGGGCCGCAAGTGCGGGCCATCCACGAAAAACGACCGCACCAGCCTCGTCATCGGCATCGAGGATAAGGTCGGCGCACTGCACGAGGTCATGGGGCCGTTCCGCAAGTACCGGCTCAACATGACCCGCATCGAGTCGCGCCCCAGCAAGCGCAAGGCGTGGGAGTACCTGTTTTTCATCGACTGCGACGGCCACTTCGACGACAAGAAAGTGGCAAACGCCATCGAGGAACTCGAGCGAATCAGCCGCTTCGTGAAAATCCTCGGCTCCTACCCCAACGGGGATTAACCCGGCCATGTCCCACCTCAAGCGAGCCCGCGAAGTGTTCGATGTCGAGCTCGCCGCCGTGAAGGCAGTGCGCTCTCAACTGACGAAATCATTCGACGAGGCGGTCGGGTTGATTGTCTCTGCCTTGGCCAAGCGGCAAAAAATCGTTGTCCTCGGCGTGGGCAAATCCGGCAATATCGGCCGCAAAATCGCCGCCACCTTCACCAGCACCGGCTCGCCCGCCGTGCTGCTCGACACCGTCGACGCCATGCACGGCGATCTCGGCATCCTCAACGACGGCGACATCCTGCTCGCCCTGAGCTACTCCGGCGAGACCGACGAGCTCATTAACCTGCTACCGGCCATCCGACGATTCGCCGTGCAGATCGTCGCCGTGACAGCGGCGCCGCGCTCCACGCTTGGCCAACACGCCGAGGTCGTGCTCAACGTCAAGGTGCCAAAGGAAGCCTGCCCGTTCAACATGGCTCCCACCGCCAGCACCACCGCCTCGCTCGTCATGGGCGACGCGCTCGCCATGGCCGTGCTCGATGCGCGCGGCTTCAATAAATCGGAATTCGCCAAGCGCCATCCCAGCGGTGCCATCGGTCGGGCGTTACTGCTCAAGGTGGCCGACATCATGCGCAGCGGTTCCCGTAACCCAGTAGCGATGCAGAGCACCTCCGTCCGCGACGCGCTGCTCGTCATGGGTAAGGCTAAATCCGGCAGCGTCAGCGTGATAAACAAGTCCGGCAAACTGGCCGGCGTCTTCACCGACGGTGATCTGCGACGACACTTGGCCAAAGGCGACGGAGTGCTCGACCAGCCGCTAGCCAAGGTCATGACCCGCAAACCAATTTGCCTGCGCGAAGATGCCCTGGCCGCCGACGCCATTCACATCTTTAACGAGCGTAATATTGACGATCTCGTCATCGTCAACGCCAAGCGCGAACCAATCGGCCTCGTCGATTCCCAGGATCTCCCCAAGCTCAAGGCCATCTGACCCTAGCCCAGCTAAAGCCAACTACTAAACCGGCAAAAGTTGAAGATATATTTTTGGCGGTGGGTCGGAGACTCAAAATCGACACCATGAGCTTGGTGTTCTTAAACTGTTCGACAATTTGCTCGTCGAAAATGTCGCTGCCAGAAAGTTTCTGATCCCGCCAGATCTTGGGCTTTTCACCCATCAACTGAGCCAAGCGATTCTCCAGAATTCGCTGAAACTCGGTGATCCACCCCTTCTGATCCTCCGAAATTGGAAGGTCATCAATATGCGCGTAGCTAATGAAAAGGTCATTCATCTGAAAAGGCCCCGTTCAGCGGCGGTTTGGCTAAACTAATGGCTTTTTATTATAACCAAGCCCCTCCCGGGAGTCAAGGCTTCTGGCTCAAACTGGCATCTGTGCGATCAGCGGATGGCTGAACGGTGACCCGGCCAGCGGGGGTGATCCATGGGAATTCTTTTTTGTCGATGACGAGGGTGCGGGGCATCAGCTCGATCTCGTGGCCCAGCAGGTTCATCGTCACCACGCCGGGCAGAAACATCAAATCCTGATAGATGCACTCGCCGAACGGCACCGCGAATGCCCGCTGCTTGAGTTCCTGACTGCTCTCGGGTGTCCTATCCATTGGTTGCTTGTTGCGGCCGGGATCATCGAACGCCAACTCACCGCTCGTAAGCCCGTTCGTGTCCGCGCCCTCGAACACCACCCGAAAGCCGTCGATGCCAAGCGCCGGTTGGCGGATCGTCATCGTCGGGCCGCCGGTTGCGGCGGTATCGAAGCTGACCTGCCACGGGCCCTTGCGGTCGCGCAGGTGTTCCATGCCGTAAAACCCGGCGAAGTAAAGCAGCAGCGTGACGGCAAAAAGCCCGCCAAGAAAACGCCATGGAATATTTAATTTTTTCCGCTCCATCCGTGCCGACCGTTCCGCTTGGCCAGAGCCGATGTCAAGCTGTTGATATTTACGGGGCGAGGCTCGTGAACGGCATCCAGGGCAGATTGCGCAGAACGGCGTAAACGACCATCCCGACGACCAGGCCGATTACCAGCCAGGTGTTCGCAAAAAGGGAGTAGTAAGGTCGGGCCTGCGACGTCGAGCGGATGTAGCGTCCGAAGTCCGTCACGCCCATCGTGAGTAGGCAAAGGATGCCGGGGTTGAGCCGAAACGCCTCGAATACGTTGCCATGCGTCAGCGCAAAAAGGGCCCGCGAAGAGCCGCAGCCGGGGCACGAGTAGCCGGTCGCCATGTGAAAGGCGCACTTGGGGAAGAACGCATGCTTCGTGGGATCAAGAAAAAACAACGCCACCGCTCCCGCAATAATAAACATCGCGATACTGCTGATGAGGATGATTTGCTTCGAGGACATCAGCGGCGAGGTGGGTTCACTATGATAACATGCGGGTCGAAAAAAATACTCCGATGACTATGGAAAGAAGTAAAAAAAATGACCCGGACAAAACCCCAATCCAGGCATGGGCGGTTCCCTTGACCTCGGGATTTTCCTTCACCCTCCTCAGCCCGATGACGCCTAGAATTATTGCAGGGAAGCAGAGTAGCGGCGGACAGATGATGCAAAACACACCGACGTAATAGGCGATAAGAGCCGGGACGTTCTTGTACGGGATCACCGTCGAGACGCCGCCCTCGCCCTCTCCCGACGCGGGCGCCGGGGCAGGAGGCGCGACAAAGGTGTCTTGAAACTCAGGCAGCGTAGCCAGCGGCACCCACTCGCCGGAACCGTCCACCTCGACGAGCGACTCGCGGGTGCATCGGTTTTGAGCGACCCACTGTTGCAACTCCTCCGTGCTAACCGGCCCGTACTCAGCACCGCCCGTTCCCTTGATTTTGTATTGCTGGCTCATAGTTTCAATGTGTCAAATCTCCACACCTTTGGAGCGGAGGTGATCCCTCACTTCGGGGTCATTGAGAAAAACAAGCGTGATGATGCCCAACGTCAGGTTGACCATGTCGCAGTTGATGATATTGACGATTTGCATGATGGCAATGGTCTTGGCGGAGGCGAAGGCCGGGGCCGGGTTGCTGCCCAGCATCTGGCTGCCCTTGATGATGGCCATGATACCGAGAACCAGCGAATAAATCCAAGGGATCCAAAAACCCGCTGTTCCCAAGCCATGCCAAAGCATGTCAGGATGGCGCCATAATGCCCCCGACAAGTGTCATGATTGCGACAGCCTGTAATTTCCCCGGTTTTATCGGTTGGCCAGCGGGAGCCACTCGCTGCGGCAGGTACGACCGCAGGTATCGTGAGTGGAGTGGATGGCACCGGAGACTCAGCTGCTTCGCGGCAAATGTAGCTGAGTTCTTCAATTAGGTTCAGCGGACGCCATTCCTCGTAGGGCGATTTCCGCACGAGCGAATGATCGTCCATCCGTTTCTCCCTCACCCACTCTCGAATCTGATCCGCGTCAAGCGGTCCATACTCCGTCTCATCTTTATCGTTAGCCTTGAAATAGTACATTATTTAAAAGACGGATGAAATTATAACGGCTGTCAGTCGTCGGTCAACTCCGCTAGTTTGCTCTTGGCCAACCCGTCGTCGATGACCGACGCGGCCAAATCCCACCCCTCTATCGCCGATTTGGTTCTGGCCGCGACGAAGAGCGCGTGAGCGGCGTTCAGCAAAACGGCATCTCGTCGTGGACCGCGATCCTCCCCGGCGAGGATAGCGCGAATAGTCGCCGCGTTTTCCCCGGCGTCACCGCCCTTGAGATCGTCGAGCGTCGCGGATTGCAGCGGAAACAAACTTGGCTCGTCGCGACTTACGCTGAAACCGCGATCCTGATAAAATTCCGCCACCGTGTTTTCGCCGAGCGTCGAGAGTTCGTCCATCGCACTGTCGCCGGCTTTGCCGTTCACAACCATGCCGCGCCGGATGCCGAGTGACTGTAGCACGCGCGCGATCGGCTCGCACAGTTCGCCCTTGGGTACGCCGATGAGTTGTGACGTCGGTCGGGCGGGGTTGAGCAGCGGGCCGAGAAAGTTGAACACCGTCCGCTGGCCACGATCGGCACACAGCTTGCGTGCAGGCATGATGTGCCTGAAAGCCGGATGATAGCCGGGGGCGAACAGGAACGCGAAGCCGTGATCACGCAAACTCGCCGCGACCTGTTCCGGCGTGAGATCGGTCGGGATGCCCAACTCAGCCAGCACGTCGGCGCTGCCGGACTTGGAGGTGATCGCGCGATTACCGTGCTTGGCCACAGTCACGCCAGCCGCCGCGGCGACGAGCGCGACAGTGGTGGAAATATTGAACGTCCCTAGCTTGTCGCCACCGGTGCCGCAGACGTCGAGCATCTCGCGGCCACGCGTCTCGTCATCGAGCGGCACAGGCAGCGCCTTGTCGCGTAGCTCACTGGCAAACGCCGCAATTTCCGCCGTCGTCTCGCCCTTGGTTGCCAGCGCCGTGAGGAACCTGGCCTTGGCTTCGGGAGTGGCGGTCTCATCAGTCAGGCAGCTAATGGCGTCGCGCACTTGTTCATCAGTCAGCTCCGTACCGGCGTCCAGTTGCCTAGTTAGGGTGTTCAACATGGGCAGGACGATACGCCTGCCATCGCCGCTTGGCCAAGCGCGGATTGCTCGTTGGTTGCACTTTGGCCTGAGTCGTGGGATGCTCAGATAATCTTGACGACGGGCAAACAAAAGATCGTGATCCCGGGCGGCGGCGGCTTCATCGGCCAGCATGTCACCCGGCATTTTGTGGCACAGGGCTGGGATGTAGTGGTGCTCTCCCGGCGGCAGCACGAGCGCCGGGAAGGCGTTCGCTTCGTCTGGTGGGACGGTGCCAACCTCGACGCGTGGGCCGATGAACTCGACGGTGCGGCGGCCGTCATCAACCTCGCTGGCCGCACGGTCAACTGCCGGTACGGTAAAAAGAATCGGCGGCAGATTTACGAGTCGCGCGAGTCCTCCACCGAGGTGATCGGCGAGGCGATTGAGGGGTGCGCCAAACCGCCGAAAGTGTGGTTCAACGCCAGCTCGATGACAATTTACAGGCACACGCTCGACCGCGACATGGACGAAGCCACCGGCGAGATCGACCCCGTGCCGGAAGGCGGCCCGAGGAACAAGTGGGAGTTCTCCGTCGACGTGGTGAACCGCTGGGAGCGGGCGCTGTTCAACGCGGCAACGCCAGACACGCGCCGCATTGCGATGCGCCTGTCAATGGTGTTCGGCACTGGCGCGGGCGGGGTGTTCGAGGCGTTTCGCAACATCACCCGGTTCGGGCTTGCCGGCACACAGGGGCCGGGCACGCAGTACGTCAGTTGGCTGCACGTGGAGGATCTTTTACGGATGCTCGACTGGTGCCTCGACCGCGAGGAACTCAGCGGGCCGATCAACATGTGCTCGCCCAACCCGATGCCAAACCGCGAGTTCATGCGGGCGTTGCGCGAGGCGTGCGGCGTGAAGTACGGCCTGCCAGCCTCAGCGTGGATGCTCGAGATCGGCGCATTCTTCATGCGGACCGAGACGGAGTTGCTGCTGAAAAGCCGCCGAGTGGTGCCGGGCAGACTGCTCGAGTCTGGCTTTGAGTTCAACCACCCCAACTGGCCGGAGGCCGTAAAAGAAATCGAACGTTCCTGGCTCGCCTGAGCGCGGCCGCTACTCCTTGGTGATGACCTCGTCGAGGTTCAGGATGAGGCTGGTGATGCCGGTCAGCGCGGCAACCTGCGCGCCGTCGAGCGCTTGATCCGGCTTGGCTTCGCCGATGGATAACAACTCCTTCACCGACTCCGGATTACCGGCGTAATGCGTTTGCAGCTTGGCCAGGCGCCTGGCCAGAAGGTCGATTTCAGCGCGCCTGGCCGGCCGGCCGGTGGCGATCGCCAGCGCCTGGCCAAGCCGGTCGGCGTCACTGCCCGGTTGCCGCAGCAGTTGCTCGGCGAAGCAGCGGGCGGCCTCGACGTAGGTGGTGTCGTTGAGCAGGTTGAGCGCGTGCATCGGGGTGTTCGTGCGGCTGGGCCGCACGGTGCAGACGCGCCGCGCCGGGTTGTCGAAAAACATCGCCGGCTTCACCGAGCGCCGCCAAAACGTGTAGAGGCTGCGCCGGTAGAGCGACTCGCCGCCGGAGCGCTTGTAGACGATTTTCCCGAAACTGAAGTCAGACCAGACACCGGGCGGCTGGTACGGCTTGACCGGCGGGCCGCCCGTTCGCTCTATCAGCAACCCGGCGAGCGCGAGCGCCTGGTCGCGGATGGTTTGCGCGCTCATGCGAAAGCGCGAGCCTCGGGCGATGAACCGGTTTTGCGGATCGCGCTCGAGCAACTCCGGCGTCACGGCGGAGGCCTGCCGGTACGCCGCACTGGTGACGATGAGGCGGTGGAGGTGCTTCACGTTCCAGCCGGACTGCACGAACTCGCTCGCAAGCCAGTCGAGCAGCCGGGGATGTTCCGGCCGTTCGCCCTGCACGCCGAAGTCCTCGGTGGTCTTGACAAGGCCGATGCCGAAGAAATGTTGCCAATAACGGTTCACCGTCACGCGAGCGGTGAGCGGGTGATTGGGATCGGTCAGCCAACGGGCGAGGTCGAGTCGGTTGGCGCGTCCGCGCTTGGCCAAGCCGGGGAGGCTGGCAGGGACGCCGGGCTGGATGGACTGGCTCTTGTCCGGCTGATCGTAAACGCCGCGCACGAGCAGGAAGGTGTCGCGCGGCTTGGCCGAGTCTCGCATGACCATGGTGCTGCCCAGCGAGTCGTTGAGTTTTTTGATCGCCGCGCGGGTGGTTTCCCCACCGCGCCTGGCCGCGATGAAGTCCGGCATGAGTGAACGATGATGCCGGGCGAGCGAGTCGCGCTGCTTGGCCAGGCGCTTGGCCGGGGGCGTGCTGAGAATGTGAACGATCTCCCCCGGCAGTCCGTCGCGTATCTCGATCGACGGCTCGGGCGCGACAGTGACCGAGACGCGGAAGCGCCCGAGCAGATGCTTCTTCGCATCGTGCTTATGCCGAAGCCGCAACGTGAATCGCGTGCCTTCGCCGGCCGACCAGATTTCTTTCAAGCGAAACACGGCCTTGCGTGGCTGGTTGTAATCGAAGTCCTTTTTCCAGATGCCCCAGCCGGACTTGGGATCGCCATCGATCGCGCCGGTCACCGGCAGGCCGTCCTGGTTGAACTCCGCAACAGCGCTGGCGAACAGCAGCGGATCGAGTTTACCCGGCCGGCCCCTGGTGCTGACGCGCACTAAAAACCGGATCGACGTCTGCGCGTTGGGCACCTCCTCAAGCGCGCCGGTGTCCGGTCCGACGGTGGCCCTGAATCGGGTGTAGCCCTCCGGCAGCACGAAGATGACGCGCGACTTTGCATGGGTTCCGATGCCCCACTTGAGCGGTCGGCCGTCGATGCGCTGCGGCTCACCCTTCGCGTTGCGATCCTTTAGGACTTCACGGTAGTCGGTCGTCGCGGAGTGCCAGTCGAGGTCGGTCAACTTGAGGGTACCGTCGGGGCCTTCTAGAATCGGTTCGCCCCAGTTTGCCCAGTCGGAGGAGATGCCGTTGTCGCCGTCGCTGACGTCGAGCACGAGCAGTCGTTGGCTGGTGATGTCAATGTCGACCCGCTTGGCGCCCTTTTTCATCAGGCCGCTGTCGAAGCGTTGCTCGAGGTTGCCGAGGTCGAGCTCGTCGATACCAGGCTGCAAGTCGAAACCGGTCAGCACGAAGTTGCCCTCGCGTCCGGGGCCGCCACCTTTCAAGCTCGGGTCGGTCAGTGTCTCGAGCCGGATGCCCGTGATGCCGGCAAGATCGGTGCTGAACGTGAGCGTGTAGTCGTCGTTGTCCGGCAGTTTGCCGGTGGCGAGAACCGAGGCGTCATCCTGTATCTTCAGCTCACTGCCGTTGGCCGACTCGGCGGAGTCCGGCTTGAGCCGCCGCCAGCCGTCAAGCCGTCCGGTTTGCCGGATCTCCCTCCGCAACGGCGCCTCCCATTGTTCGCGCTCGGCGTCGAACCTGGCCAAGGGCTGATTGAGCTCGGCTTGGTGCCCGGCCAGCGTGGTCTCGAGTTGCTTGATCTTTGCCGCCTGTTCCGGCGTAGGCACCTTGATAGTGGGCTCCATGTTGCCGCCTCCGCGCTCCGGCACTGCGTTGAAGAAGGCAAACAATCGGTAAAACTCGTTCTGCGAAATCGGGTCATACTTGTGATCGTGGCAGCGCGCGCATCCGACGGTGAGGCCGAGCCAGACAGTGCCGGTCGTCTCGACGCGATCGACGACGTACTCGACCTGCGTCTCGGCGGCGATCGCACCGCCCTCGCCGTTGAGCATGTGGTTGCGGTTGAAGCCGGTGGCGATGAGCTGGCCGAGCGACGGCTTGGGCAGCAGGTCGCCGGCGAGCTGCTCGATGGTGAATTGGTCGAACGGCATGTTGCGGTTCAGCGCATCGACGACCCAGTCGCGCCAATGCCACTGGTTGCGTGTGCCGTCGGACTGGAAGCCGTTGGTGTCGGCGTAGCGGGCGGCGTCGAGCCACGCCTGCGCCATGTGCTCGCCGTAGCGCGGCGACGCAATCAGTCGATCGACCAAGCGCTCGTAGGCGCGTGGCGACGAGTCGACGGCGAACGCCTCGATCTCGGCCGGCGTCGGCGGCAGGCCGGTGAGGTCAAGCGTGGCGCGTCGGATGAGGGTGCGCCTGGCAGCGACCGGCGACGGTGCGAGCTGCCCGGCGCGAAGCCTGTCCAGGATGAAATGGTCGATCGCGTTGAGAGGCCAGCCGCCAGCCCGCGCTTGGCCAAGCGGAAGGCCGGGGCGCTTGGCCGGGATGAAGGCCCAGTGGTTTTGCCACTTGGCACCCTGCTCAATCCAGCGCCGGACCAACTCCTTCTCGCTGTCGGTGAGAGCACGGCCGGAGTCGGGCGGCGGCATGATGTCATCCGCGTCGTCGGTGGTGATGCGGCGGTAAACCTCGCTCTCGCTTGGCTTGCCGTCGACGAACGGGCGCACGCCGTCTTCGTCACGAAATGCATCGGCCTCGGTGTCGAGCCGCAACTTGGCCTTGCGCTGGTTGGCGTCCGGCCCGTGGCATTGGTAACAGTTGTCGGAGAGGATCGGGCGGATGTCGCGGTTGAACTCGACGGGGCCGACGTCAACGGCATGGGCTGGGTTACAAACGAACGGAAACAGGCCGGCAAGCAAGGTTGCCACGGCCAGCGAGCGCCGGGCCGGTTGGCGTTGCCATCGCGTCACGGTTTAACGCTCGGGGAGTTGGTGGCGGACGGCTTGACCGGCGCGGGTGGCAGGTCATTTATTTCCAACTCGAGTATCCCGCGCGATGGCTTGTACTCGGCTGCCGGCAGGTCGTTGACCCAGTCGCCGCTTCTGAGTGCCTCGCGCTGGTCATTTTTGGCATCGACCACCAGCAAGACCGTCGCGGCGATCAGGATCAGCACGATCACAGGCAGCCAGATGCTCCAGTTGACGCGCGTCAGGAAAAGCGTGAGTTGATATACGAATCCTTTTTTGCCCGGAGACAGCGCGGGGTCGCTGGCCAGCGCATCCGTGCCGCCAAGCTCGTGGTTGAGCTGGACGACCACCGGGGCCGAGTCGATCTTGAGAACCCGGCAGTAGGAACGGACGAACCCGCGCACGAACACCGGGGCGTCGAACTTGTCGAAATCCCCCTCCTCGAGGGCCAGCACGTGGTTGGTGCGGATTTTAAGCTCGCCGCCAATGTCCTCGAGCGACTTGCCCTGCTCCTCGCGGGCGGTCCTCAATTGGTCTCCAACGGATGGCATCCTGCCCGTTTTCTAGCGGGAAAAGCCTCCATACACAATCCCGAATAAGCGGTTTTTGCCCGCGCTTGGCCAAGCGGCTAGCGGGGAGGAATTGCGTTTGATGCGCTTGGCCGGCTTGTTATTGTTTTGCGGACGCTGAACTAATTTAATTCATGACACCCGACCAGATTGCCGTTATTGGACTGATTCTCGTGATGTTCGCCCTGTTCGCGTGGAACAAGTGGCGCTACGACATCGTGGCAGTCATCGCGCTGGTGGCGTTGGTGGCGCTGGACGCGATCCTCGGGGGTGAAACGTCCAAACTGGTCGAGGAGCCCAAGCGGGTGCTGGAGGGGTTCGGGCATCCGGCGGTGGTGACCGTGGCGGCGGTGCTGATCATCAGCCGGGCGCTGCGCAACTCCGGCGTGGTGGACCAAATCTCGCGCAGCGTGATGCCGTTCACGAAAAACCAGATCCCGCACATCTTGAGCCTCTCGCTGGTGGTCATGGTTTTGTCCGCCTTCATGAACAACGTCGGCGCGCTCGCGCTCATGCTGCCGGTCGCGCTGAAGACGGCGGTCGACCGCCAGCGCTCGCCCACCATCCTTCTGTTGCCGATGGCGTTTGCCAGCATCCTCGGCGGCATGATGACGATGATCGGCACACCGCCGAACATCATCATCGCCAGCCTGCGTGCGGAGCTCACCGGCGAACCGGCGTTCGGCTTGTTTGACTTTTCGCCGGTCGGCGGCTTGGTGGCGATTGCCGGTCTGCTGTTTATCGTGCTCGTCGGTTGGCGGCTGATCCCCGCCAAGTCGCACAAGAAACCGGGCATGGAATCGCTGTTCCAAATCGACGATTACATCACCGAGATCAGCACCCCGGACGGTTGCAAATGGATCGGCAAAACGGTGACCGAAGTGGAGGAAGCTTGTCGGCGAAAAAATGACCCTCTTCGGCTTCATCCGAAAGGACGACAAGGTTCTGCCACCTAACCCGGACGGCATCATACAGGAGGGCTGCCGGTACGTGGTCAAGGCCGACCCGGTGGAGTTGCAGGCGTTGATCGAGGAACACGGCCTGCATCTGTCCACCGAGATGCGGCATCGCATCGACAGCCTGAAGGGGGAGAACACCGGCTTCACCGAGGCCATCGTTACCGCCGGCTCGCCGCTGCTGGGGCGCACCCGGACGTACCTCCGGCGTCACAGCGGCAACACGATGACGCTCATGGCTGTGGCGCGTCAAAACAAGCCCATCCGCAAGCAACTCAAGGAGGTGGTTTTTCGCGTCGGCGACGTTTTGCTGCTGCACGGCAAAACCCCGGAGATGGACGACACCATCACCGATCTCAGTCTGCTGCCCTTGGCCGAGCGGGAGCTAAAGGTGGGTACGTTCTCACGGATTGGTTTGTCAGTGGCGATATTTGCGGGAGCCATCGGGTTGAGCATGACCGGCTTCCCGATGACCATCGCCTTTTTGGGTGCTGTGCTGGCCTACATTCTTTGCGGGATTTTGCCGCTCCGGGATATTTATCGAGAGGTGGAATGGCCAATCATCGTCCTCCTCGGCGCGATGATTCCGGTTAGCCAGGCGTTTCAATCGACGGACTGCACCGGGCTGATCGCCGAGTCCATCAAGGGCCTGACCGGCGCCCTGCCGCCGTGGTCGATGATCACCCTGGTCATGATCGTGACCATGTGCCTCTCGGACATCATCAACAACGCCGCCACGGCGTTCATCATGGCCCCGATCGCGGTCGGCATCTCCGGCACGCTTGGCCTGCAGCCCGACCCGTTTTTGATGGCGGTGGCGGTGGGGGCGTCGTGCGCCTTTCTGACCCCCATCGGGCACCAGTGCAACGCCATGATATTGGGGCCGGGTGGTTACCGTTTCGGCGACTACTGGCGGGTTGGCCTGCCGCTGGAAATCGTCATAGCCATCCTCGGCACACCACTCATCGTCCAGTTCTGGCCCTTGTAGAAACAAGATGCCACTGGATTGATTTTTTAGTGACATTTTCAACCAGTTAGTGTAACTTCCCGTAATTACAAATGAATGACTCGGACTCACTAAAGCCCGGAGGAAACAGACCTCGGGGATTCACCCTTATTGAGCTGCTGGTGGTCATCGCCATCATTGCCATTCTAGCTGCACTGCTGCTGCCGGCCCTGGCCAAGGCCAAGTCGCAGGCTGTCTCCACGCAGTGCAAAAACAACCTCAAGCAGATGGGCTTGGCCACTGCACTATATGTCATGGACAATGACGACAAGCTCCCGTTCGCCTGGGCCATCCGGCACGACGCGAACATCAACAATTTCCAGAACCTGCTGGTGTCGTACGTGCTCCGTAACAAGTTCAAGGCCGGGGGGAAAACCGAAGACAGCGACTTTGCCAAAAACGTGTACCGCTGCCCGACACGCATCAAGGAGCGGCGCACCGGAGGGAACCCGTGGAAGATCAGTTACGGGATGAACCAGTACAACAACCTGGGTTTTCCCAATAATCCCAGATACCCGACCCCGCCCGGCCAGCCGCCGCATCCCGAGACCGCGAAGCTCACCTCCGTGCGTGAGCCGTCCGCCACGTTTTTGATCTCCGACATCTCCTACGAGTTGAACCATCCTGCCGTGACCTACCTGACCAAAAACAGCAGTGGCCGTTATCATGTCGGCTACAAGCACAACATGGAACACCCCGCTGGTGCCGCCAACATCGTCTTCATGGACTCGCACGTGGAGTCGAGAAAGAAGGACAACATCGACGACATCATTATGGACTTTAAGAAAAAAAACCGCCGCAGATGATCACTCAACTTGTTATCGTGAATGATTTAATCTCCCTCAGCGAATTTGGCTACTCATAAACAGAACCACTCCAGAACAAAATGAAACAAACAAACACACGAACCAACACAATGAGCCTCGCGCTCATCATTGCGGGCGTGGCGTTGTGGTCGCTCCTTGGCGGCACAGCGTTCGCGCAGGAACAGGTGCTCATCTTTCAGGACACCTTTGAGGTCTCGGAGACGGAAACCACCGATCTTGGCTTCGAGAACGATGAAAGGCAGAGCGGTGTGCTGGGCGCGACCACTTATTCCGACTCGTCGGAGGATCTGACCGTTCTCAACTCGGAGTGGGCTCCCGGCAAGTTGAGCCTGTTCCCGGAGCCGGGCAGCGATTGGATTTCGGTTTCCCCGGATCACAACTTCGCCTTCGGCAGTCCGTTCACCATCGAGTTCGAGGTGGACGCCGGGCTCGATGACGAGGACAACGCCTCTGGCGACTGGGCCGCAGTCGTATTTGGGGCCACATCGAAAAACTCGTGGGTCATCAGTGCCGACGGCTTCGGCATCCTGTTCCGCAACAACGGCGATATCCAGGTTTTTGACGGCGGCGCAAGCATCTACGGGGGCAACGGCGGGTTCGCCGACGGCATCCCGAAGGATGACCTCGAGGTTCGCATCGAGGTAGAGGTGGACAGCTTCGACGGCGCATCGCCGGCCACCATTCGCGTGTTCATCAACGGAGAGGCCGCCGTCATCACAGAGGGCGGTGCCACGGAGTATGTCAAGGCCGCCGGGTTCAGGGCCAACTTCATCACGCTGCTGGGCGGTGCGTTCGGCGGCAACACATGGCAGCATACGTTTGATAACTTGAAAGTCTCAGCAGCGCCTGCCATTGGCGTGTCGCCAACCCAGATTAACGCCATTGCCGGTGAAATAACGGACGACGTTACGGTCTCGGTGCCCAAGTCGCTTATTGAGGCCGGTGTGGTTGAGGTCACCGCGCAAAGCCTGACTCCGGAAATAGTCGGGATCGAGGGAGCGGGAGACGACGGCAAGTTGGTGTTGTCTTTCGCCGATGCCAATCAGGCCGATGGCACGTTCAAGATCAACGTGGTCGGCGGCGGAGTGGGCAGGGTGCAACTCTCGAGTGAGCAGGCCGGGTTTCTGGCCAGGAGCATCACGGTGATGGCGGCCAGCGGTTTCGGTGTAGAGGAGGTCGTATTTTCCGACACATATGAGACTTCTACCGAGGACTGGGATGTGAATTTTGAGAACGACGGCGGTCGCCAAACCGGCACGGCCGGAGTTCTTGATTATGTTGAATCGGAAGCATCGGCCGCGGGTGGTGCTGCCGATGAGTTCACAGTAGTGAATCCAGATTGGGCAGAGGGCAAACTTTACATCGTGGGACAAAACGTGTCGCCCGATTACAATTTCATCGATGGGCCTGAATTTGAAATTTCGTTCAAAGTGCATCCTGGATCGAACAACGATTTTTACGACTCGCCGGACTGGGCCGCTGTTGTGTTTGGCGCGACGGAGAAGAACAAGTTTGTCAATGCCTCCGACGGCTTCGGCATCCTGTTCCGAAACGACGGGCGGGTGCAGGTCTTCGACGGGACGGTGGGCATATACGGAAGCCCGGAGATCGGCACCCTGCCCGAGGGTGAACTGGACGTGCGGATCACATCCAGCTCGATCAATTTTGCAGGCGCGCCAGCTACGGTCCGCATGTGGATCAACGGGGAGGAATCGCCACTCACCGGCTCGTCAATGGAGTACACCAAGCAGGGTGGTTTCCACGCGAACAACATCTCGCTGCTTGGCTACGGCACTGACCTCGAACACACGTTCGACGACTTCGAGGTGGTCGCTCACGCCTGTGTCTCGGCCACGGTGGTCAACGCCGACCTTGGTCCCGGCGACGACGCCACGCAAATCACTGTCAAGGTGCCGGTTGGCCTGATTGAGAACGGAGACGCCGTCGTCACGCTGACCAGCAGCGACCCAAGCGTAGCCATCCCCGATGACAACGCCGACGGCGCGATCACGCTTACTTTTGCCAAGGGAGGGCCAAACACCAAGACGGTGGACGTGGCGGTGCTTGGCAGTGGTCAAGCGGCGTTCAGCTTGTCGGTTGACTCGGGTGTCTGTATTGGCGACCCGGTCTTTCTGACCAAGCGCTCGGCTTTCGTGGTGAATCCGAGTTTTGAGGCGCACCCGCCCGCTGCTGCTTGGCCGCACTACGGCCCGATTGGCGGCTGGGCTGGCGGCAGTGGTGTCAACATCGGCGGACCGTTCAATGACAATGGCGGCACACCGGACCGTAACCAAGTGGCGTTCAGCCAAGGCTCGCGTACGGTCTCCCAGATGCTCACCGGCCTGAATCCTGAAAAACAGTATTGGCTGCAATTCTACTACAACCGCCGCAACTGCTGCGGCGATTCCACCATCAGCCTGATCGTGGAACTGGATGGTGAGGAATTGGCCCGGCACGAGGAGTTCAAAGCGGTCGGTGGGGCAAACGCTTACCACAGTAAGACTGTTGTGTTCACCCCCGAGACCGAGACTGCAGAGTTGGTTTTTCGCGCGGAAACCGCCGGAGATGCCACGCTGATTCTGGATGCCGTTTCGGTCGTGCAGCGCGACGAGGGTAATGTCATCGTGATGAACCCCAGCTTCGAGTCCAGCGGTACGCCGCCTTGGCCCGGCTACATCCAGCCCAAGCCGATCGCCGGCTGGGCGGGCACCGGGAACTATGGTGTCAACTTCAACGGGCCCGGCCCGTTCGCCAACAACGGCAAGGCGGAAGACCAGGATTTGGTCGCTTTTTTGCAGGGAGCCGGTTCGCTGAGCCAAATCATCTCCGGCCTGGTACCGGGCGAAAAATATGAAGTGCGTTTCGCCTGCAACGCCCGCGGCGGTAATACGCCGACGCTCGTCGTCAAGGCCGACGACGAGGTGCTTCTTGAAGAGTCCATCGAGGCTGTCGGTGGTGCTAATGCGTTCCACGTCAAGACCGTCCAATTCACCGCGACCGCCTCCGCTGTGAACCTGTCGTTCGCCCAGGCGGCTGAGGGTGACAACACGGTTATCTTCGACAACGTCACGGTGACCGGCGCCTCCTCCACGCTGCCCTGTATCACTTCATCCGTTGGTGAGTTGAAACTGACTGTTGGGCAGACTGGCACCGCCGTCGCGCTGACGATCCCCGAGGAGTTGATCGCCGATGAGGACGCCGTCCTCACCGTGACCAGTTCCGACCCGTCAGTTGTCAAGATCACCGGCGGCTCCAATGGCAAGCTGGAACTGAAATTCGCCAGTGACGACGGTGAGTTGACCCAGTCGTTCGAAGTCGAGGCCGTGGATCGTGGCAGTGCCACGTTGGTTTTTTCGAACCAATACGGCGTCTGCTTCAACCCGGCCGGAGTGGAGGTGGCCGTGAGTGGTTCGCTGATCCAGAATCCCAGTTTCGAGGATCATCCCCCGTCTGCTGCTTGGCCTCATTATGGCGCAGTCGGTGGATGGGAGGGCGGCTCTGGTGTCAACAACGCCAGCGGGCCGTTTCAGGACAACGGAGTCATCCCCGATCGCGTGCAGATTGCCTTCACGCAAGGCTCAAGGAAGCTCAAGCAGCTTGTCGGCGGTCTCGAGGCAGGCCAGCAATACTGGTTGCAGTTTCATTACAACGTCCGGAACTGCTGCGGTGGAACCATGGACCTGTCCATCCAGTTTGCGGAGGAGGAACTCGATTACATTTCGGAGATCTACTGCAGTCGGTGGTGACGAGCCGTACTATTATCACCACATCGAGTTTACTCCGGAGTCATCCTCGGGTGAGTTGGTTTTTGAAGCCATCGCCGCCGGGGATGCCACGTTGTTGATGGATGGAGTGACATTGGTCAAGCGCAGCGCGGCCGATGTGGCCATGATCAACCCCGGCTTCGAGGCCAGCGGCACGCCGGGCTTCCCCGGCTACATCCAGCCCGCACCCATCAGTGGCTGGACATCGACCGGCAACTACGGCGTCAACGTTTCCGGTCCGGGGCCTTTTGCCAACAACGGCATTAACCCGGAGCAGGACCGCGTCGCTTTCCTGCAGGGAGACGCCACGCTCTCGCAGTTTGTCGAAGAACTCGAGGACGGCGAGGCGTACCACCTCTCCTTCGCCTTCAACGCTCGCAGCGGCAACAGGCCCACTCTCAACGTGAGCGTGAACGGCGAGACCGCGCTTGAGTACGAGGTCAACCCGGTGGGCGATGCCGAGCCGTACTACGTGTTCGTGTACAACTTCACTGCCGACTCGGACGTGGCCGATATCGCCTTTGCACAGACTGCCGCCGGGGATAACACTGTGCTGCTCGACGACGTGCGCTTGGTCAAGGGCAAAGGCACAGAGGTCGAGCTGCCCGGTCCGGAAGAACCGGCTGTGCCGATCGCCATGGCGCTTGGCCAAGGCGCAGACGCCACACTCACCCTGAGCTGGTCTGCAGACGAGACCGGCTGGGTGACACAGTACGCGGAAAAAGTGACCGGCCCCTGGCAGGACGCCGGCGCGGAGGCCACCGTCGAGGACGGTAAGCTAGTCATCAAAGTGACTCCCGCCGAGACCGGGGCGCGTTTTTACCGCTTGTCGCACCCGTAAGGACTGGACAGGGAACACGCTAACAAACTCAAACAGGCCGGGCATCCAAGCCCGGCCTGTTTTGTTGCCAAACTCAGCAAAAGTATTCGGCGCGGATTGACTGGCCGGAAGCGCTTGGGCAAACGCAGGCTCACTTGCCGCCGATGGCGTAGAGGAATTCTCGGCGCTCGCCGTCCTTGAACGCTACACGGAGGTAGAGACGGTTGCCACTGACGACCGGCGAGGCGTACACCTCGTCGCCAAGCTGGTTGGTGGCGATGGGCTTGAACTCGTCAGGGTTGGCTTCAAAGACAAACGTCTTGCCATCGAGATTCGTTCCATAAATCCGATTTCCAGCCATCACCGGAGAAGTGAAAAATTTACCACCGAGCCGCTCTTTCCACTGCGGCCGGCCGGTTTTGGCATCCCAGCAAATGGCGAAACCAGCGTCCATCGTCACGTAGAGAAAACCGTCTCGGATCAGCATCGACGGCACGTAAACGCGGGCGGTATTTTGCCAGATCACCTTGCCGGAGCCGTCAGCTACAATCGCCGCAGTGTGATTCTTCGGCCAACCGCCGCTGACGAAAATATGCGTGCCATCAGTGACCAGCGTAGAGACGCACTCCTGTGTGGAACCGGGCACTTCCCACAGTTTTTCACCCGTGAGCGGATCGAGGCTTGTGATCAGCTCGCAACCGCAAAAAACCATCTGAAGCCGGCCCGCTGCCTCCACGACCACCGGCGTGGTGTAGTTCGGGATTTTCGGACGTTCTCGCCGCCAGATTTCACGACCGGTTTTTTTATCCAGTCCAATGATTGCGCCACCGATTTTAGTGTCGGCCTTCACAACGACGATGTGACGATACACCATCGGCGAACTGCCGTAGCCCTGATGCACCTTGTATTTACCGATCGGTTTTTGCCAAAGGAGTTTGCCGTCGAGCCCCAGCGCTGAGGCGAACGCCTGGTTGCCGATTACGAAGTTCACGTACAACCGCTCGCCGTCGTGCACCACCACCGTGCCCGCGTGCGAAGCATGCTCATTCAGCCCGATCGCGAACTGCCCCTCGTGCACCTTCGTTTGCCAGACGACCTTGCCATTGGCCTTGTCGATGCAGAACACCGCCTGAAACATTTCTTCCTCATCCGCCGTGGCTAGATAAATGCGATTACCCACCACCGTCGGCGTGCCGTGGCCACGGCCCGGGATCGGAGTTTTCCAAACGACATTTTTCGTCTCACTCCACTTCGTCGGCAGTCCCTCGACGAGCGGCGCTTGGCCGTCGGAGGTGAGTCCGCGCCAGTTCGGCCAATCGGATGGGGCAAACTTGGTTTCGGCAACCAAGCCGTTGGCCAAGCCGATGAACAAAAATAAAGAAGCGAGTTTGTGCATGGTGAACTGAATTATCGGCTCAGCAGCGTTGCCTAATCACCCCACCGGAGCAAGGTCTCATTTGGAGCAGGTTTATCGGCGAAGCCAACGGGTGGCTTGGGCGATGCTCCATTGGTATTTGCGGGCGTGCTCGCGGATGAGGAACGGGAGGTTCCACTCGCCGTCCAGCGTGAAGGCGGGTGAGAGGAGATCGCGAAGAGTGTCGAGGGTTTGTTGCCTTTGGCTATCGCGATCGTAGCCGCCGAGCCACTCGGTCTTTGGCGTGTAATCCTCGAGCCAAGTGCAGGGTGAAGCGATAATCAACTGGCCACCTGCAGCGACAAAGTCGGGGAGTTGCTTGAGGCACTTGGTCGGGCATGGCAGGCGGTCGATGAGATTGGCTATCAGCACCACGTCAAACTGGCCAAGTCCATCGCGCAGGAACGTCGCGTCACCCTGCTCGAAACTCACGCGAGCTCGGTCGATGCCTCCCGGCACCTCAGCGACGGTCGCTTGGCCAATCTCGCCCTCGACAACAAATGAATAGGGAACTTGACCGTCGTGCTGGAGCCGCCCGGCGGCGGCGATGAAGCCTTCGGACAAGTCGATGCCGATGGCCTCGGTGCAGTGCCGGGCGAGTTCAAACGTCGAGCGGCCGACGGCGCAGCCGAGGTCGAGTGCGCGGGCGTTGGGTGGCAACCGATCGGCGGCAACGCATTCGCTGACGCAGCGGGCGGGGTAATCGAGCGCATCGCTTGGCCCGAAGTCCCATGGCAACACCTCCTCCGGTCTGCCATAGTGAAAGAGCAGGTACTCGGAAAGCGCCTTTGCGGTCTCGTAAAAACCCTCAGCCATCGCGTTATTTGTCCGCCTTTTTGATCGGCGCATCCTCACGCTTGACGGCCCAAAGAAGTCCGCGCGCGACGAAGTCGAGGTAGCGAGAGTCGGCGACGGTAAAGTTGTTGTGGCCGATGGAAGTGCTGAACACACGGGTGCCTCTGTAGTCATTTGTCCACGCAACGACAGCCTTGCTTTTGCCCTGTGTGCCGCGCGCAACGACCTTGGAGGTGGGGAGCACCTGTACGTTGTTGTAGAGTTCCTCGTTTCCGGTCGTCCAGTCTTTGATTCCCTTGGTAATGAACGGCACGTTGTGCTCAAACGCGATCGCGATCGGCTTTTTCGGGCCGTGGCCGGTGGACTGCAGACCAATGAATTCGTACCACTTCGCGTTGGCGGCTCCGGGCTTCACCGGCTTGCGAAAGTCACCAAAGCGGTACGAGTGCATCGCGCAATGGAGGTTTACTGCGGGGATGCCGTTGCGGTGCGGTGCCAGTACGCCGGCAATGATCTTGGGATCGGTCTGCGCGGCGGCGCATTCGTCGTGAATGACGACATCATATCCCTTGGCATAGTCGGCGTTGCCGTAGATGGCTAACGGCGGGTTGGTGCTTTTGTCCGGCGAGTGCACGTGATCGACAACGACATTTATCCGCACCTCAAGCCCCTGCTTGAGCAGATCCTTTTGCGTGGCGTAATCATGGCAGCAACCGCCGGTGATCAGCAGGGCACGCAGCGGTTTTTTGTCCGCGGCGGAGAGCTCCCCGGCGGCGAAGCCGGCAAGTGTGAGGATGCAAGTGAGTAGGCGCATGACGTGTGGGGCTGAGGTTACGCGGCTTTCGGGGAAAGTAAACTCATCTCAACCGATCGCCCGTAAGAGGTGCTCGGCCGGTTTGTAATTCTCTAACACGACGATCGACCCGCCGTCGCGCTGCATGCGGACTTCGGAGACTGTGATGTCAGGGGTTTTGCTCGGTGAAAAAAGGATGTCGTCGTGCGTGGCGTTTTGGGCCTTGGCAAACTTATCCGGCGTCAAGTCGCCGCCGAGGTGGTCGCTGCGGCCGGTGGCGACGTGCATCGTGCCGAGGATTTTCTCGTCCTGAATGTCGCGACCGGACACCGGCAGCACCTGCGTGCCGAAGCCCAACTCACCGAGTTCGCCGGTGACCGGGTCGTCGGCCAGCTTGGCGTTGTGCGCGTCAATGACCGCTTGGTCGCCGCGGATCAGCGTGACCCGGGTGATGCTGCCGCCGGTGACCTGCTGCAGGCCAAGCGTGCCGTCGGCGTACTGCATCGGGAACGCGCCGTTGCCGCCGGTAGGCACGAAGTACACCTCACCTGCGGGGAGGTTGGCGACGTCCGGCTCGTCGGCAAGACAGATGCCATGACTTTTCTGCGCCTCCCCCTGACTACACTCAAGCCGGAGGGTGTGCGTGTCGTCGCCAAGCTTGAAATCAATTTCGAACCAGTCAGCGCGAGTCAGCGCAAGGCGAAGCCTCTCGGTGACGAGACTGACCTCGTTGTAGTCCACGGCGAGGCCGCTGCGGAGAATGATGTCATTCACACCGTGCAGCGTCGCCCCGCGAAAACCGTGCCGCTTGGCTAACGCAGTCAGCGGCGCAGTGGCGGAGTGGGTCGAGATGCAGAGGATGATGTCGTAGTTTGGATAAACGTCCCGCTCGAGACTCCGCTCGGTTCCGTCCGGCGCGACTGCACGGTCCGGCAGGTCGAGATTACTGCCGCCGGTTTCCTCGTAGGCAAAAAACTCGCCGCCAGTCAGGCCAAGCTCGGCCATCACGCCTCCGTGCAGCACATTGTAAAACGAGTCGTGCGCGTGACGCTGGATGGAAAATCCCTCGTTGTCGAGGAACGCCCAGCCCTTGGCCAAGTCGGGGTCGGGTAAGTCGATGAGAATGCAAACACGCTCGCCCTGCCTCGGGCGGAACGTGTTTCGCAGCAGGCGAGCGAGACAGAACGGGGGGAAATGTGGTAAATCCATAAAAAGAGTGTGATAACAAAAGTGTGCGTTAACGCTTAGATATAATAACAAATTATGGGACAAAAACAAATAAACAGAAAATTAAACTAAAAACCACTTGGCCTAGCACACCAAGAGAGGTTAGGTTGCCCCTCCGGCTGTTGCCGGGTAAATTATGTTTTGGGGTGTTCTCATAGGTGTTATGGCTGTGGGCGTGTTTGGCGCCTCCACGATGACGGATAGCATCGTACTGGTGGATATGTACAAGGAGATGAGCATCGGCGTCGGCGTCGGCGTCGGGACGGCCTCTGTCATCTTCGCCATTGGTGCCGCTGTAGTCTCGGCCATTGACTACTCCAGGAAGCGCAACGCTTCCTGATCGACCGCGCTTTTCATGAGCGCGTTTTCTTCCCCCGTCCCAAGCCTGTACGTGCACGTGCCGTTTTGTGCGGCCAAGTGTGAGTACTGCGCATTTTTCTCCGAGCTCTCCAGCGGCGAGCAGATGAACCGCTTCGTCGATGCGCTGATCCGCGAGATGGAACTGGTCGCCTCATCGCTCAAGCCCCGGACGATTTTCTTTGGCGGCGGCACACCGTCGCTGCTCAGCACGGCTCAATGGCGGCGCGTCCTAGTCGCGATGGAGCGGCTCGACCTGCTCGGAGCCGACGAGTGGACCGTCGAATGCAACCCCGCCACCGTCTCGACGGAAAAGGCCAAGCTCCTTCGCGAGCACGGCGTGAACCGCATCTCGATGGGCGTGCAGTCGCTCGACGAGGGGCTGCTCGACCGGCTTGGTCGCATTCACTCGCGCGAGATGGTGTTCAAGTCGTTCGACCGCCTGCGCGCCGCCGGTCTCGACAACATCAACCTCGACCTCATGTTCGCCATCCCCGGCCAGACAATGGACATTTGGAAAGCCACCATGGCCGAGACGATTGCGATGGGCTGCGAACACCTCTCCTGCTACGAAGTGATCTACGAGGAGGACACGCCGCTCTACGAGCAGTTGCAAGCCGGCGAGTTCGACGTCGATGAAGCACTGGCCTGCGCGATGTACGACGAGCTGATCGACACCGCCGCCGCTGCCGGCTTCGCGCAGTACGAGGTGGCCAACTTCGCGCGGCACGACGGCGAGCCAAACGCCGAGCTGCCATCGCGCGCCTCCCGTCACAACGTCAACTACTGGCGAGGCGGCGCGTGCCAGGCGCTTGGGCCAAGCGCGTCCGGTTACGTCGATGGCCGCCGTATCCGCAACATCGCCAACACCGAGCGCTACTGCGAACAGCTTGCGCTTGGCCAACGGGCGCATGAGTCGGTCGAGCAACTTTCACCCCTGGCCAGCGCCGGCGAAACGGCGGCGTTCGGCCTGCGGATGAATGCCGGTTGGCCGTTCGAGTTGTTCGAGCAAACCACCGGCCACGACCTGCGCGCCGAGTGGGCCGGCGACATGCAGCGGGTGGTCGAGTCCAACTGGGGCGTCCGCAGCGACGAACGATTCCACCTCACGCGGCTGGGAATGCGCTTCGCCGACACAGTGGCCGAGTGGTTCATTCGGCCGGAGCCGTGACGGCGTGATAACGCCCGTGCGGCGGCGCGGCGATCCGCGTGGTTTGGCCGTTTGGCCATTGGATTTCGACAAACTCCACCGCCGCTTGGCCAAGGCCGAAGTGGGCGATCGGCGCGTGCTGTGAGCGGTAAGAGTCTCCGTTGACGATGACGCGCCACTGGTCGCGCCCGCCGGCACGGAGGCGAACCTTGGTTCCGTTGAGCGATGGGCAGCCAACGCTGCGGGCCAAGAGGAAGCCCACCCAGCGGTTGTCGCCCGGCCAAAGGTTGGGCGCCATCAGCAGCCCCTGCGTCGCAGGTTCCGGCCAGACGGAGAAGTGGGTGAAAATGAGGTCAAGCCGCCCGTCGCCGTCGATGTCGCCGCTGGCGACGTTGCGCGAGTCGATCTCGTGCGAGGCGTTCATCAGGAATGCAACGTCATCGAGTGACTTGTTTTCGCGGTTGAGCAGCAGCCGGTTTTTCTCGTAGCCACCATAAGAGAAGCCGGCACCATACAACCGGCTGGACATGCCACTAATGTAAACCTCCATCGCGGTGTTCGGCTCGGAAGTGCCGTGGTAAATGTCGTGGCACCAAAACTGCCGTTCGTAATCCTTCACCGACTCACGGCTCTTGTGGCCGTTGGCGATGAAGAGATCGGTGTCGCCGTCGTTGTCCGCGTCGAACGACGTCGCGCCCCACGACCAGCCGGTGTTGGCCACGCGATCGCCCATCGGCCGCTGCTCGAACTTCGCCCCGGCGCCGAAGTAAAGCCGGTTGCCGAACGTGAGGTCGGCCAACCGCTCGGTGTAGTGCCGGTGCGTCGGCGGCGCGAGCTTCATCGACAATAGCCGCTCAACGGCCCACGAGTTCATCCCGATCATCAGAAAATCCATTCGGCCATCAGCATCGTAGTCAGCGAAGGTGTGAGCCATACCGAAGCCGTAACGATTCCCGACAAGCCGGTCGGTTGTGTCGGTGAATTTGCCTGTGCTGTCGTTGAGATAAATATCCACACCGGCGAAGTCGCTGACGACAACCAGGTCCAAGTCGCGGTCGTCGTCGATGTCCGCTAACGACGCGCTGTACGACCGGCGATGGCGCTTGGCCGCAAGCCCGGCGTCGACGGTGCTGTCGGTCAACCGGCCGGTGCTGTCGTTGAGCAGCAGATAGCCGGGAAAACCGTCGTTAGCATCGTAAATCGGTGTCGGCATTTGGCCTTTCACGTAAGGCAGTTTGTACTGCGACAACCACAGGTCCGCGTCGCCGTCACCGTCGATGTCGCCGGTGGTCATCACCATCGGGTCGAGCACTTTTTCCGGTGCCTGCCAAACGAGACGGGCCTCACTTTTGAACGTCCCACCCTGCTCTCCTTCAATGAGATAAATGCCATCGTGCCCGCAGGCAACGACGTCCACCACGCCGTCGCCGGACAAGTCTTCGAGCGTGACGTTGAACACAGTTTCGCTGAACTTCGGGCAGAGCGTCTCCGCCTTGAAACGCCCCTCGCCGAGGTTGCGGTAGATGCGGTTTTTGCAGCCCAGGATCACCTCCACCCGGCCGTCGCCGTTGAAGTCGTAAAGGATGAGCGGGTCAATGAAGATGTTCCCGTCGTTGGGAGTGATGTCCTGCCTGTTGGCCGGGTTGAACGCCGGCGCACCAGCGCGCTCAAGCCACTCGAGTCCAGCGAGGTCGATGTGATCCGGTTGGGCCAGGGTCTCCGGCGTGAGTTCGGTCGGTTGCCACTGCACCGTGATGTCGCCCCGCAAGATGCCGCGCTTGGACAAGGTGTCTTTGACAAGGTGCAGCGAAACCCAGAATACCGACGTTGGCCCGCCGTCGGCGTGAGGATCGAACCGGCGATGACGCCACTCGCTCTGCTCGAGTTGCCAGCCGGCGGCCTTCCAGCGGTCAAGCGCCTGAGTGAATTGTGTAGCAGACCAAGTCGGCCCGCCCTTGGCCAGGCGGACGCGGCGGATGCCAGACTCCCACTCCTCCTCCGGCTGCGCATGACCAAGCTGCATCTCGCGAAACGGTATGCCGGCGAGCAGTTGAAACGGATCGGCGCCGGCGCGGAGCTTGTCCCAGATTCGAATCGCCACTTCGCCGTACTGGCGCGCGGTCATCTCGTCGGCCCACACTGTGGCGTCCCATTGGAGGTGCCTGGCCTCGATGACGGCGACCTGCTGCATCACCTGTTCATCGACAAGGCCACCCGCTTGGCTTGGCCTGGGAACGGCGGCGGGAGATGGCTCGCTGGGAGTGAACAGCACCGCCACCGTGCCGACGAGCAGAACGGCGAGCACCAACGCCAACACTCTGCCGGGGCGGAACAACACGCCGGGGATTGTCAGCACATCCAGCCCTTTTTCAACGGAAATAAACAGCCAAGCGGCTTTCGTTCCCTTGACACCGGACTTTTCTCTGCGAAGATGCCGACCCTTTTTTATGGCCGAGACCAATTCAAACGATCGGATGGAAAAAATCGTGTCGCTCTGCCGTCGGCGCGGATTTATTTTCCAGTCTTCGGAAATTTACGGCGGACTCAACGGGTTGTGGGACTACGGCCCGCTCGGTGTCGCGCTCAAGCGCAACATCAAGGAGGCGTGGTGGCGCGACATGGTTACCGCGCACAACGAGCGAGTGCAACCGGAGGGCGCACCGAGGCCGTTCCAGATGACCGGCATCGAGTCGTCGATCATCATGCACCCGCGAGTGTGGAAGACGTCCGGCCATTACGACCTGTTCAGCGACATGATGGTTGATTGCCGCGAGAGCAAACGCCGCTACCGCCACGACCATATCAAGGGCGCCTGGGTGGAGCACGACGGCCAAAAGGCGTTCGTCACCTGTGTCACCGATGGCGATGCCAAGGAGGAGATCACTCGCCGCGCGCTGCAGTATTTCAAGCTGAAGGCCAAGTACGCAGACAAACTTGTTTGGCACGGCGACGTCACCGACTTGACGGCGATCAGCGAGACAGACCAGGTGCTCGCCCCTGATTCGAAGGAGCTCGGTACGCTCACCGAGCCGCGCGAGTTCAACCTGATGTTCGAGACGCACATCGGCGCGATGCGCAGCGACGACAGCGTGGCGTTCCTCCGGCCGGAGACAGCGCAGGGGATGTTCGTCAACTTCCGCAACGTGGTGGACAGCAGTCGCATGAAAGTGCCGTTCGGCATCGCACAACAGGGCAAGAGTTTCCGCAACGAGATCACGCCGCGCAACTTCACCTTTCGCACCCGCGAGTTTGAGCAGATGGAGATGGAGTTTTTCTGCCACCCAAGCGAGTCACGAGAGTGGTATCAATTCTGGCGCGACCGCCGTTTCCAGTGGTACGTCGATCTTGGCATCAACAAGGAACGGCTCATACTGCGCGACCACGAGCAGGCCGAACTGGCGCACTACTCGGTCGGCACCGCGGACGTCGAGTACGCCTTCCCGTTCTGCGAGGAAGGCGAGTACGGCGAACTCGAGGGCATCGCCCACCGCGGCGACTTTGATCTACGCTCGCACATGGAGGGTAAACTCGTCCGCGACGGCGACAAACTCGTCGTCGAGCAGGGCGAGGATGGCAAGCCGAAGTATCCCGGCAGCGGCAAGGATCTGACCTACCATGACGAGGAAGCCAGGGAACGTTTCGTGCCGCACGTCATCGAGCCGGCCGCCGGGGCCGACCGAACTGTGCTGGCGTTCATCTGCGACGCCTATGACGAAGAGGAGATCACCAACGAAAAAGGCAAGGTCGAGACCCGTGTCGTGATGCACTTTCATCCGCGCATCGCGCCGGTCAAGGTGGGCGTTTTCCCATTGCTAAAAAACAAGCCGGAGCTGGTGGCCAAGGCCATGGAAGTCCGCGCGATGCTACAGCCTTACATGACGGTGTTCTACGACGAAACAGGCGCGATTGGCCGCCGCTACCGCCGCCAGGACGAAGTCGGCACGCCGTTCGGTGTCACAATCGACTTCGACACGATCGGCGAAAATGGCGACGCAACCAAGGACACCGTCACCCTCCGCGACCGCGACAGCATGGAGCAGCGCCGAGTAAAAATCGTAGACCTATTGGGCATCCTGCTAAAGGAGATCATGTAACTACCGTATTTGGCCAAGCGGAAGCTGTTCAGGCGTTGCCTTTTTTTAGAATTGCCCTGCCGTATTCACGGTTCAGGCGTCCGATAAAATCGATAGAGATTTCTTTCGGACAAACGGCCTCGCAGGCACCGGTAACGGTGCAGTTTCCAAATCCTTCCTTGTCCATCTGCTTAACCATTGCTATGGCACGGCGTTCACGTTCGGGTTGGCCCTGTGGCACAAGGCTTAAGTGCGACACCTTGGCTGCCACGAAGAGCATGGCACTGGCGTTCTTACAGGCAGCGACACAAGCTCCACAGCCGATGCACTGGGCGGCGTCCATCGCGAGGTCGGCATCTCCCTTCGGTACTAGCGTGGCGTTGGCATCCGGCACACTGCCTGTACGCACGCTGATGAAGCCGCCGGCCTGCTGTATCCTTTCAAATGATGTGCGATCAACAATCAAATCCCGATGCACTGGAAAAGCCGTCGCCCGCCATGGCTCAATGGTAACGGTATCCCCAGAGCAGAAGTGCCGCATGTGTAACTGACAGGCAGTAGTGCCCTGCTGCCCCCCATGCGGCACACCATTGATGACCATCGAGCAGGCTCCGCAAATACCTTCACGGCAATCGGAGTCGAATGCGATTGGCTCTCCGTCATCAGCGATAATGTATTCATTGACGATATCGAGCATTTCTAGAAAAGACATATCCGGACTGATGTCCTGAGCCATGTAGACTTCAAAATGGCCGGGATCGTCTGCATTCTCTTGGCGCCATACTTTGAGGGTTAAATTCATTAGATCCTTAAAAATTGAGTTTTGGAGCCATTGACTTCCAGCGAATTTTTCAAGCCCCACTGTTTTTCATACAAGTTGGTTAATCTCTTCAAGTGCGGTCTCATGGTATTTTTAGTCAATGTAAGGCTCATCGCGTGTGAGGGAACAACATTGATTTAGGTATGCCATCCACACGTGCAATTTTTGAAATCGAAACCGCGTTTTCATAACTTTCGAATCTTAGCCATAGACTCATTTGTAATTCCGCTGGGTCATCTTCACCTCTTCGTACTTGAGTGGTTCTTTGTGGAGTTTTGGGTTCTTGTTTTCGCCCATGTACTCCCAGGCACTGACGTATGAGAAATCATCGTCATTACGTTTTGCTTCACCCTCGGTGGTTTGGTGCTCACTCCGAAAGTGACCCCCGCATGATTCTTCGCGTTGCAATGCATCGCGGCACATCAACTCACCAAACTCGAGAAAGTCTGCTACGCGTCCGGCACGTTCAAGGCTTTGATTCAAGGATGCGTTTTCACCAGGAATCTTTAAATTACTCCAGAATTCCTGCCTTAAGCGGGGAATTAATTTGATAGCCTCTTGGAGTTGTGTCTTGTTGCGTTCCATGCCGCACTTGTCCCACATGATCTGTCCCAGCTCACGGTGAAATGAAGTCGGTGTGCGTTCGCCTTTTATGGAAAGCATGGTATTGATTCTGCATTCGACTTCGTCCTGAACACTTATGAAAGCAGGATCATCCAAGCTTGGCCGGTCGCCCTCGCCGATTTCAGCAAGATACTGACCTATGGTGTATGGCAGCACGAAGTATCCGTCTGCAAGACCCTGCATCAACGCACTGGCACCGAGTCTGTTGGCACCGTGATCCGAAAAGTTGGCTTCACCGATGGCAAATAAGCCAGGGAGGTTGCTCATCAAGTTATAGTCCACCCATAGACCTCCCATCGTGTAGTGGACCGCAGGATAAATGGTCATTGGGTTTTGGTACGCGTTGGTGCCCGTGATCTTTTCATACATATCGAAAAGATTACCATAGCGTTCGCGGACGGTATTTTCGCCCAATCTCTCGATGGCATCGGTAAAATCCAGATAAACCCCCAAACCAGAGGCAACTACCCCCCGTCCTTCATCGCAGACTTCTTTGGCGTTACGGGAGGCTAAATCGCGGGGCACAAGGTTGCCGAAGCTGGGATATTTACTCTCCAGATAATAGTCGCGATTCTCCTCGGAAACATCGCTCGGTTTCAGTTCGCCTCTACGAATTTTCTCGGCAACTTTTTTGTCTTTAGGCACCCAGACCCGGCCGTCGTTGCGGAGCGATTCACTCATCAACGTGAGTTTGCTTTGGTGAGAGCCGCTTACGGGTATGCATGTGGGGTGAATCTGAGTGTAGCAGGGGTTAGCAAACCCCGCGCCTCGTTTGTATGCTCGAAAAGTTGCTGTGACGTTGCAACCTTTAGCATTCGTCGAAAGAAAAAACGCGTTCCCGTAACCACCGGTTGCCAGAACGACAGCGTGTGCCGAGTGACGGCTTATTTTGCCAGTGACCATGTCGCGCACCACAATACCTTTGGCATGGCCATTCACCAAAACGATATCCAACATTTCAGTACGACAGTGCATTTTTACCTTTCCCAGTCCGATCTGCCGGTTAAGCGCAGAATAAGCACCGAGCAGTAGTTGCTGCCCTGTCTGACCTCGTGCATAGAATGTGCGGCTGACTTGCGCTCCTCCAAATGATCTATTGGCCAAAAGGCCACCATACTCGCGAGCAAATGGAACCCCTTGTGCAGAGCATTGGTCGATGATGTCCACGCTGACCTGAGCAAGCCGATACACGTTGGCCTCCCGCGACCGGTAGTCACCACCCTTCACTGTATCGTAAAAAAGCCGGTACACCGAGTCGCCGTCATTCTGGTAATTCTTGGCTGCATTGATGCCACCCTGCGCGGCGATTGAGTGGGCACGACGTGGGCTATCCTGATAGCAGAAGCATTTCACGTTGTATCCCAATTCAGCCAATGTAGCGGCCGAGGAGGCACCGGCCAAGCCACTGCCCACCACGATGATTTCAAATTTACGCTTGTTGGCTGGGGTGACCAGTTTCAAATTAAACTTATGTTTCTCCCACTTTTCTGATATTGGGCCGGGTGGAATATTGGGCTTCAGACTAAACGGTTTTTTAGCTCGTGAAGATACATTCATCGAGTCGGCAGAATTGCGTGAGGATTTATTTACCGAAGTTTTAACTTTAGACTTGGCTGTTTTTTTCTTTGCGACCATTTTATGGGATAATTCCAAGTAGTATGCTCACCGGTACTGAGGCATATCCTCCGAAAAGTAACCAGCCAGTAGCGCAGGCAAAGTGATCAATCCACTTTTCGTAGGCCTTGGTTTTCAACCCAAGGGATTGGAACATGGCACTCAAGCCATGGCTCAAATGAATACAAAGTAGCCCAACGGCAATTACATAAAAAATAGAAACCCACCAGACTTTGAACCCGGTCGTCAGCATTTTATAAACATCAACTGCGTTTTCCCCTTCTTTACCGACGCCGTCTGGTAGAGGTGTAAGATAAGCGACTTGATCTGAGCCCGCACTCACTTCGTAAACATAAAATGTTTCGAAGTCCACCTCCACACCGTTAATTTGTGGGATTTTCCAAGTAAAGTGTGCTATATGAAACAATGCGAAGGCGGCGATGATCAATCCACTGTAAATCATGGTACGGGAAGCGTAGGTGGAGACAATCTTGCTCTTACGGTGTCGATCGACTGGGTCAACGACTCCTTCGTATTGGACAGATCGTGCTTTTCGATTATCCCGCGTTAATCTGACCGCGGCCCAAATGTGAACTCCGGCCATTCCCAGCAACCCGATCCTGGCTATCCAAAGGAGAGGCCCCATGCTGTGCAACTTCGCCGCGTATTCATTGATTGCCGACGGACCCGCGAGAATCGTCAAATTACCAAGCATGTGCACGACAATGAAGCCGAACAACCCAACTCCAGAAAGAGCCATCAAATACTTTTGACCAAGCGAAGAACTTAAAATATTGCTCACAAGCGGCATGAGATTCAAAAAAAAAATAACCTTATCGAATGAACACCAACACCGTCGAGTGTATTATTTTGTATAGTTTTTTTATACTTAATTCTAACTTTACCTTTAGCAGACCTTTCACTTGGCCGTGGTGCCATCAAGCAGTAAGCTAGGTCTAGCATATGCAAAGATTTGTTGGAAAATCACTCAGTTTAGCTCTGTTATTGAATTTGACGGCCTGTCAGGTGCCCAATCCGCAATCTCACTTGCGATCGTCTGGCCAGACATCTGCAACAAAAAGTCAGACTTTTTCAACCGTATTTCGATTGGCCAAACTAGAGGCGATCGACGAGGCGATCGAGGGTACCATCGCCGCTGGCAGAGTTCCTGGTGTGGTCGTGCGTATTGAACATGGCGGCGCGGTGTATCAAAAATCGTACGGGGCCAAGGCGGTGGCGCCGGAATTTCTGCCGATGACATATGACACCATTTTTGACAGCGCATCATTGACCAAGGTCATTGCCACCGCTCCTGCCATTATGCTGTTGGCCGAACGCGATAAACTTCGACTCGACGACAAGGTCGATCACTGGATTACCAACTTTAAGGCTCACGGCAAGGGAGCAGTGACAATTCGACATCTGCTTACCCATACTTCCGGACTTCGGCCTAGCCTGTCTTCCAAACCTACCTGGAGTGGCCTTGCCAAGGCTATTGATTTGGCCAAGGAGGAGAGGTTGACGGCGCAGCCGGGCACCAAGTTTCGTTACAGCGATATTAACTTCATATTGCTTGGTGAAATTGTTCAACTGGCGTCAGGTCAAATGCTAGACGAATTCACTTCCAAGCATATTTACCAGCGGCTTGGCATGCGTGATACCGGCTTCTTGCCCCCCTTTAAAAAACGTAGTCGAGTTGCACCAACCGAACGCGTGGATGGTGAAATTTTACATGGCATTGTTCACGATCCGACAGCTCGCCGCATGGATGGCGTTGCAGGTCATGCTGGGCTTTTCACTACTGCTGCCGACCTATCGCGCTTTGCCCAAATGATGCTCAACGGCGGCAAATTGAATGGTCGGCGCATTTTCAAAAGTGAGACAGTTCGGTTGATGACTTCGGTTCACACGCCGAAGGGCATGAAGGCCAAACGCGGCCTCGGTTGGGACATCGACTCGCCGTACTCAAGTCCTCGCGGCAACCATTTCAAGATCGGCGGCTTCGGGCACACCGGCTGGACCGGCAGTTCGTTATGGGTCGATCCAGCCACCAAAACTACGGTGATTCTCATGACCAGTCGCACGCATCCCGACGGCAAAGGCAACGTCATCGCGCTACGCCGCGAAGTCGCCACCCTGACCGCCGAGGCGTTGCGGGAGTTTTCGTTTGGCGGCAGCAATGCGCCGGGCGTGCTCAATGGAGCCGACGTGTTACGGCAGCGAAAAGGTATTCTACCCAAGGGCACGAAGGTTGGACTAATCACCAACCACACCGGCCATGACCGAAACCGCCGCTCGACCCTGGATTTTTTGAGAACGTCGAATGAGGTTGAGCTCACGGTGCTGTTCAGTCCTGAGCACGGGCTGTACGGCAAACTAGATGAGAAAGTCAACGATGGCACCGACACAAAATCAGGGCTCAAGATTTACAGCCTATACGGCAAAAGCCGCAAGCCGACACAGGAGCAACTCGCCGGACTCGACACCTTGATCTTTGACATTCAAGACGTCGGCTGCCGGTTTTACACCTACATTTCAACGATGGGACTGGCGATGGAGGCGGCCGCTGAGGCCGGTGTGAAATTCATCGTGCTCGACCGCGTAAACCCGATAGGCACTACCGTTGCCGGGCCGGTAAGACTTGGGCCGAGCCAGTTCATCGCATACCACAACATCCCGGTGCAACACGGCATGACCGCCGGCGAGCTGGCAAGGATGATCAACGCCGAGCGCAACATTGGCCTCGAGTTGCAGATCGTGAAAATCGAGGGTTGGAAACGTAGCCAACTGTTCGACACCACCGGCCAACCGTGGACGAATCCGTCGCCCAACATGCGCAGCCTCACCCAGGCGCTGCTTTACCCCGGCATCGGCCTGCTCGAGACCGCGATGTCCGTCGGCCGTGGCACCGACACTCCATTCGAGGTAATCGGTGCGCCGTACATCGATGACGTAAAATTATCCGACAAACTCAACGCGCTTGGCCAGCCGGGCGTCCGGTTTGTGCCGATCCGCTTCACGCCCGACTATAGCGTGCACAAGGACGAGTCGTGCGGCGGCGTGAACATCATCATCACCGACCGCCACAAACTGCGCGCCGTGCCACTGGGCATTGACATTGCTCGTGTGCTGCACGAGTTGTACCCGAAGAGCTTCCGCTTGGCCAAGGTTGGCCGCCTCCTCTGCCACCCCCCCACTCTCGAGGCTCTCGGCCAAGGCAAAACGCTGACACAAATCAAGGCGCTCTGGAAAACCGACCTAGCCAAATTCACCGGCCGCCGAGCAAAACATCTCCTGTACGAGTGAAAAATTTTGATTGCACTCTAAAGCGGCGTTTATTTAGTTGGCTTCGGCTATCAATTCTAAACCCGCCTTGGCTTCCTTTTTGCGAAGCACTTTTTCGTGGCGATTGGCTTCGGCACGGAGAAGTGCCTCGGGTTGCCAACCTTTGCGCTGAGCGTACTCGGCGAGAGCGAACAACTCCTTGGCCAGGGTGGCCTTGGTATAGCGTTGCTTGGCCGGCTTGGCCAAGGGCTTGTCGGCGAGGCTGTTTTTACGCGCTTTTTTGATGAGCTTTTCGGTGCGCTGCAGTGACGGCAGGTGGCGCGGGATACCGTCGAGCACGGAGGGGCGCTCGTGTCGGGTGCCCTGCTTTTCTTCGCGCTTTATTTTTTCCCACTGCTCCCAGACAGCGTCCACGTCCTCGGCTTTTGAGTCGCCAAAAACGTGAGGGTGGCGACGGATGAGCTTGTCAGTAATGGTGCGGGCAGCTTGCTCGAAGTCGAACACCTTGCGTTCACTGGCCAGTTGGCAGTGGAAGACGACTTGCAGTAGCAGGTCGCCACATTCCTCGAGCATCTCTTGGTCGTCGTCGGCCTCGATGGCATCGATCAACTCGTACACCTCCTCGACGGCGTGGAAACGGATCGACTTATGATCCTGCTCGCGGTCCCACGGGCAGCCACCGGGGCCGCGCAGGCGCGTCATTACCTCAATAAGTTCGTCGATCGCAGGTTTTTTATTTTTGGGTTTGCGCTTGGCTGGCATGTCAGAGAATGACGAGGTCATTTCGGTGGACAATCTCGATGCCCTTAAGTTCTCGGGCGCGGATCTCATTGGCATCGAAGCGGCTGATGCCGCGTGAAAACTCGGTGCCATTAATATCGCAGATGCGCACAACATCACCTTTCGCAAAGTCGCCGTTGCACTTGGCCACGCCGGGGGGCAAAAGACTCTTACCCTTGTCGCGCAAAGCGTCACGCGCGCCGTCATCCACCCACAGCGATCCCTTGGGATGATGAAAAAAGGCGATGCGCCGCTTGTGGCCCTTGAGGCGGCCGGGGCGCGGGGTGAAAAAAGTTCCCTCCTCGCGACCGTCGATAATGTTGGCGAGGACGCGCTTCTTCTTGCCAGAGGCGATGACCATTGGGATGCCGGTGCGGGCGGCCATCTTGGCGGCGCGGAGCTTGGCTTCCATGCCGCCGACGGCGCTGGCGCTCAATGTGCCACCAGCGAGTTTTTGGATACTCGCATCGATTGTCTCGACAAGCGGGATCGTGCGGGGATTTTTTTTGCCAAAGTTCTCTATTAAGCCGTCGACGGTGGTGAGGAGGATCAGCAGGTCGGCCGGGAGCAGACAGGCAACCAGTGCCGCGAGCCAGTCGTTGTCGCCGAATTTCAGCTCGGTGTAGCTAACGGCGTCGTTCTCGTTGACGATCGGCACGACGCCCTTGTCGAGCAGGGAGACGAGCGTGTTGCGGGCGTTGAGGTGGCGTTCTCGGTGCTCGATGTCATCATGCGTGAGGAGCACCTGGGCGACCTGCATGTTGTGCCTGGCAAACAGTTCCGTGTAGGTGGACATGAGCTGCGACTGGCCAACGGCGGCGCAGGCTTGCAGGTCGGACAGGTCGGTGGGGCGCTTGTCCATAGCGAGCACGCCCATGCCGGCACCAACGGCGCCGGATGACACGACAATGATCTCCCGGCCGGCCTGGCGCTGGGCTGCCACTTGGGCTACCAGTTGCTCTATTTGACCGGGATCGATCTGTTTGCTGCGGCTGGTCAGAATGCCGGTGCCAAACTTGACCACCATGCGGCTGGTTTTTTTTAACGCCTCTCTCTCCATCAGACGCGACTTGGGCTAAAGGCAAGCGGCCATCCTTGCAAGCAAAACAAGCGGCAAGGACTTGGCCAAGCGACGGAGAAAGGTTGCCCGGCGGCTTAGGCTTGGTACACTACACCGCACACAAAACTGCCGCTTGGCCAAGTTTACATGAAAACAAAAATTGCATTCGCCGTTGTCGCCGCTTCGCTGGCTGCGATCTCCCCTGCCCTAGCCGATTGGCCCCAGTGGCGCGGGCCGGGTGGCCAAGGCCACGCCGACGCCTCCAAGCTGCCGGCCGAGTGGAGCGAGGTGAAAAATGTCTCATGGCGTACCGAGTTGCCCGGGCGCGGTTGGTCTTCGCCGGTCATTCTAGACAACCAAGTTTGGGTGACAGTAGCACACGAAACCCTCGCGTCCGAGGAGAAGAAAAAGGAGCGATTGAAAGCCAACACCGGCGGCCAGCCGTTGATCGTCTTGTCCGAAGTGCGCATTCACACGCTCTGCATTGATAAATCCAGCGGCAAGATCGTCAAAGACATCGAATTGCTTAAAAAGGAAAATCCGCAGTGGGTGCACAAGACGAACAGCTATGCCTCACCCACACCGGTCGTGGAGGACGGCAAACTCTACTCTCAAAACGGTTCATACGGTTCCGCGTGTCTCGACATGAAAAGTGGCAAGGTGCTTTGGACGAATCAGGATCTGCGGGTGATGCACGAGAACGGACCGGGCGGCTCGCCAATTATTTGGAACGACCTGCTGATCTTTCACATGGACGGCAGCGACCGGCAGTTCATCGCCGCGCTCGACAAGCGCACCGGCAAGCTCGCTTGGCAGACTCGGCGCTCCGGTGAGATGAACAGTAACCCGCAACTGAAAAAAGCCTACGGCACGCCAGTCGTCACCAAAGTGCATGGGCGTGACGTCGTCATCTCGCCGGCGGCAGACTGGTTGTACGGTTACGACCCCGCAAGCGGCGAGGAACTTTGGAAGGTGAAGTACGGTTCACTTGGTTTTTCGATCGTGCCTAAGCCGGTAGTTGGTGATGGCATGGTTTACATCGGCACCAGCTTCATGCGTCCGCAGTTGATTGCGTTCGACATAACCAAGGCCAAGCCTGAGATCGCTTGGGCGTGCAAGCGTAGCGTTCCAGCCGTCTCGTCGCCGATCCTGGTTGGCAAAGAAATATACTTCGTTAGCGACTCAGGCGGAATGGTCACCTGCCTCGACGCCAAGACCGGCAGAGAACAATGGCGCGAGCGTATCGGCGGCAACCACGGCGCGTCACCGACATTTGTCGGTGGTAGATTGCTCTTCCACAGCAAGGAGGGCGAAACAACTGTGCTAAAGCCGGGCCGGGAGTTTAAAATATTGGCTCGCAACAACCTTGACGGCGCCCACCACGCCAGCGCCGCAGTGAGTGGCGACGCCCTTTTCCTGCGAACCGACAAGGCGCTGTACCGCGTCGAGAAACAGTAGCCGCGCCAGGCCAAGCGCAAACCCGCTGAAAACCACAGTTCATGAGCTTCTTCAAGGTTGAGCGGAAGATTCTGATTCTTTGCGGGATTTATTTCCTGCTCGCGCTGTGCTCGTTGACGGCGCGGGCGACGGCCGACTCGTTGTTTCTCAAGAACTTCGACAAGGGCAACATCCCGCTGATGATCATGACGGCCGCCGTGATGTCGAGTATCGTGGCGGTGTTCATCACGTACCTTTGCGCACGATTTCAGGTCTACGGCGCGATGAAGCTGGCAATGGGTTCGCTAGCCGCCGCGATGGCCGGCGTGGTGGTCGCAGTGTTTTATACCGCCGAAAAATTGGTCGCCGGGAAAGTCGTCGCCGTGATCACTTACATGGTGAGCGACGTGGTGGTCGTCACGCCGATGGTTTTGTTTTGGGGGCTGGCGGTCGGGGTGCTCAATCCCAAGGAGTCGAAGCGGTGGTTCGGGTTGATCGGCGCGGCCGGGACTGTGGGTTGCATCGTCGCCGGTTACGTGGTGTCGATGGCAAGCCGCAGCGGACATGTGGACGTCATCTCGCTTGGCCTCGTGACCATCCTGATGCTGGTCGCGCTCGCCGGCTTGGCCAAGACGAGCCTGTTCAGCCAAGGGGACGCCAAGCCGGGCGGCGCGCCGCCCAAGGCGCCGAGTGCGTTTCGGTCGTTCACCGGGATGCTGGGTAGCCGGCAGGCGATGCTGATGCTGGCGCTTGTGGTGCTCTCGACGATGGTGATCTGCCTGATCGATATTCAGTTTAAGTTTCAAGTGGCCAGAGATCACGCGGGGAACCTGAACCAATTCTTCGGTCAATTTTACACGTACAGCAGCATCGTTCAACTGGTGCTTCAGTTGTTCATTGTGCGCTCGATTTTGACCAAGGGCGGTGTGATCACGGCGATCACGGTGCTGCCGGTGATGCTGGTAATCTCGTCGATTTGTGCGCTGGCGCTTGGCACCGAAAAGGGCGTGTACGCCGGCAAGTTTATTTGTCAGGTGATCTTTTTCACGATCGAGTACGTGGGGCTGCAAATGCTTTTTCTCGCGGTGAAAAAACAGTCGCGCGGCCAGATGAAAAGTGTAATCGACGGCTTGGCCCGCCCGGCGACGATCGCCGTCTCAAGCCTCGTGATCACGGCGACGCTGGCGTTTTGGCAGCAGAACTCGGTGGTGCGCCTGAACACGGTGATCATCGTGATCGCCTGCGTGTGGGTGGCCGTCGCCTACCTGAACTATCGGCAATACCTCGCCTCGCTGGTGGGGATGCTCGACTCCCATGTGATCGATTTCGACGACGAATCCACCGTGATGATGGACTCGCGTTTCGAATCGCAGCTCCGCGAGTCGTTGGCCAAGGCGAGCGACTTCGAGGCCGGTTTTTTGGCGGACCTGATTATCGGGATACGTCAACCGGACTGGCTTGATGAGTTTCGCGCCATGTTGGCCAAGGAGGACGAAACGCTGAAACTGGCAGGCGTGCGTTACCTGTCTGAGTTCGGCAATGACACCGATCGCGAACGAATTCTCGAGGCAGTGAAAACTGGCTCTCCGCGCCTGCGCTCGGAGGCGGTCAACTGTCTCGGCGCGAACTCCGATGGGGACGAGTTTCGCATTCTCCAGTCGTTTCTAGGGGATCCCGCCCCAGAGGTGCGCTGTGCCTGCGCGGCGGTTCTGCTGAATTCCGGCGAACTTTCCATCAACGTCCATGCGGGCAATGTCTTTTACGAGTTCCTCCATTCTGATGACCCGGAAAACCGGCATCTGGCGGTGGTTTGCCTATCAATGATTCGCAATCTCGACACGGCACTAATCACCGCCAAGTTGCTCGACGACCCATCCGACGACATCCGGCGCGACGCGATCCACTCAATCGACAAAGCCAAGCTGAATTCCACCTTTGGGAGACTGACTCGGTTGATCACCGAGGAACCGCTGCGCCCGGCCATCACAGAATGCCTGCAAGGCATCGGCAAACCGGCGGCGGAATTAATCGGGCAGCATCTCGACACGATCAAGTACGACGAATCGCCGGAAACGTTCCAACTGCTGACGCAGTTGCTGATCGTGATCAACGAGAACGGCAAGTCGGTGCGCATCGAGCAGTTGATCGAGCAGGTCAGCAGCGAGACGGACCGAGCTCAGCTGACGATGGACTACTGCGCGACGCTGGGCAGCGAGCGCAGCAACAAGGAATTGACGGCGCTCGCCCGTGAGCAGTTAGCGGAGTACACGCGGCAAGCCGGGTTTTATCGGGAGCAGTTGGCCAAGCTGCCGGACGACGGCCAAGCGGAGGCGCTGCGCTTAGCCTGCGATCACCATTTCGAGATGCGTCTGCAGGTGCTGTTCAAGGTGCTGCAGTTGTTCGATGCCTCGATCGATTACGAGAAACTGTTTCGAGCCGCGGCGAGTGGTGGCGAGAACGCCCGCGCCGAGGTAGGCGAGGTGCTCGAGGGGGTGCTTGGCCAGGCGGACGCCGAGCGCATCATCGGGTTGGCCAAGCCGGGACCGGCCGGTACGACGGCCGGCCTGAAGTATTTCGTCGAGACGTTTCGTGGGCACGACTCGCGCTGGGTGGTGTCCGGCCTGCTGATGTTGGTGGGTGCCGACGGGTACGTCACGCATGGTGATTTTGTGCGGGAGAGCCTGCGGCACGGCGAGGCGGTCGTCCGTGAAACCGCGCTCGAGATTTTTCTGGCCAACGAGCCGGGCGAAGCGGCGGTCGCCGCGCAGTGTGAACTTTCGGCCAAGGACGCCTGCCAAGCGATCGTCCTCTTGGCCAAGCGCAAACTCAGTACTCTTTGAATCATGATACTCGTCCAGCGAATCCTGTTCCTGAAAAACGTGCCCCTGTTCAGCACCATGCCACCCGACACGCTTGCGTGGGTGGCGGAGGCGGCCGACGAAACCAGTTGTCCCTCCGGCGAAACGATCTTCAAGAAAGACAGCATAGGCGACAGTATGTACATCATCGCTGACGGGTCGGTGCGCATTCATGACGGTGACAAGACGCTGGCGAGCCTGCCGCAAGGCGCGTTTTTCGGCGAATTGAGTATCCTCGACGGCGAGACACGCTCGGCCTCGGCCTCGGCGGAAACGGATTGCCTTCTGCTGGTGATCCGCCAGAATTCGTTCCGCCGAATCCTGTCGAAACAATTTGATGTGACGGAGAATCTGCTGAAAATTCTCGTCCGGCGGATTCGCGAACAGTCTACCCAATCTCAACAACAGAAAAATGATAACTAGCCTCAACCCGGAACCTATTCTTCGAATCGTCCTCCTGTACACCCTAGCCTTAGGTCTGAGTAGTCGCCTGGCCAACGCGCAGGACGCAGCAGTCGCTCCTGAGCCTGAAGCAGCCGAGGAGTATGCCCCGTTGCCGGCCATCGGCTCTCCGGCCAGTGATTTGGATTTTCAAACGTACCGGCTCAGCTATATGCAGGGCGACCGCGTGATCGCGCTGCTCAAGGCACTCAACTACGCGACGGTGGAATTCGCCGCCGCCCAGGGTGAGTCGCTCGCGGAGACGGTTTACACGGTGTTGCAGGAGTTTGAAAGTTATCCACTGGTCATCAAGCTCATCGACGCCAACAAGACGAGCCTCATGGAGCCGTCTCTCGATGGCGGTGGCGGGGAAGCCAGCGGACTGGGGGCACACTGGGGGGCACATACTTGCACCAGCAGACCTCCGGCGCACCGGAGCATCGCTTGTTCATCGTGTACGAAAAAGCGTACCCGGAGCAAATGCACGCGCTGATGCAGTTGCTTCGTAACGACATCGACGTGCCGGCGCGGCAGGTGGTGATCGAGGCGCTGGTGGTCGAGGTCGATACCGACAAAATGAACGAGTTGGGGGTGAATTACGCCCTGCAACGGAGGGATTTCAGCCTCTCACTCCCCGCTGACCAAAGTACAGTTCCGTTTGTCGGGCGGTTTGACGACGTGTTGGAAAACTGGGAGGATGACTGGGGGAATTTACCCGGTGTGGGTTTCTCCGCCGGCCTGCGTGCGCTGACGCAAACCGTTTATGCGGAGATTTTGTCCAATCCGTCGGTGCTGGTGCTCAACGGACGGCAGGCACGGATTCAGGTCGGACAACAGGTGCCCACTTCCACGGCGGTGGCTACTAATACTCACGTGCGATCCGGAGTGAACTACCTTCAGACTGGTATCGTGCTGAACCTGCGCCCTCGTATCAGTGAGGACGGCTCGGAAGTCACCATGCAAATCGAGACCATCGTCAGTTCGGTCAATCCCTCTAAGAGCGAACACAAGAGCGACACCAGCGTGCTGCTCGCGCCCGTCGTGGACAACAGGCAGGTCCAGACCTTTGTACGAGTGGCCGACAACACCCCGTTCATCATCGGCGGCTTGATCGCCACCGACACGAGTAACAGCCAGTCCGGAGTGCCGTTCCTCTCCAAGATTCCGTACGTTGGCAACCTGTTCAAGCGGTCGATCAAGAAAGACGACAAGCGCGAGGTTATCGTCGTGCTGACGCCGCACGTCATCGACACCGGCGAGAAATCATTCAGCTACGTCATCCCAAAGGACTCAAAGACATTCGACTCGTTCGACCACATCCTGTTCCGCAACGCCTACCGTATCCGGGACGACGACGTGTTCGACCTCGCTTTTGCAACGCAAAGCAACTACTACGCCAGTATTCTAGAAGAACTGAAGACATTTCAAGACGGGCACTTAGAGCTTTCTGAAAAAGAACCGATCTTCTCCTATCTGCAGGACATGGTGCCGGGCGAAGATGTGATCGTACGTCGCATGCTCTGGGAGATCGTGCACAAGGCCAACTACCACCGCTACATCGACGACAATCACATTCTGGTGTTCCAGGCAGACGAGGGCGCCGGGTTTGGTAACAAGTTCAAGACACTCTTCCTCGGCAACCTATTGCGAGACCTGAAAAGTGACAGCGGAAACGCACTTGTGCTCGACTATGCCGACCACAAGGCCAAAACCGCCGGGCCGTTCGAGCATCCTCGTGCGCTCATCAGTCACACCAACGTGGCCAACCCCGACAACTACGTGGAACAGATCAGTGTGCTCAACTCCGACGACCTCGCGCGCAACACCCTGCTGCTATCCAACGCAGTCACTCCACCCGGCGTACGTGGTGCCACGGCACTAGAAGTGCTCAAGGGCGTATTGATACTCAAGCGCATCCTAGCGCTCAACCCCTCCATGCCAGTTACCATCCAGGAATTCCGAGTTGGTCGGCAGATCATCTTCCCGACCGAACAAGAGCTTCGCGACAAATATCACATCATCGACTACGACGTCGCCCGGTACTTCTATCAGGTCATCAACTACTATCCAGAGTTCGAGAGAGCCTTCAACCGCGACAGCGACGCCATCCTTGAGCGCATCAAGGAACTCAGCGACGATAACGCCCAATAGCCAACCCGCTCGACTACAATTAATAGCGAATTAAGCTTAGCAATACGCTCTGCCAAGCGGTATCCGATTGGCGAAAAAATTGTCGGATTGCTTACAGACAAGTTGTCCGAAAGTGGAAAAAAAATCATTCACAAAATCACAAGGGTAGCTTCTATCATCAGCAATGAAAGACGGATTTAGAAAGTTACAGAACACTCTGAAGGACGGATGTATCTACCAAGGACAAATAAAAAAGCACTTGAGTGGATCGCATAAACAGTTGTCTTAAAAGGTTGACCAATCGATTAGGTGGATTATTTTCCTTCGAAACGGATAATCCCCGATAGCGAGGAGGTTCGAGAAGGTTACAAATGTAACGATTGAAGTTAAAATTATGAATAAAACAGTAATAACACTAATATCGGGATTGAGCTTGTCCATGGCCGGTTTTGCCCAAAAGAGCCCCAGACTAGCCAAAGACAAACCGACTGTTACGAAACCGGCGCTATCGAACCCAATCGTGGCAGATGACCGCGACCGAGCAGACTCTTCAAATTCCAAGCCGGACATGGTGGAACTACCCCGGCCAACCTCGAAACCGACGATCGTCAAGGCCAATCCCAAGCCGTCACAGTTGGTGGCGGCACTGGATGCCAACAAAGATGGTAAGCTCTCCTTCGAAGAGATTGAGGCTGCCGTCGAGACCCTCAAAAAACTGGATACAAACAACAATGGTGAGTTGACACTAAATGAGTTTGGAACCTTACCCGAGGCAAAAAAACAAAGCCGAGGATCAATTGGAAATCTAGGTGAAACCAAATCGAATCTATCTGTTAGGCCTAGTAGTCGCCCCAGTGCTAGGCCTAGTAGTCGCCCCAGTGCTAGGCGAATCAGTAAGTCCTCCAGCACGGCAACCCGTGCGGCAGATTCGAAGAACACGAGCACTCGGAAAACCCGACCCAGTCGCCGGCCAAGCCGGTTGATTACAAAAAAGATACCGGGTGCTACCGCGCCAACTAATACCCGGGCTACAGGTGCTGTGGAAACGGCCACCGGCAATCAGAAGCGCACTGTTCGCACGGCTCCGGCCCGGAAAAAAAGCAAATTAACTTCATCAAGAAGGCGTCCGACCATCAAACTGGCAGTTTCTCAGCAATCCTCCAAACTCAAGATGCTAGTGAAGAAGGCTAAATCACTTACGCAAAAAATCGAGCAGTCAATGGAAGGTATCAAGAACCCAGGGAAAAGTCGTGCAGCAGCGATTTGGGTTAGAAAGGACTCGAAAGAATTAATCAGTTCGCTGGAAGAAGAACTTAAAAAGGGCAGAGAAATTGATTCCAATATTTTATTAAATGCTGAAAAGAAGCTGATAGATACGGAAAAACTGTTAGAGTGATTAACTCAGCGGATTTACCAATCGATTTAAAGCAAATGGACGGTTTTATTCCGTCCATTTTTTTATCCGTTGGCGATTGCTTCTCCAAGCGGGATTATCATGTTACCTCTTTATCAATCGAAAAAACTGTGCGTCCGCAGCCATCTCAACCCATATATACGCGATATTATCCTCAATGTCTATAAGGTCAACCGGCACTTCCGTCCATTCGCCAGTCAGTAGGTTGCCGGTTTGTTGTAACGTGGCACCCAAGGTTCCATCATCATCCCACTCAAGGTAAAACCACTTCGGTGAGTCCTTGCTTCTAACGGTGTACAAGGGTGGCAAACCGGTAAATTCCAGCGTGGACACATACCCATAGTCATCCACAGGATCGCCGATTTTTTCAGCAGGAACCGTTATATTGTATTCAAGGATTTCGCTGAAATTGCCTATGAAATCGGATGCCTGAAGCTCTAGAGAGTACTCACCTTCGGTTTCCTGGGCAAACTCGACTTCGACGCCTTCCATTCCGTTTTCCGGGATGAGAACGAAGCCGTCCTCGTAATAAAAATACTGAGGTTGCCACTCTTCATTCACAACATCCCAAATTTCCGAAAAATATACTGGCCAAAGCTTGCCCCCTTTCTCGAGTTCAAGCGATGAAGAGGCTGGAGTGGCAGCCACCGCTGTGCCGTCCGGTAGCTCCTGGCCGGAGTCTTCTAGGATCGTATGAACTTTTCCGAAGCCATCTTCGTCGATACTTGTGAAGAGGATCAGTTCTATATTCTCATTGGAATCGGGTGGTTGATAATCCGCAAAGCTAATCATCTGTTTTCCCTCGCGATCCATGAACCATCCGCCAAGCTGGAGCATGTAGTCCACGTCGGCGCTTGTGATCATTGAGTTTGTTCCGGGCCACTGCAGTTCGTGGTAACCTTCCCGTTCGATTTTGAATCGGCCCACTTCGCCTATATAGATATACTCGTTAGGGTCATCGGGGTTGTCCGGGATGACTAGGGTGGCACTCAGTTCGAACGTGTCCTCACCCGTCACGTCAAAGTCCATTATGGCCGGTTCATCCAGCGATGCGGTCGTGAAGATGGCGTCCGGCTCGTTCGTGTCTCGGCCAGTGTTTGAGAAACTTCGGGAGTAGCCGCCAGCTGTAAGCGACGGTGGGGATTGGTCTGCCGCACTCATTGCGCCATAGAGGGAGAGGAACTGTCTCCAATCTGCCCCTACATCCTTGGTGAACGAAATTTCATCATAAAGCTTTTCGTATTTCTTCACCCAGTTCTCGGTATTGTGAGGGTAGGCGATGGACAGGGCGGAAACATGAGTGCGCTGGCTGCCGGTGGACTTGGCTAGGATCATGTTTTCGATCGCCTGTACTAGATTCAAAGAGGTTTTTTTTAGCTCGTCGTTCACGGGTGCATTGGCCACATTTTTGGCGAATTCACCCAAATCGATGAAATTCGTAGGCGACTTGGCCTGAGTGCGCTTAGACACGGAGTAGTGCGTGGCTTCTGCCCGAAGTTTGGGAATCTCCTGACCACCAGTTTCTCCGTAAATCTTTAATTGTTCTGTGAAAGAGCGAAAGTTTTGGGCAAAAGAGTTGTACTTGGCCATGTCATAAGCGGCATGGACTTTGTGAGTCTGGTCCATAGCCGTCGTGTGATGGTCGTTCCAAAATTCCACTTCTTTTCTAGCAAACGTAGCAATTTCTACATTGGGGTTAGCTTTCAGGAAACCCAGTGTGCTCCCGTAGTCCCAGCCGTCCCCATAGTCCAGTTCCGGGCATGCAAAAAACACATCACAGAGTGTGCTGAAATCTCCGAGCACCTCTGCGCCTCCCATCAGACAGGTGTCAAAACCGATAAAATCAAATTTATTTACAGCAGTACCTGTCAAAGCATCCGTGAGAGCCGATCGGATTTGCTGTGTGGTTAACCCCATTCCGTGCTTCAACGAGCCGTTTTGGGTGTCGCCTCCGTACCCTAGAAACTGACCTCCATGATTCCAGAGAACCAGTCCATATCGATTGGCAGGATACTTCGCCATGCCCCACTTGATAAAATCCTTGAGCACCGCCGGATCATCCATGTTGTTGCTTTCTGATAACGACTCAATAATCTTGGAGTGGAAGGTTACTTTTCTACCATCGATGTCTTCGCCGATAAGCAACCGATTCACACCATTATATTTTTTTGGATCAATTTTGTTTTTAAATTTCCACAACTTGGTCCCACGATCCTTGGTGTTGATATCAACTTGAACAACGATATTTAAATCTTCGGAGCTTCCAGCCTGTTCCATTTCCAAAAGATCATCCCGCATAGCTGAAGTAAGGTTGTGGTCAGCATGGCCGTAGATGAGCACCGTCCAATTGGCGGGTGCTGCAAAAGCCACAGCGGGGAGCAGTAAGAGAACGAGAAGGGCACTCGCAAAGCGATGAGCGGATTTGATGTTCATATTTTTAAATGGTGAAAGTAACATGGCGAATTTAATTCCATGAGTAGGTGGATCGGTCTGGCACAATTTTCAACTCGCGCAATGTGTCCAGGTCGATGATCTCGATGGCTTCGACTGGGGAACGAACACCAAAAATAAAGTGACTAGGCGCTTCCTTCCGGTAACCATATTTTGGTGTGTATTCATAAAGCGGGCCCTTTCTCCCGTCCTTGTAGCGTAATCTCGCCTTGAGTCCAATCAGTTTAGTGCTGTCGCCGTTTAGTCGCAATTTAATGCCCTTTTTTGGGTTTTTATTAGTGTAATAACGAATACCCCCATTGTAATCAGGGATCACCAAATCCGGCCTGTTGTCTTCGTTAAAATCCCCGGAGCCGATGATTCTTGGATAGGTGCTGTTCGCTACGGTGCCGCTATTTCGCCGAACCTCAAACGAGCCGCCAGCGGCAATGCGGTTTAGCAGAATCAGGTTGCTGGTGTTTGTTTGCGGTTCGTCGTTCCCGTAAAAACCAGCGAATCCCTGGCACAGGGCAATGTCGAGTGAGCCATCCAAGTCGAAGTCCTCCACGGCGATGCCAAAGGTCGGCGTAAACTGCACGACCTCCGGAAGATTGAACGATTTAAATTTACCGTTGTCGTTCAAGAACAGCTTTGTGTTGAGTGTATCGAGGGTACGGTATTTCGGGGCAGCCTCGAAAATATCCTCTACTCCCTCCAACTGAAATGACCTGTGAGTGCGATACATCAACCCGCGCAGTGGGTTGTTTGATTTGAACTTGGTCAAGCCGGATTTTAGAATGTTTTTCCCATTGGCTTGAAACGTCTCGAAGAGACGCGTGCTCCCGCCTTCTTTGTGGTAATACAGCCGATAGTTGTTTTCGGTGTATCGTTTCAGCGAATTATTGCTTCCCCAGTTACCTACGAGCAAATCGTTGCGGCCGTTGCCACTGAAATCAAAACAGGCAAGGCTGTTCCAGTTACCGATGCCGGAATGTATGTTCAGGGTTTTTGTGATGTTGACTGCCTCGCTCTCGGTGATGTGGAAGACCGCGATCTCGCCGCCTTCAGGAGCGATCACTAACTCCTGTCCCCTTTGGCCGTTCATGTCGGCAAACACCATGTCGTTGACCGGTAGTTCCAACGGCAGCTTGTGCATGATACGCGGCTCATCCCCCGACTTGGCCAATCGCAACTCCATGATCAGCGTCTTTGCGGCCAAGGGGTAATGCCCAAGCGATGTCCCGCCGCCAAGCGCGAGCGCGGCGACCTCCGGGAGGCTGGGATGCCGCGTGACAGCGAGGCAATTGAAGTTGGCAGGCAGGGCATGCGCCCAAGTGGCGGCGCGGGGGCTTTGCACATCCTCAGTGATAAATAATCGGCTCTCGATTTGTTGGCGGTTGTTCAGTTGCTGTTGCAACTCGAGCCGCATCAGTTTGCCGGCGACGGACAGGTGAGCAAAATCAACCAAGTCCCAGCGGGAGTGCCGGCCAATGCGTCTTTTTGCCATTGGCCCGTCCCCAAGAGATACGTCCTGCACGGAGCCGCCGGTGCTGATCCTCACGACAGCGGGATCGTTACCAGCTGCCGAAACGATCGGCTCGGTCAAAAAATGGTTTCGCGAAATACCGGGCTGAAAATGTTCGGCATTGAGTTGATTCGGGGAGTGCCGGAACGATGAGCGAACCGGTTGCTCCTCGAACAGGGCGGTGTCAAAGTTTTTTGAAACGGGCGCCTCTTCGGCCAAGTCATTTTCGCTGAACGTGATGAGCGAGTTCCGTTTCACTTTTTCGATGAAGGCAACTTTGCTGCCCGAGCGGTATTCGAGCCGGCGCGATGATTTGTCCGCTAGCCACGCGAATGTGACCTCGGGACTGTCCGAGGAACAGTACCGCGAGCCGGCGCGGATTTGTTTCGTCTGCCGAACTGAGCCCTGAATGAAAACGAGTGTGGCTCCGATGCCGTGCGTGTTTTCGGCTTCGGAGCGTACCCGGACTTTTATCCTGTCGGAGCTCGTAAGGTTTTCGTAAATCGTGCAAACAGGATTCGATTGCCGAAGCCTCGGAAGGCTTTCGCCGAGGAGTTGTCTTCCCTGCAGATAGAGCGAGAAATTATTCAGCACAACGTCCAGATCGCCGTCATTGTCCAAGTCGGCGAGACAGGCACCGTGAGAGATGCCGTCCAAATCAAAACCCCAGTCGGCGGACCGGTCTCGAAAGGTGAGATCGCCCAAGTTGCGAAAGCTCAAATTTTGATCCAACTTGGAGTGTTTGATCTTGAATGACTTCTCGACCAAATCTCCCCGGCCGCCTGTTTGGATGCTTAGCTTCATCAGTTCATTCTGAACATCAGGATTTTCCAAATCGTAGCTAAACCCGTTTGTGACTAGCAAATCCTGGTAACCGTCCAGATCGACATCCATAAATATGGGGCACCACGACCAGTCACTTGAGTCGAGTCCGCTGTAGTGGGCGATCTCGTCGAATTCCGCGCCGCCCGCGCCGGCGAACAGCGTGTTTCGCCTGTACTCGCTGATGGCGGAGGGGTACCCCGGCTCGGGTGTGCTGTGAGGGATCTGCATTTTGCGCTCAGGCAGGGAATAATTCATCATATCCACCACGATGAAATCCGAGAGTCCGTCATTGTTGATATCTGCCACATCGACGCCCATCGAAAACGCCGAGGTCATGTTGTTCAACCCGGAGATGACATCGTCAAAGCCGTTGGCAGTTGAACGATAAAAATAGTCAGCACCATCTAAATCGTTGCAAACGTAAAGGTCATCCCGGTGGTCGTTGTCAAAGTCCGCAAAGATTGAACCCAGCCCCCAGTTGCGTGCCGTCGCTACTTCGTCGCCGGGAGCGTTTGCTTGGAATTGCGACAATGTTGTAACTCGAAATTTCCCCGTGCCGTCGTTGAGCAGCAGGTAGTCCGGCGTGCCGGCCTCCAAAACTTCGCCGTCCCGAATGTAAAATCTGCCGTTGTCGTATTGCGCTCCTGTTTTGGAATCGGTGACGCTTTCCAACGTTTGTTCGTTGTTGGCGAAGCCCAACTTGAACTTGAGACCCGGGTTGTTGCGGATTGAGGTGGAGCGGTACGTTGCCAAATACACGTCCAAGTCACCGTCCCGGTCGATGTCTGTCATCGGCGTGCTATAGATGGCAAGAGAGTCGCCCTCCGGCAGTGCGATTCCGGACTTGGAAAAGCCGCCGCGCTTGTCGTTCATCAGTATGATCACCCCTTGGCCAAGCGTGCCCACGAGCAGGTCAAAATGCCCGTCGCCGTTCAGGTCGGCAAAGGCAGCGCTCGTTGACGGAACACCCGCGCACGCCACGTCGTCATCCGCGACGGGCTGAAACCGGAAGCCCCCGAGGTTGCGGTAAAGTACGTTGTCATTTTCCAGCCCGCAAAAGTAGAGGTCGGGCAGGCCGTCCCGGTCAAAGTCGCCCGCCGCCACGCCAGAACCGTTGAGCAACACCTGATTTTCAGCAGCAGCAGCGACGCTTATTTCATTGCGAAACGTCGCGCCGGACGGCACAGCATCAACCAAGCGAAACCCCGCTTGGCCAATACCCTGACCAAGTTTGAGTGGCTGTTGCTCAACCGCGAATACAGCGCCAGCTGAGGCCAAGACCAGGCACCCTATGATAAATTTTTTAAATTCGGTCATTTACTAATTCAGCGATTTGTCTGCATATAGCATATCATTATACCCTGTGATCTTCCTATCCCCGGCTCTCTCCCGCTGAGAGAGGGAGCTTAGCCAAGCGCGTCCCCTTTGATTCCTTCTCCCTCAGGGAGAAGCCGGCCACAGGCCGGATGAGAGTGAAATCCCTCGGAAAGCGTTATTAAAAGCTACTTTTCGAGCGACCCATTAAACAGCAAAGCCCACCTTTCGGTGGGCTTTGCGTTTTGGCAATCTTTCTGAATTTCGATTACTCCAGATCTTTGATCCGGTAGTAGCCGGCGTTCCCCGTTGTGCTTTTCTCAGCGTGGAAGTTTACCGGACCGTTCTCAAACGGCTCGCCGACGTTCTCCCACTCCACAACACCCGAAGCGTCCGGGGTCAGAGAGGCGGTGTGTTGCACCTGGTATTTTGAAGCATCTCCAGTCCACCCGATGAGGATGCCACCGTTGATGGCTTCGTATTTCACAATACTCGTGCTGCGCTTGATCAAGCTGTTATCGCCGTGCACATGGACAAAGTAGGTCTGATCGATCAGATCGCCATTATTTGTCTCAGCGCGCAATTCAATGAAATCGCTCTTGGCGTCAGCCGGGACATCCCATTTGACGATGTTGTTCTCCACGGTCACCCCTTTCGGTCCGTTGAGCAACATCACCTCGTATTCCTGCCCGTCGGTGAAGACGTTCGGCGTGTAGGAGTAGGTTGTGCCCTTGACCGCCGTCAACGGCGGATTGCTGACGAATGTGAACACATCCTCGCGGTACGGCACGCCGTTTAGCAGGTGTGCCGGGAAGACATTGATCTCAATTTCCTGCGTCGCCTCTTGGGCGATATCGATCGCGAACTCCCCATCATCCAACGGATCTGCTTCCCCCTCGTGTTCCTTGGCGGAGATGAGCACGCGGTGTACGCCCTCCTGATCGGCTGTCGGTTTCCAGCTGATTAAGCCGGATGCTTCGTCGATCTCCATCCCGTTCGGCGCGGACACCAGCGTCCAATCCATATCGTTGCGAACTTGCTGAGTTAGATCCTCGACGAGTTCAGGGTTGTGATCGTCGCCGTCGAAGAAAGTCGGGCGGTAGTTCCAATCGTAGCCCACTGTGGCTTTGTCACTCGCCGTTGACGTGATCGACGGGGGCGTGCCGCCGGGGTAGTTCGTCGGGACGACCCGGTGAATCACCTTGGCGCTGGACTCGACGTAGTTCCCGTCCACGGAAAGCACTGCCACGTAGTACGGAACTCCGTTCTCCAATCCCTCGATTTTCACGTCGCTGAACTGCGTCTGACCTGTCAGCGGGTAAACCATTTGGCTCGCCTCGATTCTTGTCGAACGTGGGGCTCTTTGAGTACACGACGTTGTAGTAGTCCACCCGCTCGTCGGCCACGGCATCCCAGGCAACGGTGAAGCTGTTCGGGCCGGCCAAGGTCGCCATTTGCTCGACGCTGTCCGGCGCGTTGTCCATGTCGATGTAGATCCGCTCGTCCGAGTAGATGCGCTCTGCGAGGTTGCGCCCGTCGTTGACCTCGACGTAGGTGTAGTACCAACCGGGACGAAGCCCGAGCGAGTCGGTCAGGAAGGTGAACGGCTCGTCGGTATCCATCTCGGTAACCAGACCACCGCCGACGTAGAAGCCATCGTAGCCCTGGCGATCCTTGTCCACGAAGAAGCTGACAACCGTCTCGCTGCCCTCGTCCTCGTCGAAAGTAGGCCCAGTCGATGTCGAACTGGTTCGGGATCACCGTGCCGTCGCGTGCGCCGGATTCACTGGCGACAGCGCCGACCACCTGGGGTATCGCGTTGGGCGAGGCCAACTCGACCAGTGTGCCGCCGAGCGCGTCGGCGTTGCCAACCACCATTTGGTAAGTGCCTTTCTTGACATCCTGCAACAGGTAATAAGCCTCCTTGGCCTCGGCGTTGACGGTGCCCGTGCCTTTGGCTCCGACCTCGTAACCGAACGGCATCGGGCCGTTGTGAATGTCCAGTTCCGCGCCGTCCGGCGTGATCAGCACCAGATCGATATCATCCACTTCCTTCTCGTAGCTGATGCGGAAGATGGCCGTGGCCAAGTCCTCGGCCACCTCGATGGTCTCAACCACCGGGCCTTGTTTGCGGATGTTGCGGCTGTCCGACTTGGTGACGCTCTCGTGGAGGATGTCCCAGTTGTCGTTGAAGATGGCGTAGGCTTTTTCCTCTGGCACCTCGATGATGGCCACGAAGGGGTTCTCCCAAGGCTCGCGAGCGAGGTTCTCGCTGTACATCTTGGCCAAGCGGCCCCCGCGTGCAGTACTGAAGCCGTCTTGCGAGTGATACCGGACGTTGAACTTGGCCCGCGACCACGAGTTGTTAATCGCTGGGGTGCATATACGCGGGGTGCAATCGCGCCTGGTGTGCCAGTGCCCCTTGCACCCGCTCCAGCTGCAGTGGAGATCAGGCTAGCCCAAAGTGACACACACTTCGGGGATGCAAATCTGCGGTACATCGGGGACGATCTGAAAATAAACTCCGGCCGCGACCTCCCAGTATTTGTCGGTGATCGTCATGTCGATATCGGCACCGCCAAAGTTGATTCCTCCGACGATCGGAATGGCTTGTGGGATTTGAACCGTCATGCCGAAGTGCCCGTTGAAGTAATTGGGGCGGGCGTTGAGCTTCACCGTCCCTCTTAGCGCGCCACTGTACATATCCATCCATGCCTCGGCATAAAATGAACTTTCTGCGGGGTGTACCTTAACACCCCCTCGCCTGTAGTGATGCCTATGACCTGAAGTCGGGATCATCTCCAAATATCCGTTGCTGTGCCAAGTAGCATAGCTGTCAACATAGACAGGCCATTCGTCTGCGATCTTTTTCTTTCCCACAGAAATACCCAGTTTCCCTGATATACCAACCCGGATCTGATGTGCAGATCATTCAATGAGGCGCCGATTTTCTGGAGCATGCGGGCGTGGTTCCGATCGGTATTCCCATGTCGTCCGCAACCAGTCCAATGTCTCTCAATCCTTCCGGCCCAGCAGTGAAGCTCCCTGCAATCGAAGCCCCTCCTAAAAACGCAGGCTCGCACGAAGGCTTCGCCGGTGAGGGTCTGCTCATCCAAATTAATGCACAGCGCACCGCCTCCGAATTTAAGTTTCTTGAGTTCGATTTCCGGCAACGTCACAGCACCAGTCTTTCCATCATATACGGCCCCTTGATTTCATCACCGGATGGGAAAATACCTGTGATGACAATTCTATCCTGTCCGTTACGAGTTTCCGCTCTGAATGGTGTTGTAGTCTTTGGATAATAGCTGATAGACAGTAATGGACTCTCCGCCTATAGCAATTGGAGCTCCAATTGACGGGTTTTGCCGCCTGCCAATGCATTAATCTCAGCACCTGTTAGCGCAGATGCATAAACTGCGAAATCGTCGATCATGCCGGCCACGTTAAACCCCAGTGTTTCGGACCAATGCTTGCTACCGTCCAGTCGCCAAAAAGACGCCTACTGTTGCTTGGCTTGATGGCAGTTTACCATTGATGAAGATCTGCTTGGTATTTCCATTCTTAACAAAGGCAAAATGATTCCATGAGTTGTAGTCTCCTCCCCAAGCCTTGTTTATTCGGGCTATCCCACTGCCGGCTGTGTCCCATAAATATCTCGCACCTGCCCCAAGGTACATGGGCTTGTGCATTACGTTGCCTGCGGGTGCACTTCCTGCCCCAAACCAGAAGCTTGAGGAAGATATCCGGGAATGAAGCTTTTGCCAAAATGAGACGGTTAGTTGGTGGCATCAGAAGCCGGTCTCAGCCACGCGTTACCTTCATGGTGAATCCTTACCCAGTTGCCACCGGGTGAAGCACCAAAATCAATGGCACGATCACCAGCGGCTCCGGTGCGGCCGGTGGTAAACCCCGTTCTCCCTTTAACCTCGCCCCTGATACCAGCAACATTATCAACGACAACATTCCCGGCTATGTCGAAGTCCCAATAAGCAATCAGCTTGGGGTTTTGGGCTTGGATATTTGCCGTAAAGCTGCCAAAACGAACAGGCATGCCCAATACGATGACAAGCCTCGAATGGTTTTTTGTATTCTCATGATTTATTGATTCTTTTTACAGACTAATTAATTAATCGGAAGCTCGACAAAAACGGGGTACTTTAGGCTTTTGGATTAAAGTCAAAAATCAAAATTATTTCTTCCTGCGAGAGCTTTCACTTACACACGATTCGTTTTTTTGCTTGTTTTTGGTCGGCGAACGGCTGTCTGCTCCCTACGGATGTTTTGGCTCGCTTGGCCAAGGGCGCTCACGCCGCACCGGAGACTACCCGGCTTGGCCCTGTGCCTTGCCGGGTTCCTGAGTGCCGCTGGACCCGCCGGAGCGGAGACCCCGGAGCGCTTGGCCAAGCGGGAGTGCTCTAAGTGCCACGCCTTCCCCCCGCCCGCGAGCATGCACCGTGTCGATTGGGAAAAGGGCGCGTTCCCTTATCTCGAAGACTTGCTCGGGATCGACCAAATCGAAAACTACGACCCGCAGACAAAGGCCGCCGTCCAAGCCCGATGGGATTCCATCAAGGCATACTACCTTGAGCACAGCCACGAAAAGCCCCCGGCGACGTCGTCGAGCGTACCGCCCGTGAGCGCCGCGTTTGGTCACCGCTCGACGGTTGAGAAACTGAACGTGACCGCCATTCATCACGACGCGACCAACGGCCTGGTTTACATCGGCGACGAGTTGAGCCGGGCGGTGCTGGTGTACGATCGGGCGTTTCGCAACGTGCGCACATTCGCCGCCGACAAGGTGCCGTGCGACTTTCAGTTAGCCGAGGATCGGTTGTACGTCTGCAGCCACGGAACGCTCGATCCGCTGGACAGCGAAACCGGCGAGGTCGGCTACATCACCGACTCCGGCCTAGGGGAGTACAGGCCGTTGCTCCGTGGGCTGAACCGCCCGACGCGCTACGTGCCATTCCGCCACTCGGACACCGACTATGCCGTGCTGTGCGAGTACGGCATCAGCAAGGGAAAGATCACCGTTTACCGGGAAAGCCAGCCGATCTTTGTGCTGCCGATAAGCGGTGCGATCGATTGCCGAGTTCTCGACACGGACGCCGACGGTCAGCCGGAGAGTTTACGTGCTCGTCGCTCAGGAGCACGAGTGTCTGCTGCGGTTCACGATGAAGCCGGGCGGCGGGATCGCCCAGTCGGTGTTGATCAAAAAACAGCCGGGCTGGGGCTTCACCGCGATGGAGATGCTCGACGCGGACGGCGACGGCGCGGTGAATGTCATTCTCTCCAACGGCGACACCACGGAGTTTCGCTCCAACCCGAGGCGGTATCACGGTATCCGCATTTACGATCTCGGCGAGGACGACCTCGCGGAGAAACAGTTCATCCCGGCTCATGGCGTGATGGACTTCACAGTGCTCGATGCCGAGGTGGACGGCGACCTGGACATCGCAAGTGTTTCTTATTTTGCCGATTTCCGGCACAAGCCCCACCAAGCGGCGATGCTGCACATCCGCACCGGCGCGCGGTTCGCAAGTCAACCGCTTCTAGGGCACGAGCAGGGCCGCTGGTGCCGGATCGCCAGCGGGGACATCGACGGCGACGGCGACCCGGATCTGCTGCTCGGTGCGCTCAATTACCAGACCTACTCGAGGGCTTACGAGAGGGACGCCTCGTTTTTGCGCTCGGTGCAGATACCGCGTGCGTTCCTAGAGCGTTGGGAGCGGATTGGCAACCACCTACGCGTGCTGGAAAACCGGGACAAAAACTCCCGCTGAATCTTGCCAAGCGGGGCTTGCTTTTGGGGATGGGAGGGGTAAAACAACCCCAAACACAACCGCGTCATACAAGCTTGCATGGTCAAGCGATAATCTCAAAAAATGAAATCGAACTCGAAACCAAGAGGCGGCTTCACCCTGATCGAGTTGCTGGTGGTAATCGCGATTATCGCCATTCTAGCCGCGATGCTGTTGCCGGCCCTAGCCAAGGCGAAGCAAAAAGCGCATGCGACCGCCTGTATGAACAATCTCAAGCAGGTCGGATTGACGATGTTGATGTTCGCCGATGACAACGACGACACGATCCCCCGCGGCAATGCCAAACGCTGGTGGTTCGAGTTCATGCCCTACGCCCCGGAGGGCGGCACGGAGAAGGATTTTCGTAATATCAAGATCTTCATGTGCCCGAGTTATCCGCTACCCAAGCGTACCCCAAATAAAAAGCAGGTGATCACCTACGTCGTTAACGCATGGAAGTTTCGTTCGGCAAAGGACAATATAGGCTACGAGCATATCGGGCTGAGCAAGATCACCGACTTCACGCAGCCTTCCAACTCCGCTTACCTTTTGGACAATGAGGATGGGATTGACAACCCCGGTATCAATCGTCCAATCGTTACTGGGTTTCAAGACATGAGAACGGATTTAAACGATGTATGGCAGCCAACCCATTTACCATACGGCGCCAATGGGAAACGCCTCAGCAGCGATCGGCGCATTGCCGCGAAGCGACATAGTGGTAAGGGTTCAAACATACTCTTCCTCGACGGCCACTCAAGTTTTCGTGATTCCAAGCTGATCAACATTGAGTTGTTCCGCGAAAAGAAACCATAGCTCGCTGCAAAACGTTTGGCCAAACAATGAAATTTGACATGAATCTGAACTCCAAACTAAGAGGTGCCTTTACATTGATCGAGTTGCTCGTGGTGATCGCGATTATCGCTATCCTTGCCGCGATGCTGTTGCCCGCGCTGGCCAAGGCCAAGCAGAAGGGGCAGTCCACCGTCTGCCTCAACGACCTCAAGCAGGTCGGCCTGGCCATGCTGATGTTCGCCGATGAGAATGAAGATATGGTTCCCCGCGGCACCGCCGGCAACTCTCGGCGCTGGTGGCTGGAGTTCATGCCCTACGTGCCGGAGGGCGGCACGAAGCGGGACTACCGGAACATCAGGATTTTCATGTGCCCGAGCTACCCCATCCCCAAGAACACACCGAACAAAAAACAAGTAGTCACGTACGTGATCAACGCGTGGGACTTCAACTCCACTAGGGACAAAAACGGCTACGAGCAGCTTGGCTTGAGCAAGATCACCGACTTCAGGCAACCGGCCGACTCGGCGTATCTGCTGGACAACGAGGACAACACATGGCGCCCCATCGTCACCGGTTTCCGTGATCCGCAAACAGCCCTGAACGACGTCTGGCGGCCAAGCCACCTGCCCTACGACTCAAGTGGCAAACGCCTCAGCAACGACCGCCGCATCGCTGCCGCGAGGCACAGCGTCGGCTCGAACATCCTCTACCTCGACGGCCACGCCGGCTACCGCGCGGCCAGGCAAATCAGGACCGACCTCTTCCGCAAGCAGAAGCCTTGAGTTGGCGGCTCAGCGTTTGTTCTTCTTAAGTGCGAAACAGGTCCTCGGGGGCGCGTTTTTTGAGCGGCTCGGAGTGGCCATCGAAGTAGTTCGAGCTTGCTGAGCCGAATTCCGCGCGTGAGCTGCGCGCCCATGTAGAAGGAACTTTTCTCCGTGCCGCCACTGTGGCGGTACAGGACGTTGCCAGTGGCTCGGTAATGTTGCTGCCGGTGTCGGTCTCGTCGGGGTAGAGGCATGAGTTGAAGCCGTCGATGTCCGCGACGAAAATGGTGCCCGATGGGTCCTCAAGCACGGACATTTTGAACGTGCCTTTCGGTGGTACCGCCCACTTGCTGCTCGCGTTAAACTTGGAGTTCATCGCGTAGTTGTAATCGTCCTTATAGTCCTTGGTGCGTTTCCGCTTGGAGGTGCCGGGGCAGATGAACACGCCGGTGCCCATGACCTTCGCCTCCTTGCCAAGATACGGCTGGATGACCCGGTACCAAAGGCGGGGCTGCATGACGCCTTTCTTGTCCCTGAGCTGAAACGGTGGCCAGCAGCGCGGCACTTCCTGCGCGTCCTGCTCGTACAACACCAGCGCCAGGCCCATCTGCTTGACGTTGTTCATACAACTCATGCTGATCGCCTTGTCCTTGGCCTTGGCCAGCGCCGGCAACAGCATCGCGGCGAGAATGGCAATGATCGCAATCACCACGAGCAACTCGATTAATGTGAATCCTCTCGCGGGATTTGGTTTTGGAGTAGTTGGCTTGGTTTTCATCAGTCGGGATGGACTACGTCCTGTCCCCGCAAATATGCCAATTTCTGGCTGTTGTCAATGGGCAACAACAGCCGACCCGCCGTCGAGCCAAGCGCTTGGCAAGGCGTAATGGCAGACCGGCATTTGGGGATTGTCATATCCCCGGTTGCCGCCCAGATTTTCCCTTTGATTGACCATGAAGCAAGTGAACCCATCTTTACGCCCAACCCGGCGGCGGTTCCTCACCGATATGGCGGCTGGAACTGCGGTGGCCGGGGTCAGTGACATTGCCTTTTTGTCCCGGCTTCACGCTGTCCCGTCGGCTGAGGCCAAGGTGTCCCCGGAGGCCGTCCAGTTGCTACCGGAGATTGAGCCGACGGTGCGGCTGATCGAGGACACGCCGCGGGACAGGCTGATGGAGGTGGTGGCGGAACGAATCAAGGCCGGGATGAGCTATCGCGAACTGCTGGCCGGCCTGCTGTTGGCAGGGGTGCGCAATGTGGAGCCCCGGCCGTCAGTCGGTTTCAAGTTTCACGCCGTGCTGGTAGTCCACTCGGCCCACTTGGCCAGCCTCTCCTCCCCGGCGGCCGACCGTTGGCTGCCGGTTTTTTGGGCCCTGGACAACTTCAAAAGTGCGCAGGCACGCGACGTGCGGGAGGGCAACTGGACCATGCCGCCGGTGAATCAAAAACAGGTTCCCTCCGCTACCCAGGCTAAGCGCGCCTTTCGGCGGGCGATGAATCGTTGGAACGAGGAGGCGGCTGATGCCGCCGTAACCGGCCTCGTGCGCGGTCACGGGGCGAACCAGGTTTTTGAGCTGTTTGCCGAGTACGCGGCAAGGGACTTTCGCAGCATTGGACACAAGGCCATCTTTTTGGCCAACGCCTGGCGCACCCTGCAAACCATCGGCTGGCGTCATGCCGAGCCGGTGATGCGCTCGCTCGCCTACGCGCTGCTCAACCATGTTGGCGAACCAAATCCGGCAGAAAACGACTTGGCGCCGGATCTGGCATGGCGCAGAAACCAAACGCTCTCCAGGGAGATTCGCGATGCATGGCAACACGGCCAACCCAGTGACGATGCGGTTCGGGAATTGGTCGCCGCGCTCCATGCCGGCGGCGAGGAGCAGGTGTGCCGACTTGTCGTGACCCAGCTCAATCGCGGCGTGTCGCCGCAGTCTATTTTTGACGCGCTGTTTCTCGGTGCGGGTGAGTTGTTGATGCGGCAGAACGGCATCGTCGCATTGCATGCCTTGACCACCACCAATGCGCTTCGATTCATCTACAACACCAGCAGCAACGACACGACGCGCCGGCTGGTGTTGCTGCAAAACGCGGCTTTCCTGTGCTCGTTTCGCGAGGCCATGCGCGGCCGCGGCCAGGTGCTTGAACGGACGCATGGCCAACTGGATCTGCCGCCCGATGCCGTAGGGGATCATGCGCTTGGTAGCATCTTCCAGAGCGTGGACAGCAATCGGCTCGCCGCTGCGCAAAAGACCTTGGCCTACCTGGACAACGGGCATAGCCCGCAGGCGTTGATCGCGGAGGCACGCCGTCTCGTGTTCCTCAAGGGCAACGACTCTCACGATTACAAGTTCAGTTCCGCCGTGCTCGAGGACTATTATCAGGTCTCGTCCAATTGGAGGAACCGTTTCCTTGCCACCAGTCTGTTCAAGCTGCACGGCACGGGCGAACGCACAAATCCGTTGGTCGATCGAATCGGCAATGCGTTCCAGGCTTGAAGCGATGCAGCCTTCCGACCGAATGGTATTGAGTTGGGTTATAGCCTGTTTGTTTGTCGCTTGGCCAAGCGCACCGGCGGCAGAGGCTGACTTGGCCAAGGACAGCCAAACGGTCGTTTCCGCCGGTAAAAAGTTTCCCGAGCTGAAGCCGTTCGACGAACTGATGGAGGCGTTCGTCCGCGACAACAAAATCCCCGGCGCGTCGCTGGCCGTGGCCAAGGACGGTCGCCTGGTTTACGCGCGCAGCTTTGGTTATTCGGATGTCGAGAAAAAGCAACCGGTGCGGCCCAACTCGCTGTTCCGCATCGCCAGCATCTCCAAGTCGTTCACCGCCACCGCCACGCTGCAATTGGTCGAGCAGGGCAAGCTCAGCCTCGACACGCCGGTGTTCGACCTGCTGCCTCACAAGCCGCACTTGGCCAAGGGCGACTCGGCCGACCCCCGGCTTGGCCAAGTGACCATCGCCCACCTGCTGCGGCATCAAGGAGGCTGGGATCGCAAGGAGACGATCGATCCGCTGTTCCACGCCATCGAGATCGCCAGCGTCCTCGGCAAGCCGCCGCCCGCCACGCAGGACGACGTCATCCGCTTCATGATGGGATGGCAACTGGACTTCGACCCCGGCCAACGCTACGTGTACTCGAACCTCGGCTACTGCCTGCTCGGCCGCGTGATCGAGCAGCTCACCGGCCGAGCTTACGGCGACTACATGGTGAACGAGTTCCTCAAGCCGCTCGGCATCGAGTCGATGCGCCTCGGCAAAACCCTCTTCCGCGACCGCGCCGAAAACGAGGTGAAATATTATCCCGTCGGCGACCTCCTCGGGATCGCCGTCACCGGCGACGCCATCGGCGCGAAAGTCAGTTGGCCTTACGGCGCCTGGTCGATCGAGAGCTTCGACTCGCTCGGCGGCTGGATCGCCTCGGCGCCTGACCTCGTGCGGTTCGGCTCGGCGGTGGACCGCTTCGAACAATCCGGCATCCTGAAAAAGGAAACCATCGCGACCATGATCGAGCGTCCGGACAAGGGCCACTTCGGCAACGACGAAGAGGGCAAGCCGGATGCCACGCACTACGGCTGCGGCTGGTCGGTGCGCCCGGTGAAAAACGGAAAAACCAACCGCTGGCACACCGGCGGATTGTCCGGCACCTCAACGATTCTCGTGCTGCGGCACGACGGCCTCTGCTGGTCGGTGCTGTTCAACACCAACCAGACGGCTGACGGCAAAAACCCCTCCTCAAAAATTGACCCGCTCGTCCACAAGGCCGCCGATGCCGTCACCGATTGGCCAAGCCACAACCTTTTCGACGACTAACCGGTGTGTCTTTGCCAATCGGAACAACTGATCGCTCAAAGATCAATGGGGCGGTAGGTGCGCTTGGCCTTGGCCAGCACTTCCTCCCGGGTGAACGGCACTTTTCTCAGTTTTTCCTCCGCAAACAGCGGCGCTTGGTCGGTGTGATGCACCGAACCGGGGTTGCCGGGGTTGCTGCCAAACTGGTTCATCGCCCAGGCGTTAAGTTGGCCGTCCTTGTCCCACTCGACGAACTGGAAAAAGCAGTCACCGGCCTGCCCGGCAAGCGTGCCATCTTCCTGTGGTCTCCCGTAGATGGCGCGAAGCGTGTCGGGGCCGCCGCCGAGCGGGAGGTTTTTGTCGCCGCGAACGAGGCGGTTGACCTTGCCCCACTCGACGTCGATCCGGCCAAAGTGTTTGACAAGATTTCCCGAAGCTCTCTGAAGCTGATCAAGCGTTCGCTCATGCCCGGTTTTTAGTTTGCTCGAGTTTGACCTTGGCCGAAAGGTCAGCAGGACAAGGGCGGCGGAGCGATTGTCCTTGGTCGTTTCACCGTTCCATTGACGCAGAAGGTCAATCTCTTTTTTTAGCTCGCTGTTGCCCGCTTGCGCCTCGACGAAGTCGGCCACTTGCCGGCGTAAATTCGATTTCTCCGAGTAGAGCTTGTCGTATTTGTAACGGAAGAATTCGTCGTGGGTGATCGACTCGTCGCTGCCGTACAGTTCAACCGCCCGGCGGGCGCGGTTGGTCATCCATTTTTCGATACCGTAGTTTTCCGAGAACGCCGACTCGTCCGGGTTGTCCCCGCCGATGGATGTCTGAAACGGATCGCTGTTGCAGTTTTGGATGAACCCTGATTTTGGGTTTTCGACGATCGGCAGTTGGTCGAACGGACGGTACTCCGTCCAAAGGGTGTCGCGGGTGTTGCCGGGAACGGTGCCGCTCCAGTCGTGGCCGTCAGCACGCTCCGGCAATAGGGCGTTGTACGCGTAAAAAATGTTCCCGTCGCGGTCGCCGTAGCCTGTGTTGAACATCGCCAACGCTTGGATGCGCATGGCGTCCTTGAATTGCTCGAGGCTCTGCGCACGGCCCATGCGGTACCATTGCTCAGTCTGTCGGAACTCGCCAATGCCGGCGTAACGAACCGCAAATACCCGCCCGTTAACGCGCATCGCCGGACCGAAAATCGAGTAAAGCACCTCGCGATTGACCGTCCACCGAAAATCGCGCCAAAGCCGAACCTCAAGCGGAGCCAGACGCCGTTCCAACTCGAGCCATTCGCCGTCAATCTTGTACTGGTTTTCGTTTTCCGGGTTGAGCTCGAGTTCAAATGTATCAACGAGGTCGGGCTGATTGACCGTGTGTCCCCACGCGATGTTTTCGTTGTGCCCGAGGAAGATGACTGGCGAGCCGGGAAACAGGCCGCCGTAGATATTTTGCCCCTCCTCGCTGATGAGGTGCGCCTCGTACCAAGCGACCGGGCCGGTCCACGGCTGGTGTGAGTTAATGCAGACACGCGTGGCCCCGTCGGTCGAGCGGCTTGGCCCGACCGCGACGAAGTTCGAGCCAAGCGGGAGCCTATCGGGGTTCAGTACGCTGGCCACGGGTGACGGCTTTTCGGTATCCGCCATGAGCCGTGCAAGAGCGTTGTGCAACCCGAACATCATCGGCAGCTTGTGGATGGAGCCGGCCACGAGATCCTGCGGCTTGGCCGGCCAAATGTTGCGCTTCAATTTCTCCGGATGCCGGCTGGCGTAGAGGTTCAAGCCGTCGCAATAGCCCTGGCAGATGGCACGGAACTTGGGATCGAGCGTGGCGTACTTTTCGTCCAAGCCATCCCACAGCCGGATCAAGTGCACGTAATAGTCGTTCGGTGCCATCGCCAACCCCGCCTCTGAGGCCAGCTTCCCTCGGACAGCGAGGAACACATCCTGAATCGTCTCGAAGTCGTCCTCGGCATGGGCGTAGGCCAGGCCGTGCGCGGTGTCGGCGTCCGTCTTGCCGAGAATGTGCGGGATGCCCCACTCGTCGCGGATAATCTGCACATCGTACTTCGCCGCATGGCCAAGCGCGGCGGAAAAATCGACCGACGGCTTCATCACGAATAACCGGTCAGCCAAACCGAATGTCCCGCAGCCGACCAGCAGCGCCGTCAACAGAGTCACTGCCGGTTTTCTGTAAAGCGCATCGAGCAGCCAAGCCGGACTAACCAGCAGAAACTGAATGTCCTCCGTGAACGCTGGTTTCTTCCCCTCAATCCCGTGACCAATGAACTGCCCTGCCCAAGCCAGCACAAACACTGTCAGCGACACGGCAAACAGCGGCAGCGGGCTTGCCTCGACGCTGATGCACAGGACACTCGCGGCCAGGCCGAAGTACAGCATCCCTAAAAAACTGCCAATTGACAGGAACAAATAATAAACCGAGGCCAGGCTGATGAAGACAGCCCCGGCGTTCAGCGTGAACGAAAGCTCGTCGCCAAGCGTAGTCGGAATCTTGATGCACCAAAGCAGCCCCACGAGGCTCAGCGCAATCAACGGCACGCAAATGAAGTGGACGAGCCGGTTCGTCTCGTCCTGATGAAACTCCTCGTAACGGGAGATCAGTCTGTCCAGTTTTCTCATATTGGGAAAGTCGCTGATTGATGTCTCCCCGGGGCAGCGCGGGAGGGGCCTTCATCGCAAATGGAAGTTGATATGTGCAGATCGGAAATCATTCTTAAGCAATGTGGTCAGTTTCCGATTTTGAATTCAAGTGTGACGTAGTCGGGAACGAACTCATCGTCGGGGCGCTGAACCCGGTCGACTTCGAACGGTCGCGCGACACTGTTTCCGGCAAGATCCTCTAGCCCTGTCCCTATCACCACCCGGTAATCACCGTCCTTCCACGCTTGGTTTGGGACGAACGCCCACTGCCTCTCAACATTCCCGACTTGAACCTGACCTTCAACCGCATGCTTCCCGGCATCCTCGATCCAAAGCAGTCGTTGCAGGAGTGCGTGATCCAATGGTTCAGGAAAATCGAGAGTCATTGGATTTATTGAACCGGCCTCTGGGGCAGTCATTTTCCATCGGGCCGGGGATGGCATTTCCACGTCCGGGGCGGTCACGACAAAAAAATCTGTGAAGCCGTGCTTGAGCGGCGCGCCTGCCGCATCCTGCCAGGTGGCGTCAATTTTCAGTGTGTACGATTGGCCTTCCTGCAACACCGGCCCATCTTGTTCCCGAGGCAGCAGGCCGCTCTTGATGCGTCCGGGGTCAAACAGGATGGTGAGTCGTGTGCTGTCCGGGTTCCACAGTTCCTCGTCCAACTCCAGGAACGGAAGATCAATTTTTTCGTTCCGCGCATTGAGTAGGTGGATGTGGCTGTAAACTTTACCCTGCCTCATCGGCGCGGAAAAATGCAGATAGAATTTAAGAAGGTTCTCGGGCAGCGAATTTGCGGTCGGATAAACTTGGCTCACGATTGTTTCCGGCTTGGCCTTTGGCTTTTCGATTCGAAGAATTGTCTCGATGACATCAAAAGACATTCCAGCCTGCGGACGGACGGCCTTCGAAGGATCGAAAACGGCATGGTAATTAATACCAGCCTGCGGGGGAAAGAGCGGCTCAAATATCAGGCGGTTATTTGTAATCTGATAGGAGCCTTGAACGGGTGGAAGCTCCCTCCAGCTCAAGCCCTGTGCAGTATCGACGTGGATGTGAAATACCTTTTCCCAGTCTTTCGTCTCCAATGCTTCTGAATTTGCAAGGCTATCAGCCACTGCTTGGGGCAGATCGGCCTCAAACACCACTTGGATTGGTGAGGCAGGTCGCTTGACCAGGCGAATTAACCCGGTGGTCTTCGTGGATTCCTCAGCGTTATCTTGAGTTGCCTTGGAACAGCCAAGCTGCAAGACAAGAATGAATGGACAAAACGCTATCGCACAGTAGTCCCTCGCCGACATTACGGGAGTCGAACAGCCTCAAGGTTCAGGTTGTCACCATCCGCACCCCTTACCACCAGTGCATGCTGGCCGTCCAACTCGGCCAACTGGTAAACCTTCGTCCAGTCTGAAACTGTTTCATAGGGCACTCCTTTTGTTCCGCCTCCGGACACTTTTTCTGTGATGCCCTTGTAGTTCCCAAGTTTCTCCGTGGTGATTTTCATCACTCCTCGGCTGCTGTTGGCCATCAGCAGGTACTCCTTGCCATCCTTCTTATAGACAATCATGTCGAGCGGGCGGTTGCGGTTGCCCAGTTCCGCGATGGTTTCCCCAACGACATTTGAACCCGGCTTCAACTCCATCATCGGGATTTTCACGAGTGGAGTGCAGGTGTAAGCGGCGAGTATATAAGGATCGCCAGCGATGTCGTAGCTAACGAACGTGCGGACGGGTGAGGACGTTTCATAACGGCCATGTGCCCCGTGAAAAATTCTCACTCCCGACCCCTTCTGAGAACCTTCAAAGGGAAAAGGAATAGTCCGCAGCGTCGAGGAAAACTCCTCATTGGATAGTCCCGCAACAATCACCTTGCCGTTGACGAAGGCAATATCCGTGATGGACTCCATCCGCTGATTTCTGCGCCGGCGACCTGTTCCTGTTTCTTGATCGGCGGGGGCGTTTGACAGTTTCGCAACAGCATGCTGAACATTCTTGAGAGACAAAACATGAATCTTTCCACTGGGTCGGACGGATACAACAGTCGCGTTGGCGTTGGCACCCTGTCCGCGTATGACGGATAAATAGGCCAACTGCGAACTGGTATCCACTGCAAGGTCAATGATCCGTACTTGATCCACGGACGCGCCCAGGACAGCCGCCACTTTGGCTTTCAAACCTTCGACCTTGAAATTGCCGGGGGGATTGTCGGTCGGCTTGGCCGCGGTCTTGATAGCGATGATGGAAGCCGCCTTGGGATCTGAGATAAACAAAACTCCATCCGGTCCGGTCGCAAGCGGCCCGATGGACTGGAGTTTGACATCCCCTTTCTCATAGGGGGCCGCGTCCGATGGTGAAACGAAAAATGTCGCTAGCAAAGCGGCGAATAAACCGACAATGGAACGTTGAATGGTTTTCATGATTTGTGACTAAAAAACGCAAATGCTTCGGAGGAGAGCATTGGCAAAAACCAGCGGCTCTGCAAGCCCACAGACTCACCCGTTATTTGAGTGTTATCGTGAAGAAATTGGCTGGAAGAGTTAAGGAAAGTAGTGCTCCCACAAGACTCGAAGCCGCCGAAAAGCCTTCTTCAACCTTCGCGTTGAATCTTCTAAACGACTTAACGACAACGTCCTGATTCGTACAAAGAAAAAAGCTAAACCGAAGAGTTGCGAAAGAAAACGAAAATAAACTGCGCAAGAAAACAGCTTTTTATATTTTTATATTTTATTAGTTTTGTTTATTTATTGAAAAAGTCTCATCTTTTGTCGATAATATTCCGGATTCGTTTTACTTGCGTATCATTAAAATAATGAAATTTGAAACAACCTGTTTACACGGAGGCTACTCAGTTGAGCAAACGACTCTATCAAGAGCAGTTCCCGTTTATCGAACATCATCATATCAGTTTAAGAGCACAGAGCATGCTGCCAAACTATTTGCACTCCAAGAGTTGGGAAACATTTACTCGAGGTTAATGAATCCGACCAACGATGTTTTAGAAAAACGAGTTGCATTGTTGGAGGGTGCCCATGAAATGGCTGGTTTAAGCTTGGCATCAGGCACAAGCGGGGTTTTTTATTCAATTATTAATCTCGCCCAAGCAGGGGATAATATAGTCAGCGCAAGGAACCTTTACGGAGGCACTTATACACAATTTAATAACATATTACCTAATCTTGGAATAAATGTTAAATTTGTAGATTCAAATGATCCCGAGGCTTTTGCCAATGCAATTGATGACAAGACTCGTGCGATTTTTTGCGAATCGGTTTCAAACCCAGCCTTGGAAATTACAGATTTAGAGAAGGTGTCTTCAATCGCCAAAGCTCATGGTATTCCCGTTGTTGTAGATGCTACTTTCTCGACACCTTACCTGACTCAACCATTGGCGCATGGTTGTGATATCATCATTCATTCGTTAACTAAATGGTTAGGAGGCCATGGATCAGGAATAGGTGGTATAGTCATTGATAGCGGACGGTTCAATTGGGCTGCCGGCAAACATCCGTTATACGATGAACCAGATAATTCTTATCATGGTTTAAGATGGGGGCATGACTTGCCAGAAATGCTTGCCCCCCTTGCCTATATTCTTAGAATGCGAACAGTCCCACTCAGGAATTTAGGGGCCTGTATTTCTCCAGACAATTCATGGATGTTCTTACAGGGTATTGAGACTCTTCCGCTTCGCATGGAGAAGCACTGTGAAAATGCTTCAATCGTTGCTGAACATCTCAAAGACCACAAAGCTGTGGATTGGGTTCGTTATCCAAAACTGGAAGGAGACCCAATGAATGAGTTAAATCAAAAGTATCTTAAGGGAAAAGGTGGTTCTATGGTGGTATTTGGCATCAATGGAGGTAGAGATGCGGGAGAACAATTCATAAACAGCCTAAAGCTCTTCTCTCATGTTGCCAATGTTGGCGACGCCAAGAGTTTGGCAATCCACCCTGCTTCTACTACCCACTCTCAACTTAATGAGGAGCAGCAGCGCGAAGGAGGAATTACGCCAGAACTGGTCAGGTTGAGTGTTGGGATAGAGAATATTGAAGATATTATCGCTGATTTGGACCAAGCTCTGGCATAGGTTAAAATCAAACGACTATATTCCTTGTCATTGAAGTGATGTCTCAACTTCCCGATGGTGACGACTTGATTTCATTTAAAGGTACTTATCAGTTTGCCGCCTCGGACAAGCCTTTCCTACTCGAAAATGGCGAACAGCTTAATCATGGCGAATTGGCTTTCGAGACTTACGGCACACTCAATAGCAATAAAGACAATGTCATCCTCCTATTTCACGCTTTAAGTGGCAGCCAACACGCGGCCGGATACCGTGAGTCGGTAAACGAATCGGTTGATCGGTTTTGGGCAGATGAATGCAGAACAGGTTGGTGGGATAAATTTATCGGTCCCAAAAGAGTAATAGATACCTCTAAATATTTTGTAATATGTGCGAACTATCTTGGCGGTTGCTATGGATCAACAGGTCCTGACACAATAAATCCTGATTCAGGAAAAAAATATATGGGGGCATTCCCGTGTATATCATTTCAAGACATAGTACGGTCACAAATGGAACTGATTGAGTCACTTGGAATCAAAAAACTTTATGCAGTTGTAGGTGCTTCTCTTGGCGGATTACTTGCTCTAACGACCGTATTTCTTTATCCTGAAAAAGTTAACAAGCTGGCATCTATCGCATCGGGAATAAAATTACAACCTCTTCAAATCATACACAATTATGAGCAAATCAAGGCGATCGAAAGTGATTCTTTATTTCAAGAGGGAAACTATTCTGAAAAGAATTCTCCCCAATTAGGATTGGAGTTGGCCCGAATGATTGGTCACAAGACCTATGTTTCTCTTTCGATGATGGCCGAGCGTGCTAAGAAGAATGTATTGATCCAGAATGATGATAATTCAAGTTACTGCCCAACACATCAAATAGAATCCTATTTCAAATACCAAGCGAGTAAATTTTCGCAAAGATTTGATGCTAATTCTTATTTAAAGATTGTTAGTGCCTGGCAAAAGTTCTCTATTGAGAACAAGACTGAAAGTTCCGCGAAACTCAGTCCTGACTTTAGAGCCTTGGTCATTTCAATAGATACAGACGTTTGTTTTTATCCGGATGAACAAAAAGAACTTCACAATTTTTTCATAAAAAACCACATAATCTCAGAGTTGCACGAAGTTGAATCTGATAAAGGACATGATTCTTTCCTGCTTGAGCCTGAACTATACCAACCGACTCTAGCAGCTTTTCTGGATAAGTAGGTTAATTAAGAAGGGGTAGAGCGGAATTCTTAAGGGACACTAAACCGCCACTAAGTCTTTTCAAACTCCACATTCTTCCACCTAAACGACTCAACAACGAAAGCATCCTGATTCGTAAACAAAAAAATCCAAACTGTAGAGTCGCGAAGCAAAACGAAAAATAACTCTGCCAATCTGAGCAAGAATTACGGACTCCCTTTTTATCTGGCTCCATCTGCGGCTAAACCTGTTTTGGAACCCGACAAGAATCAACTAGCTGCGTGACTTTTCAGCCTTCGCAACCAAATCCTAGTGTTTGCGCAAATCCTCAAACCAGCAGACATCCCTGTCGAAGCAGAGGTCAAACACGCCCTGTGGTTCATTTCTGTTTTTGCCAACAACAAACTGGCAGAGCATCCGACTGTCGATAATGACGCCTTTCCTTTCGCTGCGTATGAAGATGACCACGTCACCGTCCGCCTCTATCGAGCCCGACTCACGCAGGTCGGACCAGCCGCGGACCTGGATTGTTGTCGTTTTCAATCGAGAGTTAAACTGGGCCAAGGCGATTACTGGCAAGTCCAGTTCAAGTGCCATCTTCTTCAGCC
>CALJHX010000007.1 GCA_937770485.1 uncultured Verrucomicrobiae bacterium | reverse complement strand
GCATATCGAGCGCTTCAATTTTGCGATCGGTATCCACCTTGGCACCTGACTTGGCCTTGGCTGTTGCCGCTTCCTGGGCGAATGCCGCCTGGCCAAGCAGGACGCACGTGGCAAGCACGCAACCCACTCGCTGAACCCATTTTATAAAAGTTTTCATCTTAGTAGCCCACCGAAAGGCCCAACATAACGCGATTGACGTTGTAGTCAATATTCCCCTTGTTACTGTCGAATATCTCTAAGTCGTATCGCAGGCTTGACTTGAGCCACTGGTTGAAACTGTAGGAGACCCCTGCGTTCATCCTGAGATATTGGTATTCACGTGCATCCAGGGTTTCATAGGTATCCAGTTCATAGGTGGCGCCAAAGGTGGCGCTGAGCTTGCCTGTCGTGCCAATTTGTTGGGAGACCTGCACAATCACAAAATCCGAGGTCACTGCAGAATCCGGGCTCTCGATCGAAACATTGCCCCCATGCCTGTAGGTGAGTGAGGCCGTTCTTTTCTCGGTAAAATCGTAATCCACCTCTGCCGAAAAAATGGGCAGACCGTGAGAACCCCCTCCCAATCCATTAGAGAGACGATCAAATTGGCGAGTCTGATAACCCACCTGTACCTTGCCCTTCAATTTCTCTGAAAAATCACCCACAGCAGAGATGTGGCCGCCGAAAAAATCGGAGTCCGGTCGCTCGCCCATTCTCTCCAAGTTGGTTTCGACCATGGTAATGCCATAAAAGAAACTGCCGTAGAGCTTGATCTTGGCAAAAGCCTGCCAACCAAAACCGACCGTGTTATTCCAGTTGGCGACATCAAACAAGGAGTACGGTATGCGGGTGCCAAAAACATCCTGATAGTAGTAGTGAGGTTCCTCACTGTAATCGGAGGCATTGTAGGAGGTGGCAGCGTAAACGCTGGTTTTCGGGCTGATCGTGTATTCAAAACGGTATTGGTCATTGAACGACTTGCGCTCGATCAGGATGCCTTTGCTTTCCGGTGAGCCTTCAGCCAAATCGGTGAAAAAAGTTCTCTCACGTCCTTTCAACAGGGTATTGTCCAAACGAATCATGTCGCCCCCAGTGAATGTGAACTTGCCCTCCTTTAGGTAATTGATGCCGAAGGTCAGGGCGTGGCTGTCGCTGTTGAGTTCGCTGTTCTCGGCGTACCACTGCTGGCTCAGCGTGTAGTCGAGTCCGATGTAGTTGCTGTCGAGGATGTTTTCGCCGAACTGCAGGCCGATGCCCGGCGAGAGCGTTGTCACCAAGTCATCAATCTTTCCCTGCTCGTCGCTCAGCAAAAAAACGTTGTCGTCATAACTCTCCGACAGCGAAACATGCGGCAGGATCACCACCGGGCCGACGATCGGCGCCAATAACTCCTGCGGATCGATGGCCTGCACAGAAACCGCCTGGCCAAGCGCCAACGCAACGGCGGCCAAGCCGACATTCCCTCTCTGTTTGAAGCAGTCCAAAATGCGGTGCCGGCGTTGAATCCGGCCGATCCTCCCCGTGCAGGGGGCGCCTTCAGTACGCTTTTCGCCCTTCGATTGCAAAGCAATAACGGCCAAGGGCTTGGCCTGTTTTTCTCCTTTCCGCCGGGTGAGGGCGTTCCTACTCTTCGCGCGTGGACGACTTGTTCAAAAATCCGATCAGCGCCGCCACGCGCTTCTGCGCGGTGTACGGCCAGCCGATCCGCCACTCCGGCTCGCCGGCGATGCACAATCCCGCCTTGGCCAAGCTGGGGCTGGACTGGCGTTACCTCGCCTTCGAGGTCAGCCCGGACGCGCTTGGCCAAGCGATCGAGGGCGCACGGGCGATGCACTTCGTCGGCCTCAACCTCACCGTCCCGCACAAGCTGCTCGCGCTCGAGTTGGTCGATGCACTCGACGAGTCGGCGACGACTTGGGGCGCGGTGAACACGATTTGTTTCGAGGCGAAAAACGACTCCGGCGACTGGACACCGCTTGGCCAACTCGCCGATCCGCCCGCCGGCGGGATTCGCGCCAAGGGCTACAACACCGACGCCGACGCCATCACGCTGGCGTTGCAGCAGGACCTTGGCTTGAGCTTGGCCGGGCTGCGGGTGTTATTCCTCGGCGCGGGCGGCGCGGGCCGGGTGGCTGCGCTCAAGCTGGCCGCCGAGGGCGTCGCCGAGTTGCACCTGGTCAACCGCACCGTCGCCAAGGCCGAAAAACTGGCCAGCGAAATCACCGGGCGCTTCCCGCAAACCAAGGCCTCCGTCGGTTACCCCGAAAACGCCGCCAACAAAATCGACCTTGTGCTCAACGCCACATCGCTTGGCCTCAAGCCAGCCGACGCGCTGCCGCTCGACGAGTCGCAGTTCACCCTGGCCAATGCGCCGGCGGTGTTCGACATGATTTACCAACCGGCACTCACGCCGCTCCTGGCCAGGGCGACCGACGCCAGCTGCCGCACCGCCAACGGACTGGGAATGCTGCTTTGGCAGGGAGCCAAGGCGCTGGAAATCTGGACCGGCCAACCGGCGCCCATCGACGTGATGCGCTCCGCGCTCGAGTCGCACATCTACGGCGATGAGTGACTTCATGCTGGATTTTTGGACTCGCGCTCCGTTTGTATTTTGGAGCGTTGTGTTCTTCGTTTTCGGCACGGTCGTCGGCAGTTTTCTCAACGTCTGCATTCACCGAATGCCGCTCGACTTGAGCCTCGCCAAGCCGGGGTCTCAATGTCCCAAGTGCGGCTTTGCAATCCCGTGGCGACTGAATATCCCGATCGTCAGCTGGCTTTGGCTGCGCGGCAGATGCCGCCAATGCGCCGCATCGATCTCGCCGCGCTACCTCGGCGTCGAGCTGCTCACCGGCCTGGCGTTTCTCGCGAGTTGGCTGGCGTTCGGAGCGCAGACCACGCCGGGGGTTTTGCTCGCGGTGACGTGGGGGTTTGTGCTCGCGGGGCTGATCGTGGCGACGTTTATCGACTTCGAGCATTTCATCATCCCGGATCAAATCACGCTCGGCGGCGTGGCGGTGGGCTTCATTGTATCGGCGGGGTTGCCGGCGCTGCACCACGTTACGCGGCCGGCCGACTCGCTGATGGCGAGCGGGCTGGGCATCCTCGTCGGCGCAGGCTCGGTGTTTGCCGTGCTGCAACTGGGCAAACTTTTGTTCGGCAAGGTTCGCGTGCCACTCGAAGAGGGCGAGTCAGCGACGTTCACCGAGTCGGCGCTGCACCTGCCGGGCGAGGTCGTGCCGTTCGAGGAAATATTTTTTCGCAACTCGGACACGATCCGGCTTCACGCCAAGCGGCTGGAATTGGTCGACCGCTGCCACATGAATATCGACGTCGCGCTGTCTCCCAAGCGGCTGCTCATCGGCGACGAGTCGTTTGACCCGGAGACGGTGCCGTTCATCAAGGTCGAGTCGGACGAGTTGGTCATCCCGCGCGAGGCGATGGGCTTCGGCGACGTGAAGTTCATGGCGGCCATCGGGGCGTTCGTCGGCTGGCAGGGCGCTCTGTTTTCGCTGATGGCCAGCGCGGTGGTCGGCGCGGTGGTCGGCGTGGGGCTGATCGCGATTGGCCGGCGCGACTGGTCGGCGCGGCTGCCGTACGGGCCTTACATTTCGCTGGCGGCGGTGATTTGGATTTTCTTCGGCCTGCGCATCCTGGCCGTTTGGCTGCCGGAAGCACCCTGAGCCAGCGCTTGGCCAAGCGGGCTCAAAGCAGCCGGGGCTGCAGTTCGTCCTTGGCCAGGGCCTCGCCGATGCTCTCCACGCGGGCGCGACGCTGCTCCATGATGTGCTTGTCGAGCGCCGGGTCGAACGGCACCGGGTAGTTGCCGTCATAGCAGGCCATGCAGAAATTTTCCCTCGGCAGACCGGTCGCCTTCACCATGCCTTCCTGCGACAGGTATGCCACCGAGTCAGCGTTGAGGTAGTCGCAGATTTCCTCGATTGAGTGGTTGGCCGCCATCAGTTTTTTGCGGTCGGGAAAATCGATCCCGTAAAAGCAGGGGTTCATGTGCGGCGGACAACTCACGCGCATGTGCACCTCTTTCGCGCCGGCTTCCTTGAGATTGTTCACGCGCGCCTTGCTCGTGGTCCCCGGACGATCGAGTCGTCCACAATGACCACCCGCTTGCCCTCGACCAGTTCATTGATGAGGTTGAGTTTCACGCGAACGTTGAAGTCGCGGATGAGTTGCGACGGCTGTAGGAAACTCCGGCCGACGTAGTGGTTTCGCACGAACGCCATCTCGTACGGCAGGCCGGACTCAAGCGCGTAGCCCAGCGCGGCGCAGTTGCCGCTGTCCGGCACCGGCACGACGAGGTCGGCGTCGACGGCGGTTTCCTTGGCCATCTCACGGCCCATGTTGACGCGCACGCCGTACACGCCCCGGTCGTTGATGATGGAGTCGGGTCGACTGAAGTAAACGTACTCGAAAATACAGAACGCCTTGCGCGGATGCATCGGGAAGGCGTTGATCGACTGGATGCCGTCGTCGTTGATGATGACGATCTCGCCCGGCTCAACGTCGCGCACGAACTCGGCCTGAATCAAGTCAAACGCGCACGTCTCGCTCGAGAGCACGTACGCGCCGTCGAGTTTGCCGATGGAGAGCGGCCGAAAGCCGTGCGGGTCGCGCACGCCGATCAACTCGTTCTCGGTCATGATAACCAGCGAATAGGCGCCCTGAATCCGCTGCAGACTCTGCACGAGATTGTTGTCGCTGCCGTTGGACGGCCGGGCCATCAAGTGCAGAATAATTTCACTATCAACGGTGGTTTGAAAAATCGATCCGCCCAGCTCCAGCTCGTCGCGAAGCTGCGCGGCGTTGGTGAGGTTGCCGTTGTGCGCGATGGCAATCTGCCCCTTGCTGCAGTCCACCGTCAACGGCTGGGAGTTGCGGTGGTGCGACGAGCCGGTCGTGGAGTAGCGCGTGTGGCCGACCGCCATGCTGCCCTTGAGTCTCTCGAGCGTCTTGCCCTTGAACACCTGCGACACGAGGCCCATTCCCTTGTGCACGCGAAACTGCCCGTCCGCGCAGGTGACGATGCCCGCGCTCTCCTGCCCGCGATGTTGCAGCGCGTACAGTCCGTAGTAGGTCAGCTCCGCCGCGTTCGGGTGGCCGTAAACACCGAAGACGCCGCAATAGTGCCGGGGATGTGTTTCGCTCATTGTTCCATGGCTCGTGCGATGGTGTTCCACCACACGTCGTGGAGTTCGTTCAACTCCCACGAGAAATGAGTTTCGCCGATCACAATGTCAAGCGTCTCGCCGCCGTTGACGGTGCCGATCCTTGCCGCCGGCACGCCGAGCAGCTTGGCCCGCTCGATCGCCGCCCCGGCCTCGGCCTCGCTCGTGGTGATGACCACGCGCCCGTGCGACTCGCCGAACAACAGCGCATCCGACCTCGGACGCCGTCAAGCTCCCCGAGGTCGATCGTCGCCCCGGTGAGTCGGGGGGTGTTGCGGGCGGTGAGTTGGGAAATACAGCACTCGGCCAGCGCCACAGCCAAGCCGCCCTCGGCGCAGTCGTGCGCGCTTTTCACAGCGCCGGTTGCGATCAAGCCCAGCAGCGCGTCATGCAGCGCGCTCTCCTTGGCCAAGTCGCACGGCGGCGGCGTGCCTTCCTTGCGGCCGTGCTCGGTTTGCAGCAGCGCGGAGCCGCCCAAGCCAAGCAGCGGATCGTCGCTGTTCACCGCTTGGCCAAGCAGGATGATGGCGTCTTCGTCATCCTTAAACCATTGGCTGGTAATGTGTTCCGTGTTTTCAATCAAGCCCACCATGCCGACCGTTGGCGTCGGGTCGATGGCCCCGGCCGGGTTCTGATTGTACAGGCTGACGTTGCCGCCGGTGACCGGTGTGCCGAACGCCTCACACGCCTCGGCCAAGCCGCGCACGCTCTCCTTGAGCTGCCAAAACAGCTCCGGATTGTGCGGGTTGCCGAAGTTTAAATTATCGGTCGCACCAAGCGGCCGCGCGCCGGAGCAGACGAGGTTCCGGGCCGCCTCGGCAACGGTGGCTTTACTGCCCTCGTACGGATCGAGGTAAACGTGGACGCCGTTGCAGTCGACCGTCATCGCCAAATATTTGTCAGGAACATCATCCGCCGGAGCGTCGGCAGGAAGCGCCGGATACGAGTCGGCCTTCACGCGGATGACCGCCGCATCGGAGCCGGGGCTGAGCACCGTGCCGGCGCGGACCATGTGGTCGTACTGGCGGTACACCCAGTTTTTCGACGCGATGGTCGGCCAGCCAAGCAGCTTGGCCAAGGCGGCCCGCGGGTCGGCCAAGGCCGGGATGTCGGCGAGCCGCAGCGCGCGGGTCTGCTCGAGGTACGCCGGCTCTTTCGAGTCGCGATGATACAGCGGGGCATCATCGGCGAGTTTGGCCGCCGGGACGGTGGCAATAACTTCGCCATGGTTTTTGACAACCATCATGCCATCACCGGTCACTTCGCCCACCTCGGCCCACGGCAAATCCCACTTGTCGAAAATCCGTTTCACCTCGTCCTCACGGCCTTTGTGGACGATGATGAGCATCCGCTCCTGCGATTCGCTGAGCAAGATTTCGTACGGCGTCATGTCGGGGGCGCGCTGCGGCACCTTGGCCAAGTCGATCTCGATGCCGGTCCCGCCGCGGGCCGCTGTTTCGCAGGTCGAGCAGGTGAGTCCGGCCGCGCCCATGTCCTGAATGCCCGCGACAGCGCCGGTGGCGAGCAGCTCAAGACAGGCCTCCATGCAGAGTTTCTCCATGAACGGATCGCCCACCTGCACCGCGCCGCGCTGTTGCTCGGCCGATTCCTCGGTCAAATCCTGCGACGCAAACGCCGCACCGGCCAAGCCGTCCCGCCCCGTCGCCGGGCCAACGTAAAAGACCGGGTTACCCACGCCCTTGGCCGCGCCCCGGGCAACTTGGCTATGCCGTAACACCCCTAGGCTAAAGACGTTAACTAGTGGGTTCCCTTCATACGACGGGTCGAAATTCACCTCGCCCCCGACGGTCGGCAGACCGATGCAGTTCCCGTAATGCGAGATGCCAGCCACCACGCCGCGAAACAACTGGCGCACCCTTGGCGACTCGAGGCTGCCGAAGCGAAGCGAGTCCATGTTGGCGATCGGCCGGGCACCCATGGTGAAAATATCCCGGATAATCCCGCCGACACCGGTCGCCGCTCCTTGGAACGGCTCGACGGCGCTGGGGTGATTGTGCGACTCGAGCTTGAACGCCACGCCAAGCCCGTCGCCCATGTCGATCACGCCGGCATTTTCCTCCCCGGCAGCGACGATGATCTTGGGCGACTGTGTGGGGAAAGTCTTGAGCAGAGCGCGGGTGTTTTTGTAGGAGCAGTGCTCGCTCCACATCACGGAGAAAATGCCCAACTCGGTGAGGTTGGGTTCGCGGCCGAGCACCTCGAGGATGCGCTCGTACTCCTCCGGAGTGATGCCGTGTTCCTCGATGACTTCCGGGGTAATCTCGGGCTCGGGCATCAAGTCAGTCGCCGCGCTTGGCGCGCGGCGTCGAGTGGTGAAACGGAGGTCATCAAGGGATCGGATTGCATCAATTCCGGTAACCGGTCGCGGCAAGATAGAGAGCCGAAAAACCGGATGCAAGTCCGCCTTGAAAATAGATGCCAAAAACAGAGAAGAATACTCCCTCTCCCAGCGGGAGAGGGGCAGGGAGAGGGAGAAAACAAACGAAGTTCAAAACTTCGCAGCAAACAAATACATCTTCAAATATGGCGTCTTGAAAATCTCCATTGTTTCACCCTCATCCGCCCTGCGGCCACCTTCTCCCTGAGGGAGAAGGAATCAAGTGGGACGCGATTGACCAAGTCCCGGCCTCGAACTTGCCAAGACGTGGGCGCTCACACAGGATGCGGCGGCGCTGCCATCGCTTGGCCAAGCGCCGAAAACAGCCTCATGAGCCGCTTCCTGCATTTTCCTGTTTTGCTTCGCGTTTACCTGCTGTCACTCGTCGCGGGCTTGCCCTTGGCCAAGGCTGTCGAGCCGCCGCCGACTTTGCCGCTGCTGGTGCAACTCGAGGGCCAGGCGCTGGTTCCGTTTTTTCTCGAGCAAAAACAGGCCGGCCTCGACGACGCTGCCCTCGGCCAAGCGGTTCAACGCCAAGTCAGCCGCATCGCCGCCGAGCAGGACGCCTTGGCCAAGTGGCTCGAGGCCGATGGTGCCCGGGTAACCCGCCGCTATTCGCGGCTGGTCAATGCCCTACGGGTTCGGATTCTCCCAGAGTCGAGGGCCACTTTGGCCAAGCGGGCCAACGTGAAAAGAGTCGAGCGACTTCGGGTGTACGAGCGACTGACCAAGAAAAGTGTTCCCGCCATTGGCGCAAAAACGGTGTGGGGAACACTAACCACTGGCTTCGACGGCGCGGGCATGCGCATTGCGGTAATCGACTCCGGGCTGGACTATACGCACGCCATGTTCGGCGGTGCTGGCACTAAGGAGGCGTATCAATCCAACGACGCCACAAAAATCGAGGAGGGCACGTTCCCCACCGACAAGGTCGATGGCTGGGATTTTGCCGGCAAGGATTACTCCGGGGCAGATGACGTGCCGTTGCCGGACGGCGACCCACTGGATCGCTCCGGCTACGGCCACGGCACCCACGTGGCGGGCATCGTCGCCGGGGTTGGCGTGACGAAACAGGGGCGTCCGTATGAGGGCGACTATTATGCGGGGCTGGACTACTCCGAGTTCCTCCTCCGGCCCGGCGTGGCGCCGAAGGCCAAATTGTACGCGCTGAAAATTTTCGGCGACAACGCGCTCGGTACAACGAACCTCGTCCTCGATGCACTTGAGTGGTGCGCCGACCCCAATGCCGACAACGACTTTTCCGACCGCTTGGACGTGGTCAACCTCTCGCTCGGCTCCACGCTGGGCCTCGAGGAAAAACACGAGGCCGAGGCCGAGGTGTTTGCCAATCTCACGCAGCTGGGCTGCGTGATCGTCTCGGGTGCCGGCAACTCAAACAACAACAATTTCTACCTCGTCGCCGCGCCGGGCGTGGAGCGCTCCGTCATCGCCGTCGGCTCGGCCAAACTCGTCGGCAAAACGTATCGCATGGCGGCGCACAGCGCGCGCGGGCCATCGGCGCCGCACAGCCTGCTCAAGCCGGAGATCATCGCGCCGGGCGAGTTGATTCAATCGGCACGGATGGGCACCGGCACCGGCACCGCGTGGTTTAATGGCACGTCGCTGGCCGTGCCGCACGTCGCCGGAGCGGCGGCCTTGGCCATGCAGGCGCACCCCAACTGGAGCGCCACCGAGATCAAGGCTTTGCTGCTCAACACGGCCAAGCCGTTGCTGCACGAAGACGGCACGGTCTATCCCGAGTCGCTCGCCGGAGCCGGTTTTCTCGATGTGGCCCACGCGGTGACCGCGACGGTGACGGCGATGGCGGAGGGCTCCGACGGGCTGACCACGCTGTCGCTCGGCGCGCTGGCCGTGGCCAAGCCGTGGGAGGAGACGCGGCAAATCCGCGTGACCAATCACGGTGACGCCGAAGCCAAGTTCGATCTGTCCGTCGAGGAAACGGTCACGGAAACCGGCTTTGGCATTGAGTTGCCGGTGAAAAAAATCACCGTCGCGGCCCAGTCGCACGAGTTGGTGCCGGTGCGTTTTCACGCCGACCCGGCGCAGTTCGATCGCACCGGCGATCCACTCACCCCGGCCAAGCTCAATGACCGCGCCCGGAGCTGGGTGTACGAGGTCAGCGGCAAGATCGTGCTGGCCAACGACACCGAGAAACTGCGCGTACCGTACCACGCCCTCGTCCGCGCCGCCGCCACGAAACACACCACCGAGAGCCGCATTGCGTTGCCGAACCGCAACCTCGTGTCGCTTGAGCTTTCGCTCGAGGGGGACTCGGCGCATCCGAAACCGCTCGTGTCGGTGTTCGAGTTGGCCGGTGTCAGCCCGCGCAATAATTTGCTCACCGACGCGGCCGACATCTCCGCCGATGTGCTGGCATTCGGCGTGGCGTCGGACTACCCGCAATCCGGATCAGTGGCGGAGACGACAGTTTATTTCGCCATCGCCAATGCCGGGCCGTGGACGAATCCGCACTCATTCCTGTACGATCCGCACCTGCAGATTGATACGAACTTTGATGGCTGGATCGACCACGAGCTGGCCAGTTGCAGCAACGGCGGTTTTATCAAAGACGACCTCACCGTGTCCGGCTACGCCGACGACGTGTTTCTCTCCATCCTCATCCGCGTGCCGCGTGCCGAGCGCGGCCTCGCCGACGTGGGCTACCTCAACGTCTTCCCGCCGGACGAGTTCGACACGGTGCCGTTCAACAACAGCGTGATGGTGCTGCCGGTCCCGGCGCGCATGCTCGGGCTCGACGAGGAGAAAACGGACTTCGACTTTCGCGTGCTCACGCTCGGCGCGGAGCAGTACGGCTACCCCGAGATCGATCGCACGGAACTGATCCGCTACGACGTGACCAAGCCGGTCGTGCACTCGGCGTTCGGCATCAACGGCACCGTGATGTACGACGCCAACGAGCCGATCAAAATCGCCGTGGACCGCGGCTTGGCCAAGCGGGAAGGCCGCCGGCCCGCCGTGCTGCTGCTGCACCACATGAACACCGACGACCACAAACTGGACATCGTGCAACTCGACCTCGACGCGGATGACGCCGACGCCGACGGCGCGAGTGACGCCGACGAACTCGCCGCCGGAACCGACCCGGCCGACCCGGACTCGGTATTCGCCATCCTGCCGGCTAGCCGGAAAACCGCGCTTGGCCCGGAGATCCGCTGGCACAGCGTGGCCGGCAAATCGTACCAAGTGCAGCGGGCCGCCTCGCTTGGCCAAGCGTTCGAGACCCTCCCCGGGTTGCTGCCAGCCACCCCGCCGCTCAATGTGTTCATCGACAAGACCGCCCCCAAGGAAGGGGAGCTTTTTTACCGAATCCTGAAACCGTGACCGGCGTCAGAGCGTATGGCCTTTGCCCGGCGAAAGGGCAGACTCTCTATTTTATGCAAAACCGTAACGCACTCCAGATTGACGAACAGGGGCGGATGACGCACCCTCGCCGCCTCATGTCCTTGAAAAAATTTATTTTGGGATTTGCCGCCTCGGTGGCGCTGCTCACGGCCAATGCCTCCGAAATTCCCAGCGGCGCGGTCACGCTCGAGCAGTGCATCCAACTCGCGCTCGAGAACAACCTCAGCCTCCGTATCACCAATTATCAGCCGCGCCTTGCCGCGCTGAGCCTGCAGGGGGCGTACGGTGCCTACGATCCAAGGTTGAGCCTCGGCGGCACGGATAGTTTTCGCGAGAGCAAGGGCCGCCAGAACCCGCTCGAGTTCACCATCCCCTCCAGTGAAACGGACTCGTTCCGGCACAACATCGGGCTGAACGGTGTGACGCCCATCGGCACGCGGTACAACATCGGCCTGAACTCCTCGGAAACAACCGGCACCGACTCGCGAGATTTCCCGTTTGGCAGTTACGGCACCAGCTTTGGCGCCTCCATCACGCAGCCATTGCTAAAGGGGGCATGGATCGACGGCACGCGGATGAATATCAAGCTTCAAAAACAACAGGTCGAGAATTCTTCCCTCACAGTCATACGGCAAATCACGCAGACTGTGTCCAGCGTCGAGCTCGCGTACTACGCACTGATCGCCAGCCGCGAAAATGTGAAGGTTGCCGAGGAGACGCTCGCGTTGACGGAGCAAAATTTCAGCAACCAAAAACGGCGGGCAGAAGTCGGCACCTTGGCCAAGTCGCAGCTTCCCCAACTAGAGGCCGAGCTTTATTCGCAGAAAGCCTCGCTGCTCTCTGTCCAGAATAACTTCGCCGACAGCGTCAACACACTGAAGCGGCTTTTGACTGACGATTTCGGGGCCGTCCTAGCCACCGAGTTGCTGCCAGTCGGTGAGCTCAACCCGGTGCAAACGGTGTTCAGCCGGAACGACAGTTGGGACAAGGCGCTCACCCAGCGACCGGAAATTCTGCAAAGCCAAATCTCGCTGGAGAACGCGGACATTCGGCTGCGATACAACAAGAACCAGCTTTACCCCCAACTTGATCTGCGGGCCACTTACGGGCTTTCCGGCAGCGACAGTTCCGTCGTCAAGTTCAGGGACAAGACTCCGTTTGTTGAGAGTAGAGCCTCGTTCAATGATGCCTTTCGCGATGTCCGCCGAGGCGACTACCCGAACTACTCGATTGGCATTCAGTTCAGCATCCCCATCCCCAACCGCTCGGCCCGGGCCAGCTACAAGACCGCCCAAGCGCAGAAGGAACAGGCGGTGTTGCAACACAAGGAACTGGAGCAGTCCATCATGGTCGATATCGACCGGCTCATCCGCGATGCCGAGTATCGGTTTGAGCAAATTACCGTGTCACGACAGGCGCGGCTCAGCAGCGAGTTGGCCCTGCAAAACGAGACGAAACGGTACAACGAGGGCGCCATCGAGAATTATCTGGTGCTGCAGGCCCAGCGCGATCTCACCAGCAGACGTTACACCGAAATCAACGCAAAGGTTCAATATCTCATCGCACTCTCCCGCCTGGCTCAGGCCGAGGGCAGCACACTCGAGAACAACAACATCAACGTCGATTTCGAGGAGGAATAATCCCTCAATCTCCCAGCGCCTGACTGTTGGGGCTATTCCAGCGTGATGACGGCCGAAACGGGTTGATGATCACTTGGGTACTGCTTACTGTTATCGTATAGCACGATCTCCGCCTCGCTGGTTTTCAACGGCCCCTTGGCCAATACCCAGTCAATCCGGCGCCCCCCCTTTCGTACCTGCCTAAAGCCGTTCATCGTGTTCCATTCGGCGTTGATCGTCTTCTTCGCCGTGAGCAGTGTGTCCACAAAACCGCCGTCCTTGGTCAGTGTGTCATAGGCCTGGTTCATCCCGGCTGAGGCGTTGAAGTCTCCCACCAAGAGAATCGGCAATTTGGTTTTTAGCGCGGCCACTTTCTTGTTCACAAGCAGAGCCGCCTTTTCGCGGGCCGGTTGTATGCGGTGGTCGAAGTGTGTGTTCCAAAAGTAGAATTCCTTTTTCGTTTTGCGATCGAGAAACCGAATCCACGTCACCATCCGCCGGTTGCTGTGCCCCCAGGTTGTCGAGGCGATCACGTTCGGTGTGTCAGACAGCCAAAAGTGGTCGTACTCCAAAATATCAAACCGATCCGGCTTGTAAAAGATCGCCATGAACTCGCCCCTGCTGCCACCGTCACGACCAGTTCCAAACCAGGTGTAGCCCGGGATCTTGGCATTGAGTTCCTTTAATTGATAAAACTTGCCCTCCTGTGTGCCGAAAATATCGGGGTTCGTTTTCTTGATGATGTCGGCCATGTGCGGCAGGCGATCCGGCCAGGCGTTGGGTTTGCTGTTGCTGGCGTAGCGCAGGTTGTAGGTCATCACCTTCAGCGAATCGTCCGCGGACAAGCTTGGCTGAAGAAACAGGGCACCGATGATTGAGAGAAGCAGGGTTGCTCGCATGCGCCTTGGCCTACGCGAACGCTCCTCCGACTGCAAGCGGGAAACGCCGCTTGGCCAAGCGCTACTCGGCAACGAAGTCCAAGCCGATGAACGCTGCCCCGGCCCGCAGCCACAGCGGGATCGTGGCCAAGCTGACCAGCGTGGTGACGATGGCGACCTGCGTCGCGACGACCGGGCTGCCGCCGTACAGGCGGGCGATCAGTAGCGGGAAAATCGCCGAGGGCATTGCCGCTGCGACGAGCAGCACCTGCCGCAGCTCGGTCGAGCACGGCAGCCACTTGGCCAGGGCGATCATCCCCAGCGGCAACAGGCCAAGCCGCAGCACCACACTCACCCAGCACACGCGGAACGACGACCGAAAATCACACTCGGCGAAGTGATCCTTCACCATCGCGCCGATGAGCAGGATCGACATCGGGATGCCGCAGAGGCCAAGCGTCTTGATCGTGTCGTTGGCCAAGACTGGGAATGTACTCGTGCAGGCCGGTGGCGTTCACCACGAGCGCGGCGACTACCGTCACCACCGGCACGTTGATCGCCTTTCGCAACCCGGTGCGCAGGTCGCCGTGCAGCAGCATCACGCCGAGCGACCACATCGCCAGCAGCGTGCCGACGTTGAACACGAAGAGCACTCCGACCGCGCTCTCGCCGAAGAGCGAGGCCACCAGCGGGATCGGCACGAAGCCGAAATTAAACACACCGATGCTGATGGCAAACGTGCGCCCTTTGGCATCGGTCGAGCCGGTGGCAAACTTCCTCACCAGCCAGCCGACGGCCATGCCAACGCCGATTGACAAAAAACCAATCACCGGCGGCAGCCATACGTTCTCCGGCTTGAGCAGCTCCGGGTTGTTGCTGATGTTGCTGAAGGCGAGGCACGGCAGCAGCACGTTGACCGAAACCTTGAGCAGGCTGTCGTCCGCCGCCTTGGTCAGCCAATCCATCCGCCGCAGCTGAAAGCCAAGCAGTGCGATCAGAAAAACGGGCAACACCGCCGAGAGAACCTTGAGAAACTCAGCCATGATTCATCGCTTGGCCAAGCTAGGCGAGGATGGTTTGCGCGAGCGTCTCGAACTCGATGCGCTGGACGTGCCGCAACGGCTCGATCTCGGCCGGGTTGCCGTAGCGCACCGCCGCCTCGACGGCATCGACAAAGGCGAACGGATCCCAGTGACCGCCCGGGGCCAGGCGCTTGGCCAAAGCCTCGTCGCCGGCGGCGTCGAGGTAGTCGGTCGCCTCGCTGGCCAGAGCGGGGAAACAGGGGTGATCGCCCACGCGGCGGAACCAGTATTTTGCGTTCGGGTAATCCGGCTCGCGGCGGTGCATGATGCCGTGCAGGAAACTGCCGTCCGCCGAGCCGATGTCCTGCGAAACGGTGTGCGACTCGTCGAGATGATCATGCCACAGCAGCGCCGCCGCCTTGGCCAAGCCCGCCGACTCGCCGCTCAAGCCAAGCGCACCCACCGCTTGGCCAAGCGCCGCGCTTGGCCGCGCGGACGAACGCACCTCCGGGCCAAGCCCCGGTAGGTCTCCAGTGTCGATCGCCTGCATGAACGCAGTGAAGGCCGGGTTACTTGGCTGGCTCACTTTGTGGTTTCTTCGGCTCGGCGCTTTCCGTGGCGAGCATCGTTCGCTGTGAAAAGTTTGCCGACCTCCTCCACCGCCTTGTACGCCCCGATGAACATCATGCAGGAGGCGGCCAGCACCAGAAACCCCTTCCAAACAAGGCCCGGATGCAGCCGCCTATCCACCCGCGTCAGCAATAAATAAATGGACGCCAACGCCAAAAACGGCAGCAACGCTCCCTGAGCAAACGCTCCCATGAACACCAGCGTGACCGGTTTGCCGAACAGGGCGAAAATCACAAACGACAGCACCAGCAACACCACGCAGCCGACTTTCACCATCGCGTGGCGCTCGTCGTCGGATGCGTACTGCCGGATGCCGAAGACCGGCACGGCATCGGCAAAAAGCCGGGCGTTGGCCGCCGTGGCACCGAACACGGTTGAAAACAAAACGCAGAAGCAACCGACTTTGAACAACCCCGCGCCGGTAGGCCCGAAGGCGGTCTCGTACATTTTCGACAGCGTGTCAACCATGCCCTCGTCGCCGACCTCGAGGCCGGCGCTGTGCAGCGTCGCCGCACCGAGCAGGTAAAACGCCACTGTCGCGCTGGTGTAAATGGCGCACGACACCCACGCGTCCCAGCGCATCACGTTGAGCCAGCCCAGCGCGCGGTCTAACCAGCCGACGGTGTTGTCGTTGTTGCCGGTGAACCGTGCGTAGCCTTTCTCAAGGCACCAGTACGGATAATAAATCAACTCCGACGTGCCGACGCCAATGATGGCGAACGCGCCGAACGCCGTCGAAAAATCTTTCGGCATCGAAAACTTCAGCCCGTCGGCGATGTCGCTGCCGCTGATGGCAAATTCCGTGAACTGCAGCGAACCCAGCGCCACACCGGTAAAGAGCGCGAATAGCACCACCATGCCGATGCACACACCCTCCACCAGCCGGTACCTGCCCGAGAGCAGCAGCGCGATGCAGGCCAGCGCCACCGCGGCAATCAGCGCGAGATGCCAGCCGGAGTCGGCACTCACCATCAGGCTGGCGATGCCCCCCATCATTCCGGCCACCTGCATCGTCGAGCCGATGTACATGACCACCCAAAACCAAACCATCCATGAGACGCGCAGTCGCGGCCCCGGCACGCTGTCCATCGCCTCGAGCGTTGTCTTGCCGTTGGTCACCGTGTAGCGGCCCAGCTCGATTTGAACAAATACCTTGATCAAACAGCCGAGGATGATGAACCACAGCATGGTGAAACCGACCTCGGAAGCCAGCGCCGGCGTGGCGATTAGTTCGCCGGAGCCGACGATGGTCGCGGTGATGATCAGCCCCGGGCCAAGGTGCCTGATGATGCCCCGGAGGGTGGTGGGTGCGGGCTTGGTTTCCATGGGTTGAGGTTGCGCTTGGCCAGGCGGCTCAGTCGAGCTTGGCCGGTTTCAAAACAATTTTGCGAATGGCCACCGGGCCGTGGTCGCCCTGCAGCATCAGCGGGCCGGTCGGCTTTTCGTCGTTGAATGCCGCCGCCGCGCGTCGGGCCGGTCACCTCGACGTTGTGGTGGATCAACTGCCCGTTGTGGATCACTTTGACAAACCGGGCGTTCTCGATTTTTTTGCCGCTTTTGTCAAAGCGCGGCGCGCGGAACGTGACGATAAATTTTTGCCACTCGCCCGGCGGCTTGCTGGCGTTCATGATCGGCGCGGCACCCCCGAAGCCCTTGCCGTTGGCCCAGCGCTGGTAGATGCCGCCGTTGTCGCCGTGGGTCAACTTGGCCTTCCCGTGGCTATCGAGAATCTGGATCTCGTATCGGCCCTGAAAATAAATCCCGGAGTTCGAGCCCTGCGGCACCATGAACTCGACGGCCGCCATCACGTCGCCGTGCTCGTGTTTGCTGAACACGTTGCCAGTGCGGCCCTTGTCGCCGTTGACGAGCACGCCCTTGCCCTCGGCCAGCGTGAACGCCTTTGGGTTGTCCGGTGACGGCGCGGCGGCCCTCACCAGCTTCCAGTCGCCAAGCGGCGCGCGCCAGCCAGCCAGCGACTTGCCGTTGCTGACGGTGATGCTCGTCCTGGCCGGAGGCGGTGGCGGGGCCAGTTGCGCCCGCGCCTGGCCCAGCGCGAGCAGGCCGCCCAAAAGCAGCAGGCCGCTCCTGGCCCAGCGCGACGGTTCGCTTGTGATGTCAAAAAAACTCATGCGGCTTCGGGGCGGGATAGTATCGGGACAGCCGCCCGGCCGCAAAGCTATTCCCCCTGCCAAGCGTTGTGGCGGGCCTTTTGGCATCACTGTTGCTTTTGTTTTTTTGAAAATTTGGCTTGCAAAGGCGGTGTCAAAAAATAGCCTCTGTTCCTGCCCCGTCCTGTGACGGGCAATTCAATATAGTCTATATGATAAACCACAGCATCGGGGGCACGCTTTGAGTCGCCCCAAAGGCGGAAGGCGCCCGTACCGGGCACCACGGACGCGAGTAAACGGCAGGATTCGAGCCCGGGAGGTTCGGCTCCTGATGGATGATGGACAACAACTGGGGGTGTTTTCCCTTCAGGACGCCATGCGGAAGGCCAAGGAAATGCGGCTGGACTTGGTGGAGATTTCACCCAACGCCAGCCCGCCCGTTTGCCGGATAACGGACTACGGGAAATATTCCTACGAGCAGAAGAAACTTCGCAAGGAGCAGAAAAAGGCCACCGTCACGGTCAAGATCAAGGAGATCCAGCTGCGCCCGAACATCGATCCGCACGATTTCACCTTCAAGCTGAACCACGCGATCGACTTCCTCTGCGAAGGCATGAAGGTCAAGGTGATCCTGCGTTTCCGCGGCAAGGAACTTCGCACGAAACACATCGGCGTACAGACCATCGAGGCGTTCATCGAGAAGATCAAGCCGTGGGGAAGTTGTGACACCAAGCCGCGCGAAGCCGGCCGAAGCGTCATCGTCCTCATCAACCCGCAGCCCAAGGACCAGCGGGCGCCTCACCCGAATCCTGATGAGCGCGCCGTGGAGGTGGCCTACGAAGAAATCCGGCACGTCGAGGGCGCGGATATCAAAAAGCCCAACAACAGTTTTCGTAAACAGGCGCTCGACAGTACCAAGCTCCCGGCGAAAACCTAACCCGGCAACACGCCGCGTTTCTCGAGCATCTCCGCCATCACGCGGTCCATCATCAACTCCGCCAACGGCTGGGTGGCGTCGTCGAGATTGCCGTTGGCTTCCTTCAGCTCGGCAGCCGTCACCGCTTCGTCCCGCCCCCGCTTGGCCAACAGCGACTCCACCGCAGCCAGCGCCGACTCGATCGCCCCGCGCTGATCATCTGCCAACTCGCCGCCGAGCGACTCCAGCCCCTTGCGAGTGGCGGCCTTCGTCTGCTCGGCGCGCAGCTTGGCCTCGATCCAGCGCCGTTCCTCGATGTCGTCGAACGCGTGCTCTACCGATTCCTCGATCATTTGCTGCACCTCGGCGTCATCGACCTCCACGGCGGAAGCCATCTCGACGACCTTCTCGTTGCCGGTTTTGATGTCTCGCGCGAGCACATGCAAAATGCCGTCGGCGTCGATCTCGAACTGCACGCCCACCTTGGCCACGCCCTTGGGCTGCGGCTCGGACTCCAGCGTGAACCGCCCCAGGCTCCAGTTGTCCGCCGCCTTTTCACGCTCACCCTGCAGCACGTGGATGAGCACCTCCTTTTGGTAGTCGGCCACCGTCGTGAACGCCTCGCCGCGCTTCACTGGGATCGTCGTGTTGCGTGGGATGATCACGTTCATCAACCCGCCGAACGTCTCGATGCCCAGCGAGAGCGGCGTCACATCGAGCAACAGCATGCCGCTGTAGTCGCCGGACAAAATCCCCGCCTGAATCGCCGCGCCCATCGCGATTGCATCGTCAGGATTCTGCGACGTGTTCAACTCCGGCCCACTGTCGCCGCACCCGAACACCTCTGAGGCAAACTCACGCACGAGCGGCATCCGCGTCTGTCCGCCAACGAGGATCACTTGATCGAGATCGCCACTGGCCAAGCCGGCGTCGGCGAGCGCCTTGAGGCAATACTCGCGCGTGCGCACCACGATCGGCTTGGCCAAGCGCTCGAGCTGTTCGCGCGTCAGCGTGTATTCAAAACTAAACTCCGGCGCTAAAAACGGTAGCGCGATGGCAATCTCGTTTTCCGTGGACAACCGCGCCTTGGCCTCCTCCGCTGCCTCGGCCAACCGCGCCCAAATCGCGGGGTCAGTGGCGGCGCTTGGCCCGCCCGCTTGGCCAATCTTCTCGGCCAAATGCTCGATCATCACGCGGTCGATGTCGTCGCCGCCCAGCTGCGTGTTGCCGCAGGTGGCCAGCACTTGAAACACGCCCTCGTTCAACTCGAGAATCGAGAGGTCGAACGTCCCGCCGCCGAAATCGTACACGGCTACTTTCGATTTTTCCTTCAGCGAGCCCAGACCGTAGGCCAGCGCGGCGGCGGTCGGCTCGTTGATGATGCGCTCAACCCGCAACCCGGCCAACTCGCCGGCATTGCGCGTGGCGTTGCGCTGGGCGTCGTTGAAATAGGCCGGCACCGTGATCACCGCCGCCTCGGGCCGGTCGATCATCCCCTCGGCAGCAATCGTCCGGAGCGCCTTGAGAATCTCGGCGGACAACTCCTCCGGCGACCAGTCGCGACCGTGCAGCGGCACCGCCACCGGCCCGCTGCCCTCGGCGCGAATGGCGTACACCGACGCGGCGGCGGTTGAATCCACCTCGTCGCCCCGGCGTCCCATGAACCGCTTGATGGACGTGACCGTCGTCTCCGGGTGCGCCACCCGCCCGCGCTTGGCCTCCCAGCCGACCACCGGTTCGCCGTCCGCCGAGACGCGCACCACCGACGGCGTCAGCCGCCGCCCCTGGCCGTCCGCCAGCACCAGCGGAATGCCGGACTCCACAATCGCCACCAGCGAGTTGGTCGTGCCAAGGTCAATACCAATAATCTTACCCACCGCCCAAAACCTGCCACGCCGCCACCGCCCCGGCACGCCAATTCACCCGCCGCCGCTCCGGCGTTGGCTTGCGCTTGGCCAAAAGGGGAAGGTAGGGCGTGCTGTCCCCAGCGCGCCGGGTTGCATTGGGCTCGTTGGCGGACAGCTGGGACAGCCATCCCTACCGCGGGCTTGGCCAAGCGGTTCACCGCACCAAGGCCTTGCTGTTCGATGGCGTTACTTGTCAATAACAAGAACCGCCCACTTTCAGTACCCCTTCCCAGTTTGGTGTCAGAGGGAAATTATAGCAGTTTTTGCGAAAAATAGGGTTTGGGGCTTTTTTGGTTGTCGGCTGCAGTTACTTTCCATATTAGAAAGTTAAAGCTTTCCATTATGGAAAGTGATTGCTAATTTACTTGCCATTTTGGAAATTAACATAGAAATACACAAATCATGACTAACGAAAAACAGGTTACAACCGCAGAGGCTCAATCAGCACTTGAGTCATTGAACAAGATAGGAAATGAGACAATATCATCTTTGAGACCGCCACTCTGGTTGATCATTATTATGTCTTTGTTGTGTGGCATCTTCACTTTCTCAATGGCGGCAGCAGAGCATGAGAACATGTGGGCGTTGGGGATATGGTTATCAGGCATCTCAATATTGTTATTGGTTCTATTTTGTAGGTACAGCGAGCGATTGCTAGGGGTAAAAGGAAAACTCCTGCCATCTTCAGGTTCAGGGAAAGTTTTTGTTGGCTTACAGGGGCTCTTCTTTGCCCTTGTGATAACAATGGGAAGAGAAGCCACGCTATTGGGTAGACCTGTGACCCGGATAGAAGGTGCTTTTCCGATAGCTGACCTTCCTTTGGCTCCCTATATCGCAGCCGTAATTGTCAGTTTGTCCGTCGCGTATCTGACGTATAAGTAGAAGAATCTGATTGAGTTAACAAAGACAGGGGCGAGGAGGGGGAAAGAGGTGTCTCAAATTGCAAGGAAAGCTTTCCGTTGGGGTCAAAACCTTGCAAAGTAGAGAGGCAGATGAAACCACAACAAGAGCTCACATCGGGTTATCAGGCCGATTTCTTCCGGACCGAACTCTCGCGGATGGTGAACCCCAAGCACCCGATGGTAAAAGTGGCCGCTGGGATGGATTGGGAAGCGTTTGAAACGGCACTGGAACAAACCTGGCATCCGGAGTTGGGGCGCCCCGGAGTAAGCACAAGATTGCTGGTGTCGTTGAATTATCTCAAGTACGTCTACGACCTGAGTGATGAGGGGGTGCTGGAGTTGTGGGTGGAGAACCCGTACTGGCAGCATTTAAGCGGGATGAAGTTCTTCGAGCACCAAGCGCCGATCGAGGCCTCGAGCCTGAGTAGATGGCGTACGCGCTTGGCCAAAGTGGGAGCAGAGAAGCTATTGGAGGAGACGATCAAGGCAGGGTTGAGGATGAAACTGATCCAGCCTCGGCAACTGGAGAGGATCAACGTGGACACGACGGTGCAGGAGAAGCACGTGAGGTTTCCAACGGACAGCAGACTCTACGATCGAGCCAGAACGGTGTTGGTGAGCTTGGCCAAGCGGCGCAGGCTCAAACTGAGGCAGAGTTACGAGCGGGTGGGGAAGCGATTAATGCTCAAGCAAAGCCGCTACGCCCATGCCAGACAGTACAAGAGAGCGGGCAAATGCGGGAGGCATCTCAAGACCTTGTTGGGTCGAGTGATACGGGATATTCAAAGAAAATGCCCGGAGCCGGATCCCAAGCTGAAGGAAGAGTTAAAGCAAGCGCAGAGGATTTACGATCAACAGAGGAAAGACAAAGGCAAAGTGTACAGCGTGCATGCGCCGGAGGTGGAATGCATCAGCAAAGGTAAAGCGCACAAGCGCTATGAGTTTGGGGTGAAAGTGAGCGTGGGGACGAGCAGTCGTGGAGGGTGGCACGTGGCAGCGCAGGCGCACCCGGGCAATCCATATGATGGGCACACGCTCAAAGAGACACTGGAGCAAGTGAGGCGGATGGTGGGGGAAAAAGTGAAACAAGTGTTTGTGGACAGGGGCTACAGAGGGCACGGGTACGAGGGGGAGATGGATGTGCACGTAGACAAACAGCGCAAAGGCAAGACACCCAAGCGGCTGTGGAAGTGGATGAAAAGACGAGCCGTGGTGGAACCAGGAATCAGCCACCTGAAACACGGGCATCGGATGAATCGCAACCGACTTAAAGGAACCCAAGGAGATCAACTCAACGCAGTGCTAAGTGCAGCGGGAATGAACTTCAGGAAGTTGCTCAGACAAGCGGGGAAGACTTGGCTCTACATTCGGTGGATGCTCAACCCGGCAGAAATCCAACTTCACATCATTTTCAATCCGAACACTGCCTTTTACCCTAGGTCACTCAACTGAAAAACGACTTTTTCAGGATCGACTAAGTACCCAACAAATGAATGGGTAAAGGAGGATGCTTCAAAATGAATAATTCGCATTTTAATTCTTTAATTCACGCCCCTAATCGTCTCCATATTTGCGCGATGTTATCCACTTCGGCTGAAATCGAATTTAAACTGCTTCGCGAGCGCCTTGATGTCAGTGATTCTGTGTTGTCCAAGCACATTAAATCACTTGAAGAAGCCGGCTATGTCGCACCCGCAAAAAGGACAGATTTTGGACGTCAACGCACATGGCTTTCTTTAACACCTGTAGGTCTTGAGGCATATAATGACCACGTCAAAGAACTAAAGAGAATCGTTGGTTAAATGGTTCAGTTCTGAATAGAGCTTGGCCAAGCGCTGCGGACAATAACAACCGCCCAAAACCTGCCACACCGCCGCCGCTCCGGCGTTGGCTTGCGCTTGGCCAAGCGTTAACGTTGCTGCCGATGCGTTGGGGTTGTCATTTGGGTTTTGTGCTGCTGCTGACCGGGTGTGCCAGTTACGAGAGCCAGACCGGGTCGTTTCGCGGGGCGTGGAACGGCGGCAGCACCGGCCAAGCCGCGCAGATCGCCAGCCGGGAGGCCGGCAAACACAGCGACTCGCGGGATGCCGTGGTGTGGTTTCTCGAGCAGGGCGCGGCGCTCCGGGCCGCCGGCCAGTTCGCGGCCAGCAACCACGCGTTCGAGCAGGCGGAAAAGCGGATCGCGTTTTACGACCGGCAGGCCAAGTTGCGGCTATCGAGGGAGGCCACCGGACTGCTGACCAACCTGGCCGCATTGCCGTACGAGGGGCGCGGCTACGATCGGGTGATGCTCAACACGTACCAAGCGCTGAATTATTTGCAGCTTGGCCAAGCGGAGACCGCGCTCGTCGAGCTGCGCCAGGCGCACGCCGAGCAGGATGCCGAAGTCGTCCGCAACGCCCGCCGCATCGTCGCCGCCCGCAAGTCCGCCGGGGAATTCGAGCGGGCCATCCGCGGCGCGAAGCTCGACGAGCTTCAGCCGGACATCGCGCTGGACTACGGCGCGTTCGTCAACCCGTTCACCGACTTTCTGCACGCGCTCTGCCTGTGGAGCCTTGCGGCCGACGGCCGGGAGAATGCGCTCGTCTCGCTCCGGCGCATTCACTCGACGCTGGGCGGGCCGGGGTTTCTCGCCGACGAGATCGGGATGGTCGACCGCATCCTCGGCGGCGCGAAGCATCCCGACCTGACGTACGTCATCTTCGAGACCGGCGTGGCGCCGATCCGCCGCGAGGTTCGGCTCGACGTGCCGTTGTACGACAAAAACGTGCCGTACGTCGCGGCGGCGTTCCCCCGGCTCGAGCGCCGGGGTCGCTCCACTCACGCGCACGTTGCCATCGGCGGGACCAAGCGCGAGGCCACGCTGATCTGCGACATGGACGTCGTGGTCGCCCGTGACTTTCGCACCGGGCTGCCGGCGGTGATTTTCCGCACGCTGGCCGCCTCCGCCGCCAAGGCGGCCGTGGCAAAAAAAGCCCGGGAGGAAGCCGGCGATCTCGGTGCCATCGCCGGTTTTTTGTACCAAGCCGCTGGCGCGCAGGCCGATCTCCGCACGTGGACCACGCTGCCAAAGGAGTTCCGTGTTTGCCGTGTCGAGACGCCGGGCGACCGCAAGCTGGCGCTGCTCGTTGGCCCGCAAAAAAGCGAGGTGACGGTGAATACCGGCCGCGTGAACGTGGTCTGTGTCAAGAGCTTCGCGCCGGGAGCGCCCTTGAAGATTCAGCAATTTCGGCTAAAATAAACCGCAGACATGAAACCGCTTGTCAAACTCATCACCGCCGCCGTGCTGCCAGCGCTCGCGCTGGGCTGTGCCACGGCCAAGTACGTCGATCACAATGGACGCGACAGCATCGTCAACGTGGGCCAAATCAACACGCAGGACTGGATTCGCGTGGCCGACGAGCTGACGCAGTCGTTGCTGCTCTCCGGCGCGATTCAGTCAGTCGCCGGCAAGCCCAAGGTGCTGATGATCGGCCGCATCAAAAACAACACTACGCAGCACATCGACACCGACAGTTTGATGAAAAAAATCCGCGTGGCCCTGAACAAGGGAGGCCGCGCACTGACGACCACGGCCGTCGGCCTCGACGGCCCGGAGGACGAGTCGTCCAAGGCGGTGCGCGAGCTGCGGGCCGACGACGAGTTCAACCAGACGACCATCCCCGGCAAGGGCAACCTCGTCTCGCCCGACTACAGCCTGTCCGGCAAAATCATCCAAAACAACGCCCGCGCCAGGCGTGGTTTGCTTCCAACAATCAGGCAGTCCGAGTTTGCCTTCCAACTTTCGCTGACCGACCTCAAGACCGGCCTGGCCGTCTGGGAGGAGGAAAAGCTCATCGTCAAGCAGGGCTCCCGCGCCGCCGTCGGCTGGTAGGCCAGGCGCTTGGCCAAGCGCAAAAAACTTTCCGAAACCCCAGCTCGCGGTGATACTCCGCGTGCCTTTGGGGCATCATTATGGATTGGCATTTCCGCTCACGCTCACACCACTGCGACGACTGCGAAAGCGCGTTCGAGGACAAGCAACCGTACCACACGATTCTCTTTCGTGGCATGGAGAGCCTCGAGCGCCGGGACATCTGCCCCGGTTGCTGGGAGCAAAAACACAAGACTGAGCCCGGCGCGATGGGCGGCTATATCTCCCATTGGCAGGGCGTTTACGAGGTGCCGCCTCCGCCTCCGCCCGAGGCCATTCAAAAGGACAACGCCGAGACGCTGCTCAAAAAGCTGATCGAGCAAAACGACCCCGAGCACACGGAGGCCTGTTTCATTCTCGCCGTGATGCTCGAGCGCAAGCGCGTCATCAAAAACAAGGATCAGGTTCGCAACGAGGACGGCGGCCGCATGTTGATCTACGAGCATACCAAGTCCGGCGACGTCTTCACCATCCTCGATCCCGCGCTGAAGCTGGCCGAGCTTGGCGACGTGCAGGCCAAAGTCGCCGAGCTGCTCGAGTACGGTCTCAACCCGCCCGCAGCTGACGAAGCCACCGGGGAACCCGAGCCGGTCGCCGCGGCCGTGGACGAATCGTGAACCCAAAGCGTGGCTGACTTGCAGGCAATACAGCAGACGCTCGGTCACGAGTTTCGTGACGTGAGCCTGTTGCAGCTTGCCATCACGCATCCCTCGGCGTCCGGCAACCAATCGAAGCCGTCCGATGACAACCAGCGGATGGAATTTCTCGGCGACGCTATTTTGCAGGCGGTGATCTCCGAGGCGCTTTACCGGCTTCATCCCGAAAAGGACGAAGGCCACCTGACCAAGGCCCGCGCCAGGTTGGTCAACGGCACGTCGCTGGCGGCCAAGGCCGATGCGCTTGGCCTCGGGCAGTACCTCGTCCTGGGCCGGGGCCAGCAATCCGACTTTGACCGGGGGAAGGACTCCGCGCTGGAGGATGTCTTTGAAGCGCTGGTCGCCGCGCTGTATCTCGACGGCGGGCTGGACGCTGCGAGTGACTTTGTCCGGCGGGTTTTTGAGGATGAACTCGCCAACCCGGACAGCATCGCCGTAATCGAAAATCCCAAGGGCGAGTTGCAGGAATATTTCCAGGGCATCACCGGCGTATCGCCGACGTACGAGCTGCTCAGCACTTCCGGCCCGGCTCACGCCCGGGAGTTCGAGGTCGCCGTCCTTCAAGCAGGAAAAGAACTGGGACGCGGCACCGGCAGCAGCAAAAAGGAAGCCGAGTCGCAGGCCGCCTCGGCCGCCTTGGCCAAGCTAGCGCAGAAGTAGCCGCTGTCAGGCGATCTGGTCGAAGTCGAGCGCGATATCGACCGACGGCGCGGAGTGGGTCAGCGCGCCGACCGAGATAAAGTTCACTCCCGTCCCGGCGATTTCGCGGACCGTCTCCAGCGTCACGCCGCCGCTGGCCTCGGTCTCGGAACGGCCATCAATCAGCTCGATGGCTTCGCGGATTTGGTCGCAGCTCATGTTGTCAAGCAGGACGATGTCCGCGCCGGCTTCCGCCGCCGCCCGGGCCTGCTCGACCGTGTCTGCCTCGACCTCAATTTTCAATTCGGGCGACGCCTCGCGTGCCAGCGCCACTGCCTTGGCGATGTCGCCATCGAGTGCGGCGAGATGGTTGTCCTTGATCATCACCCGGTCGTAAAGCCCAACCCGGTGATTCGTGCCGCCGCCGCAGGCCACGGCGTATTTCTCCAGCGAGCGCCAGCCGGGAGTCGTCTTTCGTGTGTCGAGAATCTGCGCCCCAGTGCCGGCGACCTGCTCGACGAACTGCGCCGTGAGTGTGGCCACGCCGGCCAGGCGCTGGACGAAATTGAGGGCGGTTCGCTCCGCCGTGAGCAATGCTCGGGTCGGCCCCTGCACGCGCAGCAACGCTTGGCCAAGCCCGCCGAGTTGGCCGTCGAAAATCTCGATGCCAAACTCGACGCGTTCATCAACCTCCTGAAACGCGGCCAGGGCGAGATCGACCCCGGCCATGACCAGCGGATCGCGGGCGACCATCACCGCCATCGCGAACGAGTCCCCGGGCACCAGGGCCAGGGTGGTCGCGTCGCCGCTGCCGATGTCCTCGGCCAGGGCGGCCTTGACCAGCGGCAGGTAATCGTCCGGCTTGAGCGCTTCCAGCATCGGCAAAAGTCTTGGCCAAGTGAGCAACGGATTGAAGCTTAAACCGTTTTTTCTTCCCAAGCGGGAAGCGTTGCCTGAGAGTCCTCGCATGCCCTTGGTTCAAAAAACTATCGCCCGACTGGCACTTGTCTGTGGGATGTTGCCGATCGCTGCTATTGCGGCGGATCACGACTCGTCGCGGTGGGAAAAGTATATCGCCCGTTTCGAGGCCGCTGACAAAAAACAGATGCCCGAGCCGGGCGGTGTCCTGTTCATCGGCAGCTCGAGCATCCGGATGTGGAAAACACTCAAACAGGATTTCGCTGGTTTTTCGGTTATCAACCGGGGCTTCGGCGGCTCGCAGATTGCCGACTCGACCCACTTCGCCGGACGCATCTTGCATCCGTACAAACCCAGGCAGATCGTCCTTTACGCCGGAGACAACGACGTCGCCGCCGGCAAGTCGCCGGAGACGGTGCTGGCTGATTTTCAGAAATTCGTGAAGACCGTGCACGCCAAGCTGCCCGAGGCGCGCATCTCGTTCATCGCCATCAAGCCCAGCCTCAGCCGCTGGAAGCTCTCTGAGAAGATGGCCAAGGCCAACGCGCTTGTGCGCGGCGACTGCGCCAAGGAGCAAGCGGCTCGATTACATCGACATTTGGCAGCCGATGCTTGGCGGCGACGGCAAGCCCAAGCCGGATCTGTTCCTCGGCGATGGCCTACACCTCAACGCCAAGGGCTACGCGCTGTGGACTTCCCTCGTGAAGCCGCGCTTGGCCAAGCGCGAGTAGTTTTCGCCGTTTGGCAAGGCGGGACGCTCCTGCTATATTGGCCGTGATGCCGAGTGAGCATTCGATAACCACCGACGCGACGACCCCGCTGCACGACGCGCAAAGCACGCGGGACACCCGAGAGCTCCCGATTGACAAGGTCGGCGTGCGCGGCCTGCGCTTCCCGATCCAGGTGCGGGATCGCGCCCACGTGGCGCAGAACACCATCGCCACGGTCGGCTTGTTCGTGGATTTGCCGATGGAGTTCAAGGGCACGCACATGAGCCGGTTCATCGAGGTGCTGCACTCGCACGGCGGGATGATCCACGTCGAGAACATCCCCGACCTGCTCGCCCGGATGCAGGAGCGGCTCAAGGCCAACACCTCGCACCTTGAGATGGAGTTCCCGTACTTCATCACCAAGAAGGCCCCTGCCACCGGGCTCGAGGGGCTGATGGACTACACCGTGCGATTCGAGGCCAACGCCAGCGGCAGTGACATCGATTTTGTGATGACCCTGCGCGTGGCGGTGACGACGCTCTGCCCCTGCTCGAAGGCGATCAGCCAGTACGGCGCGCATAACCAGCGCGGCGAAGTCACGGTGGCAATCCGCTCGTCAGAGACGGTGTGGATCGAGGATTTGATCGCGCTCATTGAGCAGTCGGCCAGCAGCGAACTGTACTCGCTGCTCAAGCGTCCCGACGAAAAGGCGGTGACCGAGCGGGCGTACGAAAACCCGGTATTTCGTCGAGGATCTCGTCCGCAACGTGGTGCTCCGGCTCAAGGCGCACGAGCACGTCACGTGGTACAAGGTCGAGGCCGAGAACTTCGAGAGCATCCACAACCACAACGCCTACGCCAGCATCGAGAAGGGCTGAGATGCTGAAACGGTTTTTCATTGTGCTGGCCATCGGCTTGGCCTCCCCTCATTTGTCGGCACAAGTCAACGTCCAGCTTGAGGCGCTCAAGCGGCTCAAAGACATCGACCTCGACGCCAACCCGGCGATCAAAAAAGTGGTGCTCGACCTCCTCGAGGCGTCGCGTGGCCAGGCGGCGTTCGTCGAGATCGTCCGCGATTTCAAGCTGCGCGGCCACGAGGCGGAGCTGCTCCGGTACGCGCAGGCGCATCCCAACGACTCGACCGGCGTCGAGGCGATCCGCCTGTTGCTGAACGACGCCGGATTGAAGCTGATCCGCGCCGCCATCGACGGGGAGCATGCCGCCGCCACCGTCGCCGCGCTGGCCAACGCGCAGGCACCCGAGGCCGGGCCGGTGTTGCTGCGCCTGGCCAGGGACGCCAAAAAGCCGCTGGCTCTGCGCACGATCGCCGTCAACGGGCTGGCCAAGGCCAAGACCGGCGCAAAAGAACTTTTGACCGAGGCCAAGGCTGGGCGACTCCCGGCCGATCTCAACTTCGCCGCGGGCAACGCACTGCGTGGCGTCCGCTGGAAAAACCTCCGCGAACAGGCGACCAAGCTCTTCCCGCCGCCGCAGGGGCTTGGCCAGGCGCTGCCCCCCTTGGCCAAGCTCGTCGCGATGAAGGGCGACATGGCCAACGGCGAAAAGATTTTTTTTCGTCCGCAAAGCACCTGTGCCACCTGCCACCAGGTCAACGGCAGGGGCATCGACTTCGGCCCAAAACTTTCCGGCATCGGCACCAAGCTCGGCCGCGAGGCGTTGCTGCTCTCCATCCTCGACCCCAACGCCGGCATCCCGTTCGGCTACGAGGCGTGGCTGTTGAAAACGAAAAACGGCGCCGAGGCGCTGGGCATCATCACCAGCCAGACCGACGACGAGTTGACGCTCAAGTTGCCCGGCGGAATTTCCATCGCCTACAAAACGGCGGACATCGCCAAGCGCACGCAGTTGCCGATCAGCATCATGCCGCAGGGCCTGCAGGCGACGATGACGCCGCAGGAATTGGTGGACATGGTCACCTACCTGTACAGCCTCAAGCAAGCCAAGCCGTAGTCGGCGTCTTTACAAACGGTCGGCGCTTGGCCAAGCTCCTCGCATGAAAACCATTCGCCTGGCCCTGGCCGCATTGGCCACTTTTTTTGTCGCTGACATGGCTCACTCCGCCCCGTTCACTTTCAAGGCCCGCACGCAGTCGCTCTCGGCGACCGGCGGCGGCAAATACAAACCGGTCGAGACTAAGGTCACTTGGGAGGCCTCCAAGACGGCCGTGGTGATCGTGGACATGTGGGACGATCACTGGTGCCCGAACGCCGCCAAGCGCGTCGCCGAAATGGCCAAGCCGATGAACGAACTGCTCCGCTTGGCCCGCGAGAAGGGCCTGCTCATCATCCACGCGCCCAGCTCGACGGTTGATTTTTACAAGGACACACCGGCGCGCAAACGGGCCAAGGACGCCCCGACCGCCAAGCCGCCGGTGTCGCTCTCGAAGGACGTCCGCTGGGGCACCAACTGGTGCTGGCCAAACAAGTCCCGCGAGCCGGATCTCCCGATCGACGACACCGACATGGGTTGCGACTGCGAAGAGGAATACCCGATCCGCGAGGCGTGGACGCGGCAGATCGACCTCATCGAGATCGACGCCGAGCGTGACGCCATCACCGACAACGGGCAGGAGGCGTACAACCTGCTCGCGCAGCACGGCATCGACAACGTCATCCTCATGGGCGTGCACCTCAACATGTGCGTGCTCGGCCGCCCGGTCGGTATCCGCCAAATGGTCACCGTCGGCAAAAACGTCGTCCTCATGCGCGACATGACCGACACGATGTACAACCCGAAAAAGCGACCGTTCGTCAGCCACTTCGCCGGCACCGACCTGGTCGTGCAACACGTCGAGAAATTCTGGTGCCCCTCCATCACCAGCACCGCACTCACCGGCAAGGCCCCGTTCCGTTTCAAGAGCGACCCGCGCAAGTAACCGGTTGCGGCTTGAAACTCAGGGCTTGAAATCAAGCCGTGGTTCGTTACGTTCGCGCCCCGTTTATCGCAAAAACGGAACCCCAATCATGCCTTCAGGAAATGATCTTCGCAGAGGAATGGCCGTCAAGCACAAGGGCGAGGTAGCCGTCGTGCTGGAGTGCCACCATCGCACGCCGCCAAAGACGCGTGCGTTTGTACAGGCCACGCTGCGCAGCATTCGCACGGGAAAATCGTTCGACACTCGATTCAGTTCCACAGAGAAAGTCGACGTGATTCCGCTCAACCGCCGCAAGATGGAGTACAGCTATCGCGACGGCGAAGACTTCGTTTTCACCGATCCGGAAACATACGAACCTGAGACAATAATACCGGAGCTGGTCGGCGATGCGGTGGATTACATGGTCGAGAACTGCGAGGTCGAGATCACGTTCATCGAGGGCAACCCGGCCGTGCTGGAACTGCCGTCGAGCGTGGTGCTCACCGTGACCGATGCCCCGGAAGGGGTGAAAGGCGACTCCACAACGAACGTGATGAAAACCGTCACCCTCGAGACCGGGAAGACCGTCCAGGCGCCACTCTTCATCAAGAACGGCGAGCGGCTGAAAATAGACACGCGTGAAGGAAAATACATGGAGCGCGTGAACAAATAGTTCACCGCAAACGATATTATTTTGTGAGCGCCCCGCTTGGCCAAGCGGAGCGTTTTTTTTGTCAAAACCCCGGCTCGAGCCTTGGGCGAAATTTATATTTTTTGGCCAGTGCCTGCACACTTCGGAGCGACTTCATGCCGCCGGTGCAAGACGGATCGGAGAGACAGGCGGCGGCGGCGCAGACCGCTGTCTCGAGGCACTTGGCCAAGTCCCATTCCTCGTGCAGGCCAAGCAGCATGCCGGTGCAGAAGGCATCCCCCGCCCCGGCCGCTCCAACGATGTCCTTTGCCGGGATTCGCAGTGAGGATTGCAGCACGTCCTCACCTTTTCGCGTGCGCACGAATCCGCCCTCCGGAAAGTGAATCACCACAAGCTCGCCGACGCCCATCTGCAACAACGCACCGGCGGCGTGCCGAAGCGCCACGGTGTCCAGCTTGCCGTCGTCCTGCCGTATCTTGAAGCCGGCCGTCTTGCCGGCCTCGATTTCGTTCAGGATGCAGTAGTCGGTGTACTGCAGTGCGGGCGTGACAATCTTGGCGAAGCGGTCGCTGTCCTCGCTCACGGCGTCGATGCTCGTCCGCAGCCCGGCCGCCTGCGCGGCCGCTAGAAGCTTGGCCGCCTTGGTGCCGTGATTTTTGTCGGCGCTATCCATCTCGTCGAGCAGGAGCAGGTAGCCCAAGTGAAAAAAACGGGCCTTGGTTTTTTTGAAGTCGATATCGGTGCCGCCCCAGAGCGCGTTGGCGCCGCGGTTGTGAAAAAACGTCCGGTTGCCGCCCTTGGTCTCGGTCATGACATCGGTGTAGGAGGTCGGGGCATCGGCGGTGGCCTTGAGGAGCTTGGTCTCGATCTTGTGGCTGGCGCAGTCCGCAAGGATCAGGTCGCCGAAAGCGTCTTTGCCGACCAGGCCGGCGGCGGCGAGCGGGATGTCAGCGCCGAGCTTGGCCAGGTTGATGAGCAGGTTGTACGGCGAACCGCCGGTGCCGGTGACCGTGGCCCCGGTGATGTTGGCCAATTGCTCTCGCTGGGGGTAAACATCGATCATCTTCACCTGATCGATGATCCAGTTTCCACCAGCCAGAATCCCGGATCGCTTGGGAGCTTTTTTTGCAGCGGACATTGGAAATGCAAACTCTGCCAACAACACCGCCCGAAGGCGAGTCTGGAATTGCGGTTAAATCAGCTCCAGAATGGAAGCATCGACCTTGATCGCGGCGGCTTGGCCAATGAAATCAAGTCGCAGCAGCACGGTGGTCATCCCGAACCGATCTTCCACCCAGCCCTCCTGACCCTGCAGCGAGCCGGACTTGATCATTACTCGGTTTCCCTTCCCGATCATTGGCTCGACTCGGATATCCAGATTTTGATCAAGCGCAAATAGGATGTCGCTCAGCTGCTCCTTGAACTCCTCCTGATTATGGACTTCTAGCATATTGGCGACGTAGTTGCTCTGGATCGCCACTTCTCTTGTTTTTCGGTTTAGCTGAAGAAAAACGTAGCCGGGGAAAAGCGGCTTTTGGAACGTAACCACCTTGCCGCGATATTTCTTGGTGCTGCTGTAAGTCGGGAGGGTGGTGGAGAAGTTGTAGATTTTGCCGTGCTCAACGAGCTTTTTTTCGCAGCGCGGCCGCACGTGGGCCACGTACCAGTCCAACTCCGCGTCCTGAGGTGCCTGAGCGTCATCCGTGACCTCCGTGAGCTGCTCCATCTCGGCGCGGACTTTATCGAAACTACACGGCCAAAACAACGGCGTAATTGCGCTTGCCTCGGCGCAACAGAAGGTATTTGCCAAATAACAAGTCGACGGTCTTCAGCTTGTGCTGGTCGTCGTCGATTCGACTGCTGTTCACGTACACACCGCCACCCTTGATGTCCTTGCGCGACTGGCCACGCGACTGGGCCAAACCGGCCTCGTGCAGCAACTCCGGCAGCCAAAGCCCCTCGCCGCCGAAACGATCCAACGCCACCTCGTGCGTCGGCACCTCACCGGCAATCTCCCGGAACGTCGCTTCCGTGATCCCGTCCAGCGTACCGCCGAACAGAATCTCGCTGGCGCGGATGGCCTCGCTGGCGGCCTCTTCGCCGTGGACAAGCACGGTGGCCTCCCTGGCCAAGGCCTTGTGCGCGACGCGAGCATGCGGCTGCTCCGTGTGCTGCCTGGCCAAGGCCTCGATCTCGTCGCGAGGGAGGAAGGTGAAAAAATTCAGGTACCGAACCACGTCACGATCATCGACGCGCACCCAGTATTGGTAAAACTGGTAGATACTCGTGCGGGCCACATCCAGCCATACGGCGCCGGCCTCCGTCTTGCCAAACTTGGTGCCGTCCGAATTGGTAATCAGAGGCATGGTCAAGCCGTAGGCTTGACGGTTCTGCCGGCGGTGGATGAGGTCGATGCCGGCGGTGATGTTTCCCCACTGGTCGCTGCCGCCGATCTGCAGTTCGCACTCGTTCTGCTTGTATAGGTGATCGAAGTCGAGCGCCTGCAGTATCATGTAGCTGAACTCGGTGAAACTGATGCCGACATCGCGATTCTCCATCCGCGCACGCACGCTCTCCTTGGCCACCATGGCGTTGACCTTGAAATGCTTGCCGACGTCACGCAGCACGTCAAGGAACGAGAGCGGAGCAGTCCAGTCGGCGTTATCAACGAGCAACGCCGCGTTGGCCTCGCTGTCAAAATCCAGAAAACTGGCCAACTGTTTCTTGACTCCCACAATGTTGGCATTGAGCTGCTCGTGGGTGAGCAACTGGCGCTCGGCGCTCTTGCCGCTGGGGTCACCGATTGAGCCGGTCGCGCCGCCGGCGACGACGATCGGCTTGTGGCCGAACTGCTGGAAGCGGCGCAGCGCCAGCAACGGCACAAGGCTGCCGACGTGCAGACTGTCGGCTGTGGGGTCGAACCCGCAGTACAGCGTCACGGCCCCTTTGGCCAGGCGCTGTGCAAGCCCCTCCCGATCCGTGCAGTCGGAGATTAGTCCACGCCATTCCAGTTCCTCGATGATGCCCATAAAACGTGGCTTATTATGGCCGCTTGGCCACTGAAAGTCGAGAGCCGACCGCTTGGCCAAGCGCTTGTCCAACAAAAAACCGGGCAGGAAAACCTGCCCGGTTGCAAAACAATTTGAAGCGTCGGCTTACTCGCTCGGTTTGGCTTCGTCAGCCTTGGCTTCCGCTTCGGCAGGAGCTTCCTCTGCTGTTTCAGCGGGAGCCTCCTCGCTCTCGGTCAGGGGCTCAGTCTCTGCGGGAGCCTCGGGCTCTTCGGCAGCGCTGGCTTCCTCTTTTGCGGGAGCCTCCTCTTTTGTCTTGGTGGCCGCAGCCTTACTCTCCCCTTCGTCATCGCCGAAGGTGTCAAAGGCATGTTGCAACGCCACCAGGTCTTCGCCCGGCTTGAGGGCGTCGAGCACGGCTTCCTCCTCCTTGAGCTGTTCCTGGGAGTAGTTGGCCGCCTTGATTGAAAGGCCAATGCGGCGATCCGACCGGTCGATCTTGATCACGCGGGCTGTCACTTCCTCGCCCACATTGAGGACGTCCTTGATCTTCTCGACCCGCTCCTCGCTGACTTGGCTGATATGCACCAAGCCGTCGATGTCGTGATCGAGCCCAACGAACGCTCCAAAGCTGGCGAGCTTGGAAACCTTGCCCTCGACGAGGTCGCCGATCTTGTACAGTTCGTCGATCTTGTCCCACGGATCATCGTCAAGCTGCTTGATGCCGACGGAGATGCGCTGGTTTTCCCGGTCGACCTCGAGCACCTGTGCCTCGACATCCATTCCTTTTTTCAACACCTCGGACGGGTGGTTGACCCTGCGGGTCCATGAGATGTCGGAGACGTGGATCATGGCGTCGAGCCCTTCCTCCAGCCCCATGAATGCCCCGTAACTGGTGAGGTTGCGAATCTTGCCGGACACCTTTGCGCCGACCTTGTATTTCTCCTCGGCTAGATCCCATGGGTTGGTGTCGAGCTGACGTATACCAAGGGAGATTTTCTGCTCGTCCTGGTTGATGCCAAGCACGACGGCCTCGATGTCCTCGCCGGCCGTGAGCACCTCGGAGGGCTTGTTAATGCGCTTGGTCCAGGACAATTCGCTGACGTGAACCAATCCCTCGACCCCGGGTTCCAACTCAATAAATGCGCCGTACGGCATGAGGTTGACCACCTTGCCGGCGACCTTGCCTCCGATAGGATATTTCTCCTCGATCTTGTCCCATGGATTGGCCTCTTTTTGTTTCAATCCAAGGCTGACGCGCTCGCTTTCCTTGTTGATGTCGAGCACGACCACCTCGAGCTCCTGGCCAGTCGCCAGCATTTGCGAGGGGTGCGTGATACGGCCCCAGCTCATGTCGGTGATGTGCAGCAGGCCGTCGAGGCCATTCAGGTCAATGAACGCACCGAAGTCGGTGAGATTCTTGACGGTGCCCTTGCGGATATCTCCCGGCATCATGTCATCCAGGAGCTTCGCGCGCTTGGCGGAACGTTCCTCCTCGATCAACTCGCGGCGGCTGAGCACGATGTTCTGCCGCTCAAGGTTGAGCTTCATCACCTTGAAATCGTAGGTGTTGCCGACGAAGACATCCAGATCCCGTGGCGTGATGATGTCGATCTGTGACGAGGGCAGGAAAGCCTCCACGCCGACGTTCACAATCAACCCGCCCTTGACCGCTGCCTTGACACGGCCCTTGATGCAGCCGCCTTCCTCGCAGATGGTTTTGATGTTGTCCCAGTTCTGCTTGAAAATGGCCTGCTCGTGCGACAGCTCGACCATGCCTTCGCGGTCCTCGAGGCGCACGATTTGCACGTCGACCACGTCGCCTAGCTTTAATTCCTCCTCGTCGTGATCGGAAAACTCGTTGCTCGGCACCGAGCCTTCGCTCTTGTAGCCGATGTCGATCATGACTTCCTTCTGACGAATCTCAATGACCGTCCCTTTGACTATTTGGCCGGCGACATAGCTGATTTGGCTCTGCGCCATGGCCTCTTCCATGGTTAATGACACTATATTATTTTATAAATGGGAGTAAGTTTCCCCGGAAAAACCGTTGGCTCGTGAAAGGCGTCCGAAGACGGAGCGAACGGGTTAAAGGTTGGTTACTCAGTTAACAATTGTTTCTCAGCTTCAAACGGGCTGCCCGCAATCACGGGGCCCAGCGGCGGGGCAACATACGCATGGCCAAGCCGATTGCAAGTGCCATTTGCCAGCAAATAACTGTTTATTCGATCGACTCCAAAGCGCGGCGGGCCTCGCGACGAACAAAGTCATAGCTGTCTTTTTGCAGCTTGCGGAGTTCCTCCTCTGCTGGCTTGGCGTTTTTGCCGGCACGTCTCAACGCCTGACAGGCGAAAAAACGTACCAGCGGCTCCTCGTTGTGGAGAATAGAAATGTAGAGTTGCACGTCGCGCACACGGATTTTTCGCAACGCCTTCATCGTGACCTGCCGGTCGTCGGTCGTGTCAAACCGGGCGAAGAGGGCCGGGCCGGCCGGCCGGGCATCTGAGCCCAGTTCACCCAACTCGAGAATGGCCGTGTGCCTAACCGACGACGCCTTGTCGCCCAGCTTGTCCTGAAGTGCGTTGAGCAGCCTGCCCTTGTCAGACTCCACCTTGGCCAGCGCCTTCAACGCCGAGGTGCGGACCACTTCATTTTCGTGATTCAGGGCTGAATTAAGGGCGGGTAGCGCCGGTTTTGCGGAGGAGCCCAGTTTGGCCAATGCGCCAAACACGGTTGACTGCGTTTCGGCGTGCTCAACTTCAAGTACGTTCACCAGGCTGTTCACGGCCGAATCGGGCAGCCTCCGAAACCCCCCAAGGGAGACGACCACGGCCAGGCGCATCTCGGGGTTAGCACCGTCGAGAAACTTTACAAGCCGCTCGGCCAGGGCGGAGTCGTCGCTTTCCAGCTTGCCGATCGCCCGGATGGCACTCAGCTGAACTGCGGCGTCCTTATCGTCGAGACTGTTGACCAGAGCGGTGGTTGCGCCCTTCGCGCTTGAGCCGAGGCTGGCAAGTGCATCCATCGCCGCCTGCCGAACGAGTGAGTTGGGGTCGCCCATGGCCGCCTGCAACCGGGGCATCAACGTGTTCGGTTTCGTCGATGAGGCAACGAGCGCACTGAGTGCCGCCCCACGGAACACCGCCTGTTCGTGTTCCAGCCATGGGAGGATCACCTGGCGTGTTGTGGGAGATTTGTCACCAATCTTTTGAAGTGCAACGAGCGACAACAACCCGGCTCCATTACCGGGATTTTCCTTCAACGAGTTCGTCAGGCTCGACACCGCCTGGATGCCGATGCCACCAATGCAATCTGCCTGCCATGTCTCGCCCAACAGCTTGGCCAGGGGTATTTCCATTACCGAATCGAGGAGGCTCGGGATCGAGGCCGGCCCCATTTCGACGAGTGCATTTCGTATGGAGCGTTTTTCTTCCTCATCCGCTTGACCGAGCCCTGTTATGAGCTTGGGTACGGCAACGGAGGCATCGTGGCCCATGCGGCCAAGCAGATCGATTGCCTGCTTTCGCTTGGAAGGGTCTTCCGCAGCCAAGCGCTCAATCAGGTGTGGCACCGCAGACCTGCTGTTGGGGCGAAGGCTCAGGATGCCGCTGAGGGCTTCCTGCCGCAGCCTGGGCTCTTCCGAGTCCAGTGATGGCAGAAGCAGTCCGAGCAACCGTTCGCCGTCAAATCCAATTCGGTTCAGGGCGTTCAGCCCGGCAACCTTGGTCTCGTTATCCGTCTCCTTCGCCAAGCGCTTGGCCAAGTGTATCGCGGGGCGCGAGTTCGCCGGGATCCAAACGACCGCGTGGGCTGCAGCCGCGCGAACCGAGGCGCTTTCAGCCGAAAGCCCCTGCATGATTTGCGGATAAGCAACATCGCCAATCCGGCCAAGCGCTGATCCAGCCGAGAAGCGGACGCTTTCGGAGTCATCAGCCAACAGGTCGAACAGCCGAGGTGCAGCCTCACGTGAGGCGAAGCCGAGGTTGCCCAGCACTCGGACGGCGCCTAGGCGAACCGAGCTGTGCTCGGAACCAAGCGCCCCGATGAGTTCGAGTACGGCAGCGGGGCCGATTTGCGTGAGCGCATGGACGATCCGCACATGGAACTGGTCCTTGTAGCGACGCCCGCTCCGCTTGAGTCGCTTGATGAGCTCCGGGGTGGCCTCATGGGCATCCGGCCCGATTTTCGCGAGCGCCGTGGCGGACCAAAAGAAGACCTGTTCCTCGTCGTCGTCGAGCCCTTTGATGAGGGCAGGAACCGCGGCCCTGGCCGCAGGGCCAAGCAGGGCGAGCGACCGGGCTGCCTCACGGCGCTTGACCTTGTCACCGCTACCGAGTTCCCCGATCAAGTCCTCCACCTCGCCGGCATTTGCCAGCAGGACGCCAAGGAGTATGGCGGAAACAGTCTTAAAAAACTTCATGCGCGAAAAAAATCCCGCCTTGGGCGGGATGTAAATTCGTTCTTCAAAACGCCAGCTTAGGACAGGAAAGGGAGGTGTCCCGTGCTGTCGTTGAAGGAGTCCGTCGTGGCGCCCATATGGTTGAGCATGGTCACGAACAGGTTGTTCAACGGCGTGTCCTCCGAGTACTGGATATGGCGCCCAGGACGAACCAACCCGCCGCCACGCCCGGCCAACAGGATGGGTAGGTTCTCGTTGTTGTGTTTGTTGCCGTCACTGATGCCACTACCGTAGACGATCATGGTATTATCAAGCAATGAGCCGTCGCCTTCAGGAATCGATTTCATCTTCTGAATGATATACGAGAGCTGTTGAACGTGGAACGTGTTGATCCGGGAAATCTTGTCCAGCTTGACACGGTCATTCTGGTGATGCGAAAGCGAGTGATGACCTTCGTTGACGCCAATGTTGCGGTAGCTGCGGTTTGAGCCGGCGTTGGCCAGCATGAAGGTCGAAACGCGAGTTACGTCAGTTTGGAATGCGAGAATCATCATTTCACCCATCAGGCGAATGTGCGCCTCGTAGCTGCTCGAGACGCCTTCTGGTTTCTCGAGACCGGCCAATACGTTCGGATGCATTGCACTTTCACCCTCAGCTCGCTCGATACGTTGCTCGATCTCGCGAACTGCCGTGAGGTATTCATCGAGCTTCATGCGGTCGTTGCCGCTGACTTTCCGCGTCAGGGTCTTCGCATCTTCCAGGACAAAATCGAGGATGCTCTTCCGGTAACGCTGGCGCCTAGCGAGACTTTCATTGCGCTCACCCTTGGAGTCGTTGCCAAATAGTCGCTCAAAAACCAGTCGAGGATTGGTTTCCTTTGTCATCGGGGTGGCTGCGTCGCGCCACGAAACGTTATTGGAGTAGGCGCAGCTATAGCCGGAGTCACATTTGCCGGATTGCCGGCCACGCTCGGTGCCCAGTTCCAGTGAGGCGAACCGGGTCTTGTGCCCGATTTTCTTCGCGGCAAACTGGTCCACGGAAACCCCCGCGCGAATCTCCGAACCCTGACTCTTGAGTGGCTGTACGCCGGTCAGGAATACCCCAGCGCAGCGGGCGTGATCGCCGGCACCGTCGCCATTGGCTCGGCCTTTGTCCTGTGTCAACCCACTGATAACGGTGAGGTCGCGCTTCACGGGCGAGAGTGGCTTAAGGATGCGCGTCAAATCATAGTGTACACCGGTGGCTGCCGGTTTCCATTCCTGCAGGTGGACTCCGTTTGGCACAAACATGAACGCCATGCGTACCGGCGGTTGGGCAGAGGAACTAGCCAGTGCCTTCACCGGGGACATGCTTTCCAGCATCGGGAGTGACACAGCGGCCCCAAGGCCTTTCAAGAAGGTTCGCCTGTGAATATGATTTTTACTCATCTTCCTCTGTCTGCAAGTTGCTATATCTAAACGGTTTACTGTTAACCACGCCGCCGAGCAGCGCGGAGAACCGGTAATTGTTCGCCTTCAATTCCCGACATATTTCATCTACCGCGCACTTGTCGAAATATTCTAGACCACGGCCAAGAGAAAAAGTTAGCAGTTTTTCGCTCAGCGTACGAATAAAAGTTTCACGCGATTTTAGTACTTTTTTTAGTCCATCGGGTCCGCTGATCTCCTCACCAGTGGGTAGTTCGCCAGAGGGGTCGATCGGGAATTTGCCGTCTACATCACGCCAGGCACCGATGCCGTCGAAGTTCTCCAGCGCGAACCCGAGAGGGTCCATCTTGGAATGGCAGGTGGCGCACTCGGTTTTCTCGCGATGCTTCTCCAAGCGCTCCCGAAGCGAGCCGCTGGTGATCGCCTCCTCGTCTTCCTCCAGCTCCTCGACATCGGGAGGTGGAGGCGGAGGAGGAGTGCCGAGAATCTGCTCCAGAATCCATTTGCCACGCAGCACAGGGGAGGTGCGCGTGGAGTTGGAGGTGATAGTGAGGATGCTCGCATGGGTCAGGATGCCGCCTCGGCCGCTGCCCTTGGCCAAGCTCACCCGCTGAAAATCCGACCCCTCAACACCGTCGATGCCGTAATGCTTTGCGAGCCGCTCGTTGAGGTAAGTGAAGTCAGAATCGATCAATTCCAGCACGCTCCGGTCCTCGCGCATCAGTGCGCCGAAGAACATTTCCGTCTCCCGCTTCATGGCTAGGCGGAGAGTGTCGTCGAACGTGGGAAAACTGCCCGGGTCCGGAGTGACGCCGTTGAGGTTGCGAATCTGCAGCCACTGACCGGCGAAGTTCTCAATTAGCGCATCGGACTTCGGATCGGCGATCATCCTGCGAATCTGCGCCCGCATCACGTCCGGCTCGGAAAGTTCCCCCCGCTTGGCCAAGTGCCGAAGTTCGTCATCCGGCAGGCTGCTCCAAATGAAGTAGGACAACCGCGATGCAAGCTCCCAGTCGGTCAACTCGCGGATCGGGTCGTCCCCGCTTGGCCGTGTATCCAATTCCCATCGAAACAAAAAGTGGGGCGAAATCAGGATGGCCTGTACTGCCAATTGCATTCCCAGCTCAAACGAACCTCCATCGGCAAGGGCCATATCAACAAACTTCAGCAGCCGGTTGATCTCCTTTTCTGAAACCGGCCGGCGAAATGCCTTCCCTGCAAACTGCGTCAATGACTCCCGGGCGACATCTCGAACCTCGGTCGAGTTTGGTTGACGAACAATCACGCGCCGATGCGACTCCGGCAGCTTCGGTTGTGGAGCATCGAGCGGGCCGATTATTTTGGTTCCACGAATGAAGAGGTTGCGGTCGCCGCGCAATGTGGGGTCGGGCGAGTCGTTGTTGACGTAATTATTGAGATACGCGACAGAAATCTTGTGAACGCCTTTTCCTGGCTTGAGTTTCACAACAAAATCGCTCCGCTCATCCTCACGCTCCTTCACCTCGAAGGTCTTCACCGGTTTGCCGTTGAGGCTGATCTGCATCCTCGGCAGCTCCGGCCCGGCGAGTGTCGCGTAGGCGTTTAGGCGCAGAAGATACTCGCCGTCCGTCCGGAACGGATAACGGATGTCGATGCTGCCCTCGCGCCACATGCCCCAGAAACTGTCGTTCTCGATTCGAACCGCCTGGTCGTCGCTCTTCGTGCCCCATTTTTTTGTGCGAATGATGTCCTGCGGTGGGTACGGCGGAATGTCGGTCCGGATCGCCTTGGCCGTGATCTCCTCCGCGGCGCGAAGATATTTCTCCATCAGGATCGGCGAGAGCGAGAGTACGTCGCCAATATTGTCGAAGCCGTAGCCGACCTCGTCGTTGGGGAAGTCCGCCGCCGGCCGGTAGTCCACGCCGAACAAATCGCGGACAGTGTTGTTGTACTCGCTGCGGTTGAGGCGGCGCAGCGTGACGCGGCCTGGGATTGACCGGCACGGCCGGGTTCGAGCAGTCAAACTTGGCCAACTCCTTTTCTATGAATTCGATCAGCATGATTCGCTGATCTTCCGTCGGCTGCTTTTTGTTTTCCGGCGGCATCTCGCGGTCGCGCAGCATCTTGCTTACGTGCTCCCATGTGCGGCCGTCCTTAAAGAAATCCGGGTTGGCACTGAACAACTCAAGGTTCAGTTCCGCCTTGGCCCGCTTATTGCCATGGCAGCCAAAACAGATATCCTTCATAATAGGGAAGATGTCCGGATTGAACTCCGCTTGGCTAGTCGGCACGACGGTGGGCTTGGTTTCCTCCGCCGCGCCAAGCGCTTGGCCAAAGACTCCTACCAGTGCCAAAAAAGTGATTTTGTACAATTTCGAAAACATTGAGCCGGCGAAAATTAGCCTAGAAAGAACGCCACCGCACGCCCGGATATTCAAAATGCTGAGCCTAGAATCAGGCTGTTTATCGCCTTAAATCAGCGTGGCAGCGTTTCCGGGAGATCGGCGATGACGTAGGCCATCACGGCCATCGCGGCGACGCAGCGGTTGAACTCCGCCGGATCGAGCTTGTCGATCGTGTCGGCGTCGGTGTGGTGAAACCAAAAATATTTCTCGCGTTCCACCTCGAGATGCATAACCGGCACGCCGCCCCGAACGAGCTTGAGCACATCCGCGCCTCGGCAGCCCTTGGCGATGGAGCCGGAGCCGATCGGGTCGAGCAACTTGGCGACTCCCCGGATGATCTCCATCCCCCGGCCGCTACCAAGGAAGCCAAAGCCTGTCGGCCGGAACACGCCAGCGTCTGACTCGATCGCCAGTGTATGCTTGGCCAAGGCCGCCTCGTGCCGCTTGGCGTACGAAGTTGCGCCGCGCAAGCCGTTCTCCTCATTCGTCCACAGCACGACGCGCACGGTGCGCTTTGGCCGTAGGCCAAGCTTGAGCATCAGCCGCGCAGCCTCCCACGCGGCGAGGCAACCGCCGCCGTCGTCCATCGCCCCTTGGCCAACATCCCACGAGTCGATGTGGCCGCTGACGATGACGATCTCCTCCGGCTTCTCCGTTCCGGGAATCTCCGCAACGACGTTGTGCGAAATGCCGTCGGCCAGAGTGCGTGCCTCCATCTTGAGCCGCACGCGGAGCGGCTCGCCGCGGGCCTGCATACGCGAGAGCATGTTGGCGTCCTCCAGCGAGAGCGCGGCGTGCGGGATTTTCTTCACACCATCGGCGTACGACATTCCGCCGGTGTGCGGCGTCTGCATCGAAAACGGCCCAACCGACCGAATCAGGCTCGCCACCGCCTCGGCCCTCGCCGCGTGAATTGCCCCCTGCGTGCGCACGATCACCGTCTCCCGATACTCGGTGAAAGGCACGTTGAAGAGGACGATTTTCCCCTTGGCCTCCGCGGCATGATTCTTGAGATCGTCAAACCCGGTGACCACCAACACCTCCGCCATGATGCCTTCGGGCGGCGTGCCGACGCTGCCGCCCAAGCCGAGCATCGGCAGCTCGCGGCGGCGTGGCGAAAGCAACTCGATCGACTCGCTGCCACGAACCCAGCGCGGGACGGTAACTTCCTCTCCTCGAACGTTTAGGAAGCCGTCTTTTTTCATCTCAGCGAGACACCAGTCGATGGCCTCCTCAAGATTTTTCGAGCCTGTAAAGCGCGGGCCAAACGTGTCGCACATCGTGGCCAAGCGGGAAAACCCAAACAAGCTGTTCGTCGCCGCCTGCGTCAACCGCTGTGCTTCGGGCCGGTAATCCACCGGCTCACTCCCCGCTGCAAACCCATACGCGACACCAAAGCCAAGCGGAATAAAAAGGAGGGTTCGTTTCCAGTTCATCGAAGAAAATTATTTTTTTGGGCGGACGGGTTGGAGCCAGGCGCGCTCGTATTCGCCGATGGCATAGGGGTTGGCTTTCTTTCTTGACGCCTTGATCTCAGCGCGGACGTATAGCTCATCGCCGTTGAAGGTGTAGCTTGGCTCGAGCGACTGCGACTGGCCAAGGATCTCGCCGATACCGGCCTCGCTTGGCTTGAGCGCGTTGCGCTTGGACAAGTCGGGGCTGCTCTTGAAGTTCTTTCGCGTGCCGATGAACCGTGTTGTGTATGTCACGCCTTTTTCCGGCTGGATGCGGAAGCTGTACGTGCGCCTAGCCAGGCGGATGCCGTCCACAGCCACGCCGCTCGAGGCGTAAAAATCACCGCGCTCCATCGCCGCGATGATCGACTCCGGCGTGAGCGCCTTGGCGTGGACCATCACCCAGCCGCGGCCGGTGTTACTCTGGCCGACGGCAAGGTCGTGGTAGTTGTGCGCGTCGTCGGTTCCTAGACCGAACATCAACGGCAATTTGTGCACGCCAATCCGGTAGGCGTTGATCACGTCCCAAATCTGCCCGGTGCTCAGGTGCTTGCTGTCGCCGTAGTTCCGTACCGCCGGGTGGCCGTTGTAAACCTCGAAAAACTGTTCACCGCGCAACTGGATCATGTCTGCCGGCTGGATCGCCCAGCCGAAATTGGGGTGGTTGATATGCGGAAACATCGGCTGGCCGGTGGCCTTGCGCTGCGCCATCACAGCGTCGATATTTTTCTGCATGGTCGCCGCCACACCGGCTCCGCCCTGCGGCGGGATTTGTTTCTTGATGTTGGTGACGTTGATGTGGATCGGCCGGCCCTGGAACTGGTCGGAAAGTTCCTCGCTCTGTATCAGCAGAAAGCTCCCCGGCACGGACATCTTCGGGCTATACTCGGCGTAAGTCTTGAGCCGTACCTGCGGGACGCCATTGACGACTTTTTGCTCAACCCAATCGTCGCCGAAACGTTTCATATATTTGTCGAACGCACGTTGACCACCGGCGTTTTTCTCGCGGTGAATCCAGTGCTGGCCCTCGGCCAACACATTGTGGTCGGAGATGCCTAGAAAGTGGTAACCGTTGCTGCGGTACCAATCGGCGATCATCTCGGGGTAGTCGTCGCCATCGCTCCAGAGAGAGTGGGTGTGGAGGTTGCCCTTCCACCAGCGGGCGTCCTCGGCGGAGAGGGTTGAGGCGGCCAGCGCAAAAGCACTCGTGAGGAGGATCTTGATTTTCATGCGTTGAAGGGGGGGGAGAGTAAAGTTTTCAGTTTTCAGTTTCAAGTTTTCAGTCGTGACGCGGATTTTCAGGATTCACCGGATCAATTTTTTTGAATCCTGACAACCTACGCTCATCTGAGTCCCATCTTTCCTCTCGTTCCTTTCCGCCAACTGCTCCCCGGCCAAGCATTACTGCCTGGAGTTGAAGACGCTGGCGAGGATGGACTCCTTCGTTTTCCAGAGGAGCGACATGGTCATCGACACCGGGATCAGCACGAAGGCCATGAAGAGCCACGGCCGGAACTGGGCCGCCATGGACACCCCGTGAATGAGAATCTCCGGCAACTCGTCCATGAACGAAAATAGGTACATGACGCCAAAGCCGATCGGAGTCATGGCCAACAACACGCGGTTCATGCGGGAGAAAAGTTGCGACTCAACGCGAAGCGTCTCGTCCGGTATCATGGCAGCGAGGCGAGCTAGCATTTTGTTTAGTGACATTAGGTAAAATACGAACCCCAACGCGAGTAACCAAACAACGTAGGCGAAGTACAGCTCGTCCGGCACGCGGTGATGCCAATGTAAAAAAGGCGACAGGCCAAGGCTGAACAGGCCAATGAGTTTCGCCTGGCCAAGCGCCGCCTGCCAGACGCGTTCCTGCGGCTGGAAACTGCCCAGCAGCCACAGTCCGTACCACAGCATGCCGAACGCCACCGGCGGCATGAGCATGCCCATCGGCCAGGCAGCATCGGTCCAGTTTGAGAGGATGGCCATAACACTGATGACCATCGCGATCGGCAGCCCCCAGAATAGAATCGACGTGCCGCGCACCACTCGGGCCAGCGCAGGCAGCAGGTCCTTTTGCGTGTCAGGTTTGTCCGTTGTCACAAGCTCAGGTAGGTCTGCTCGCGCAATCCCTTAGTGTAGTCAGCGAGCAGCTGCAAGCCCTCGGACGGCTTGAGTTGCTCATGCCATCCCGCAAGGGACGCGCACTATACGAGCGCCCGAACCGATTTCAACCATGAAGAAAAAGCGGCGAGCTCATTTGTCCCGGGCCACGAACGTCGTCACCACCGGGCGGTGATCCGAGCCGTGGCCCCAGTTCGCTACAACTGGAATCCACGAGTTGGTGCGATCCAATTCCCTGTCCATACCCGGGCTGAGCAGGATGTAATCAATCCGGCTGTATACATCCTCCACACCGTAAAAATGCGTCCACGATACATTGCGAGGAAACCATTTTGCGTTGATCCGGTTCGAGCCACCGTCGCCGTTTTTTTCTCCGGGACGCGCATCCACCAGCTTCGATTTTCCGCGACCTACGAGCGCCTTGAGCGGCTTTGAATTATAGTAGTCGTTGAAGTCGCCGAGCACAGCAAAGTTCACTTCAGGATTGGCCTTGAGCCGGGCATCAATGATGCGCCGCAGCCGCAGCGCCTCCTGCAAACGCATCTCCGCCTCGTCCGCGACCGACACTTTCCGCTTGGATTTCAGGTGCGCGGTGATCAGCGAAAACGAGTAGTCTCCCAGCGCAATCTCCACCTCTGCAAACCCGCGGCTCACGTGCAGCCGCCGGCCGTTGAGCAGGAAGCTTTCGTTGTCATGCCGCGTGATTTTCTTGAAAGGGAAACGGCTCAGGTATGCGACGTGAATCGCCGGGTCGAACGCTGTCAGATGCACCACGTGCGGCAGGTCGAGTCCCTTGGCCTTGAGCGCGGCCTGCAGTTTGATCAGCGCCGTTTTTTTGCCCATCTCCTGCAGCGCGATCACGTCTGGCTTGGCCTCGAGGATACTCTCGACAATCTTCGCCTGCGCGAACGGCTTCTTGAGCGGCCGATTCTGGATCGGCTCGAGGATGAAATTCTCCACGTTGTACGTCGCCACGCGGAAGGTCTGCTGCGCCTGGCCAAGCGGCCCCGACAAAATGACAGCAGCGGCGGCGATGAAACACTTTTGCAAGCTCACGATAAGTTACTTGGCCTGAATGATGAAAAACTGCGCCGCTCGGTCGGCCTTGGTGCTGAAGGAGCCCGTGCTGTCCTCGAACTTTAATTTCTTCCCCACCGGCGTGTACGGCCCGGCCACCGAATTGCTCGACCGTACCGTGTAGCTTGCAGCAGGACTCGCTCCCCAACTCAAGTGGATCTCGCCATCGGCCAGACTGACGGTAATTTCGATCTCAGGAATCTCCACTGCCGGATCCTCCGTGAACGGCGCGCCACTTGGCCAAGCGCCGGCCGAGACGGACGCGTCGGCTACTGTGCTGTGATCCGTAAACGCCCCGTTTAGGCCGGGATCCCGCGTCATCGAGCCTTTGCTTGACGGTTTGCCGAAATTGATTCGGTCGATCACGTGCTCGTCGGCGTTTCGCAGCGTGATTGTATCGCCGCTGTTGTTGAGGCCCAGCCCACTCGTGCCCTCTGTCGCCGGCAACGCGAGGATTCCCTCATCAAGCACCGGCTCCGAGCCGGACGACCGGCCGCCGTACACGATCACCGCGCCGCGCTTGGCCAGGACATCGCCCTCGTAAAAGTTGCTCCTCAGCGCTACAGCGTCAGAGAGGCTCCAGCCGGCCATGTCCACATCCGCTTGGCCAAGGTTTGCGATCTCGATGAACTCATCCTCGACGCTGAGGACATTCGATTCGCTCGGCGTCTCACGGTGCAGCGGGTTGTAATGGCCAGCCGTCGTCTTGCCGGTCGGGTTGGCCAAAAACTCAGTGATTGCCACGTGCTGCTCTGCCTCGCTTGGCACGTAAACATCCCATGCCAACGTCTGTACGCCTTCACTGTTCTCCGCCTCAAGTGACACGTCGAACGATGCCCCGAAATCTTCCTCACCGGCGGTCAGCACTAGCCTAGCTGTGACTTCGCTGGCGGGATTCGCCGAGAGCACCCAGTCGCCCATCGGGGTCACCGTGATCTCGCTGCCGGAGGGCGATTTCACCACGGCCTCGATCATCGCTGTCTCTCCATACAGCAGAAAATGATCCGTGCGCGAGCTCTCGAGCGGTCGCCCGGGGCGAATCAAGTTCTCGTACTTCAGCGTGAACTCGATCGTCGGCAGCTTCGGCCCAGAGATGTCCTCAATACGCCTCGGCATCAACTGGTAGCCGCCCTCCCGCGGCTGATCGAGCATGTACTGCGAAAGCACGCCGGTGACGGTGACGGCCGTGCCAGGGAACGGCTGGCCGATGATCGACTTGATGCGCGAGTCGATACGCATCGTGAACGTCATCCCGTTGGCGTCGGTCAGTGTGTAGTTGGCTCCGCTGGAAAATTTCGAGTCGCCTCCCGTATCGACCTCCACCTCGGTGACGACCACGAGCAAGCCCTCGAGTGCCTCCATCGCGGATGGGTCATCCCACTGCATAAAATCGAGCTGGGCCGGCTCGGGCAACGCGTTGTCACTGCTCACGACCTTGACCAAGTGCATGGCGTTGCCGGCATCTGGCACGAACTGCAGCAGGCCGTTGTAATGGCCCAGCGGCGCGGAGACACGCACCTTGTCGCCGGCTTTCGGGTGGCTCGACTTGCCGCTACGGAAGTAGACCGCGATCCCGGCCGTGTCGTCTTGAAAATAAAACATCGAGTGGCTGCCGCCGGTCATGTTCGTGTGCGTAGTGACGATGCCCTCGGCTGTGAAAATCGTCTTGGTGTCAGACGGCTCGCGGTTGTCGTCCACCAACGAGCGCAGATGCTTGATGGTGACCGCGTCACCGCCGGGTGAGTCCTGCACCTCAAGCGTGGCCGTGTCGCTCTCCGCTGCACCATCGGCGTTGCTGACAGTCACCACATAGTCACCGGCATCGTCTGCGGACACGTCGGTCAGCTCGAGCGCACTCGCCGTCGCGCCGTCGATATTAGCGCCGTCCTTGCTCCACTGATACGCCAGCGGCTCCAGGCCGCTAGCCATGACGGAAAACGAGATCATCTTGCCGGCGAGCACGGTCTGCGACACCGGCTGCGAAAGGATGGCAAGGTCATTGCCGCCGTCGCCGTCAGTCACATCGCCGAGGTTCGTCCCAACTTTCAGGTTGTCGATCAACATTGCGCCGATGTTTTTAGCCTGCCGGAATGCAAAGCCAGTCACGTCCACAGCGGAGCCATTGTCGGTGGTGGTGACGCCCCCGGCCGCATCGTCGCCCGGGTCGATCCATAGCGTCGTGCTGGCATCTACAAGGCTCATCGCGATAACCACCTTGTATACAGTGTCGAGGTGAAGGTCGTTCTCCACCAGAGCCGTGGATTGCTTGCCCTTCGAGCTGACGCCGATCCGGAACGCGCCCCCTTCCGCGCCGGTGGTTAGGGCAATGATCCGCGCCCGATAGCCAAAGCCGTCGTCCGCGAAATGCCCAAAATAGCTCCCGACGCCTATGGGCAGCTCCGTAAACTCCACGTCGAACGACGCATACATCGTGCCGCCGCTGGATTTCTCGTACGGCCCGCCCGCAAGCTTCGCGTGAAAGTCTTCCGAGCCGGACTGTGTCAAGATAAGCTGCCCCTCATACACCTCCGCCTGTGCGCTTGAGCCGCTGTGGTTTTTCCAAGTGTCCGCCGCCTGCACAATGATCGGGCCGTCGTCGTAGGTGAAAGATTCCTCGAGCACCACCTCAGCCCTAGCCGTCGCAAGGCCGATTGCTGCCGTCAAAAGTATAAGTCCTTTTTTCATGGTCCGATTTTGGTGAAATTATTTTCGGAAAGGCGCATTCCAGATCACGTCAGAGTTCGTTCCCTCGAATGTGCCCGCGCCGTTGGTGACCGAGTGCCGCGAAAAATAGGCCGCATGCCCGTCAATAAACGACAGCACACCGCCCTGCCCCTTGTGCCGCTCTGGGAACGCCCGCCACCGCGCCGCCGGGTTCACCGAGTAATAAGGATTCCCCAGCCCCTCCGACGAGCTGAAATACATGTCCATCGTGCCGACGGTCGCAGAGGGATTGGGTAGATCGGTCGCCTTGGGCATTTTTGGATACGGCATGTAGGAGTTCACCGTCCCGCGCTTCAGGTCGATGTTCATCGCGTAGCTGAAAAACCCGTGCCGCCCGCCGCCCTTCAACTGCTTCAATTCCTCCGTCGTCATCCCGGCGTTCGGGCAGTGCCAAATCTTCCCCTGCCTGCCGGGAAACGGCAGATTTTTGACGTTGTCCTGATACACCACTGTCGGCCGTTTCCAATACTGCGCCAGCGTTTTCTCGCCCATGAACGGCGGCAACAGGTTAAACCAAGCGCTGGGATCCTTCGGTGCACCGGTCGGCGGCGGCGAGCCGGGATAACGCCCATTGGCACCCATCCCGTCACGGGGCAACGAGTCCTCGTTATCCACAAGATACAACTGCATCCCCAACCCCCACTGGCGCTGGTTCGAGAGGCAATTGGCCAAGCGGGCCTGATCCTTCGCCTTGGCCAGGGCCGGCAACAGCAAAGCCGCTAAAATTGCTATAATGGCAATGACCACCAGCAACTCGATCAGCGTAAACGCCGCCCGCCACCGATTCTCAGAAAAAAAACATTTTGTTTTAAAGAATAAAGAGCCCATGCAAGCCGCCCCAAGTCCAAAAAGGGAAGCTACAACCCCCCCCCAGCAACGCAAGAAAAGTCGCCCGTTCAAGCTGTTACTGGCATCGCTTGGCCAAGGGCAAAAGGTAGGGGCCCCTGTCCCCAACGCCCCAAACGCTTCGTCCTCGTCATCCAAAAAGATCACACAGAGACGCGGAGAAAAGAGAGACGCAGATTTTCAGGATCGGAGAGGATTATTTCTGGGCACAGATTTCAAGGATAGGCACAGATAAATTGTTGTAAATCAGTGTCCTTGCCGCTCTCCCTGGCTACAGGGTTTTGCAGAAGTCCTCCAGGCGTGCCATGCCGGCTTGGATGTTCTCCATGCTGGTGGCGTAGCTGATGCGGAAGTTGTTGTCCGCGCCGAAGGCGATGCCGGGGACAGCCGCCACCTTGGCCTGCTCGAGCAGGCGCTCACAAAACTCGGCGGACTTGAGACCGGTCCCGGACAAGTTCGGGAACAGGTAAAATGCGCCCTTGCTGTTGATGCAACTGATGCCGGACATGTTGTTCAGTCGTCCGGCGGCGTAACGGCGGCGCTCGTCGAACTTTGCCAACCAGCCATCGAGGTGATCCTGCGGGCCGTTGAGCGCGGCGACAGCTCCCTTTTGGGCGAACGAGGTCGCGTTGCTGGTGCTGTGGCTTTGCACCGCGTTGATGGCCTGTGCGATCGGCTTGGGTGCGGCGAGGAATCCGATGCGCCAGCCGGTCATCGAGTAGGCCTTGGCTAAGCCGTGCACGATGATGGTGTGCGCCAGATGTTCGTCGGAGAAACCGGTGACGCTGGTGAACTTGGCTCCATCATAAACCAGCTTTTCGTAAATGTCGTCGCTCATGATGAGCACGCCTTTCTCGACGCAAACGTCGCCAAGCGCCTTAATTTCATCCGCCGAGTAAACGGAGCCAGTGGGGTTGCTCGGCGAGTTGAGGATGAACAGCTTGGTACTCGGCGTGATGGCTGCGCGCAATTGCCCCGGCGTAACTTTGAATTCAGTTTCGTCGGTGGTGTCGAGAATCACCGGCTTGGCCCCGGCGAGCTTGGCCATCTCAGGGTAGCTCAGCCAATATGGCGCGGGGATGATCACTTCGTCGCCGGCCTCGCAGGTGGCGTAGATGACGTTGAAGCAGGAATGTTTGCCGCCGCAGTTGACGATCACTTGGCTTGGCTCGTACTCGACGCCGTAGTCGCGCTGGAACTTGTCGGCGACAGCCTGGCGCAATTCCGGGATGCCGCTACTTGCCGTGTACTTGGTGAAGCCGTCGGCCAACGCCTGCGCGGCTGCATCCTTAATGTGCTGCGGCGTGTCGAAGTCCGGCTCTCCTGCACCAAAGCCGATGACATCCTCCCCCTTCGCACGTAATTCTTTGGCCTTGGCCGAAATGGCTAGTGTCAGTGAAGGCGCAATCGATGCCGCCCGACTGGAAAGCGAATAGTCCATTCGGTTCTTTAGTTGTGTTAATGAAAAGCCAAGGCCGGATTAACTGCCAACCTGCGCGCGAGCTTCCTCAGCCAGTGGTGTGCTTAAGTATCGTTCCCCTGTTGAGCAAGCAATAGTGACAATCATTTTCCCTGAATTTTCAGGACGACGTGCTACCTCTAGAGCGGCGTGGACATTTGCGCCGCTGGAGATGCCGCAGAGGATGCCTTCCTCCTTGGCCAAGCGGCGAGCCATCACAAAGGAGTCGTCATTGCCGACCCGAATGCACTCGGTGATTTGATCACTGCCGTCCTCGCTCTTGAGATGGAGATTCCCCGGAATAAAGCCGGCTCCGGTGCCCTGGATCTTATGTGGTCCAGGCGTCAACTCATCGCCAGCCAGCGTCTGCGAGATCACCGGCGAGTCGGCCGGCTCCATCGCAATGGCCTGAAACGACGGCTTGCGCGGTTTGATAACTTCACAGCAGCCGGAGAGTGTGCCGCCTGTCCCAACCCCAGCCACAACGATATCGACTGCCCCATCGGTGTCGTTCCAGATCTCCTCGGCGGTTGTTTGGCGATGAATCTCAGGGTTGGCTGGGTTCTCAAACTGCTGCGGAATCCAAGAGTTCGGCGTCTCAGCAGCCAGCTCGTTGGCCCGCTCGATGGCGCCCTTCATCCCCTTAGGCCCTTCGGTAAGGACGAGTTCGGCGCCGAGCATCGCAAGCAAAGTACGGCGCTCGAGCGACATGGTCTCTGGCATGGTAAGGATCAGCCGGTAGCCCCTGGCCGCCGCAACGAATGCCAGCGCGATACCGGTATTGCCGCTCGTCGGCTCGATGATGACAGTGTCTTTCGTGAGCATGCCTCTCTTTACGGCATCCTCAATCATCGCCATGCCAATGCGATCCTTCACACTAGAGAGCGGATTAAAGAATTCGCACTTGAGCAGCACGGTGGCGTCGATGCCCTCGGTGACCTTGTTGAGCCGCACCAACGGAGTGCGGCCAACAGTCTCCACAATGTCATTAAATATATTACCCATTTTTATAAAAAAACAACTAACACACGACCTTGCTGGCCTTGGCCGCGTGGGGTGATTATTTCTTGGCGGTACTCTGCTTGCGCTTGAGGTAGGCCTTCCGACGCTTGCGTTTGATTACTTTATTGTGTTGTTTGCCCATGGTGTATAATGGTTGCCTCTCCGGAGAGGGGCCGAGAAACATGACGGTTAATATGAGAATTATCAATCACTATTTAATGGCAATTGCCCTATGCGCTACGCTGGGCTTGGGCTGCAAATCTATGGGCGAAAAGAAACCCGGGGAGAATTACAGTCTCATCATGCTCTATCTGGAGCAAAACAACGACGGCACCAAGTATTCCCGAGAAATGGCCGTTTTCCGTGCAGATCCGATCATTTTTTACGTCAACAGTGAGCCGTTTCTGAGCACCGCCGACCTCGAGAAAGCCACGCTAATGGAAGCTGTCGGCGGCTTTGCGATCCAACTTCAGTTCAACCGGCATGGCACAGCCGTTCTCGAAAGTTTCACCACTTCAAACAAAGGGAAGCGGATGGCGATCTTCTGCCAATTCACCGAACCTCGTGTTCTTGCCGCACCGATGATCACCCGGGGCAATGCCACCGGTATCATCCGGTTCACCCCAGACTGCTCCCGCGAGGAAGCCTCGCGCATCCTCGCGGGCCTCAACACAGCGATTAAAGAAATTAAAGGTAAAGGTAAATGAGAGGCTGTCGGAGGGTATTGATGGCAATTGCGCTTGTCCAAGCCGCTGCCGCGCTTGGACAGCCGTTCCATCTACCGACCCCCAACCACGCGATCTTTGAGGCCGGAAAGGAAGCCGGCTACTTCACCCCAACAATTGGCCGCACTTGGCCAAGCGGCACATTCGGCTGTGTCCGCTCCGAGGGCTGGCAAATGCACGAGGGCATTGACATCAAATGCACCCAGCGCGATGCTAAGGGGGAACCTATCGATCCCGTAAGCGCCGCCGCCGATGGCACCATCGCTTACATCAACGCCAAGGCGGGTCTCTCAAATTACGGCAACTACATCGTCATGCAACACCAAGTTGACGGTCTGCCGGTGTACACGCTGTACGCTCATCTGCGTGCCCTAGCGAGCGGCTTGAGTGTTGGCCAAGTCAAGAAATCCGGTGAAATCATTGCAACAATGGGCCGCACCAGCAACACACGCCAAGGCATCTCCCGTGAACGGGCACACCTGCATTTCGAGATTTGCCTGCTTGCCAATCAAAATTTTTCTGCGTGGTACAAAAAAAAATTTGTCGGTCAGCGTAACGATCACGGCCAGTGGAATGGCCAAAACCTGATCGGCATCGACCCCTGGAAACTGTTCCTGGGACAAAATGAAAAAAAGGCCAAGCGGCAGCTGTTCAGCCTGCCGCAGTTCATCCACAACCAACCGGTGCTTTGTCGCGTGCTCGTGAAGTCCCCTAACTTCCAGTGGGCCAAGCGCCACCCCAACTTGGTTGATTCAATGAAGCCTCAAAAGACCATTGCAGGCTATGAGATATCCCTTGACCCCAACGGCGTCCCAATCACTAGCACCCCGCGCGATGCTTCCTCCTTCAGCGACGAGGAGCCGTTCAAATTGCTTCACGTTGATCCCAAAGTTTACAAACAATCCCTCTGCAGAAAGCTGGTTTTTAAAAAGGGCCAGCAATGGGTACTCACCGCAAAAGGCATCAAGCATCTAAATCTTCTTGCCCATTAATATAATACTTTCATTGAGTTTTCACTGGAAAACTCACTCTATTACTTTTTTTATTTTATTATATAAAATGATTCTTAAAGGCCCGCAGTTAATAATATTAGTTTATGTTCCATCTTTTTAGTTATCTATATTATATTATTTAATTTCCTTGAGGTCGTGCTATAATGGCCTTCGACATGGATAAAATTGGCATCATTGGTGGCAGTGGATTGTATGACATCGAAGGCTTCGCATCTCAAAAGTGGGTTCCTGTTGAAACCCCCTTCGGGGCACCGTCGGACGAGTTTCTGACCGGCCAACTGAGTGGCCGTGATGTTGTATTTCTGCCGAGACATGGCCGTGGGCATCTCCTTATGCCAAGCGAACTCAATCACAAGGCCAACATTTGGGCGATGAAACAGCTGGGCGTTTCTTGGATCATCAGCGCAAGCGCAGTCGGCTCACTTCAACCACAGTACGCGCCGTGCGACATTGTCCTGATAGATCAATTTATCGATAATACCAAGCAGTCCACAACGCACACTTTTTTCGGGGAAGGGATTGTGGGGCATGTGGCTTTCGCTGAGCCAATTTGCGAGGAACTTCGCACGATCCTTTTGGTTGCTGCCGATGAAGTTGCGATCAACGCGCACGACCGGGGAACCTACGTCAACATGGAGGGGCCAGCGTTCAGTACGCGGGCTGAGTCGCTGCGAAACCAAAAACTGGGATTCGATGTGGTGGGTATGACCAACCTGGGGGAAGCCCGGTGTGCACGGGAGGCAGAGATCTCCTACGCCACGCTTGCCCTGGTCACCGACTACGATTGCTGGAAAGTAGAGGAAGAGCCGGTCTCGGTGAAAACAGTCATTGCCAATCTCGAAAAGAACGCGGTCTCCGCAAAGAAAATCATATGCAAAGCAATTTCAAGGATTCCAAATGCCCCCGCTTGGCCAAGCCAAAAAGCATTAGAAAATGCGATTATGACAAAGAATAGCGCTTGGCCAAGCGAGACAGTTCAGAGGCTTAAGCCAATTATTGGGCGGTTCCTTTGATGCAAATGTTCCACGTGGAACATCACATCCACTCAAATTTTCTGTCTTATTTTGGGGCTTTGCTCTTACTCTCCACCCTTCCCCTTTTGATCCAAACCATCAAAAGGCTCACGTCCGTCGGGTTGATTCCTGAGATTCTTGAGGCCAAACCAAGTGTTGCGGGCTGTATTTCAATTAATTTTTGGCGAGATTCAGTTCTCAGCCCTTGGATCTGATCGTAATCCAACCACTCTGGAATTTCTCTGGCTTCCATTTTTTTGAACTTCTCGATCTCGGTTTCTTGGCGCGAAATATAACCAGAATATTTGACGGTGATCTCCACCTGTTCAGCCACCTCCTGAGAGATGCCGCCGCTTGGTTGCAGCAACTTTGTATGCGTGAAGTCATTCCGCTTCAGCAATTTTTCCAGTGTGCAGTTATCCTGCTTGGTAGTTCGGATGCGCTCCATCTCACGATTGAACTCTGCTTTTTTGTCCTGAAAAATCCTATGTTGTCGATCCGACAACAATCCAATCTTCCGGCTGATCTCACATAAACGAAGATCAGCGTTATCCTGCCGAAGTAACAATCGATACTCCGCCCGGGAAGTAAACATGCGGTACGGTTCGGTCGTTCCCTTGGTGATGAGGTCATCAATCAAGACCCCAATGTAAGCTTGGTCTCGCCTCAGAACCAAGCTTGGTTTGCCTTGAACTTTCAGCGCAGCGTTGATTCCTGCCATTAGTCCTTGGGCCCCAGCTTCCTCATATCCAGAGGTTCCGTTGATTTGTCCTGCCAGAAAAAGATTCTCACAAGGTTTAGTTTCAAGGGTTGCTCTTAACTGAGTTGGAAATGCAAAATCGTATTCAACTGCATAGGCTGGTCGAAGGATTTGTGCGTTTTCACAACCAACGATGGTTCGGACCATGTCGTATTGGACATCGAACGGAAGACAGGTTGAAAATCCGTTAACATAGATCTCGTCTGTTGAAATCCCTTCCGGCTCCAAAAAAATCTGATGCTTCTCCTTATCGGCAAAACGAACGATTTTATCCTCAATGGAAGGGCAATACCGTGGGCCAACTCCCTCAATATTACCGGAATAAATCGGAGATTTATGTAGATTTTTTTTAATTATTTTTGCGGTTTCACCAGTTGTAAAAGTGATAAAACAGGGTAATTGACCATTTATTCGATCTAAAATAGAGCCTGGTGGATACTTCCCCTCAGAACTGCCAATGTCACTTGGGGCGACGCCGGATTGTTCCACGTGGAACAAATCCTCCTTCCAGAAGCTGAAGTAGGGAACAGGTACATCACCCGGTTGTTTCTCTGTTTTTTCAAAGTCGATGGTTCTTTTCAAGAGGCGAGGAGGAGTTCCCGTCTTCAGTCTCCCCAACTCCAATCCCACAGAACGTAAGGAGTCAGAAAACCCTCCAACTGAATTTTCCCCGGCTCGACCGCCTTTCTGCTTGTTCCCACCAACATGCATTAATCCTTTTAGGAAGGTTCCTGTTGTTATCACAACCGTCACCGACTCATATCGGACATCCATGGTCGTCTTGACCCCAATGACTTTCCCTGACTTATGAATCAGTTGGGAGACTTGCCCCTGGCAAATATCCAGGTTGGGCTGCCGCTCACAAATCCACTTCATTCGAAACTGATAAGCTTTTTTGTCGCACTGAGCCCTTGGTGCCCGCACAGCCGGGCCTCTCTTAGTGTTGAGCATTCGGAACTGAAGTCCAGTCATGTCGGTGCACTTGCCCATCTCTCCACCGAACGCATCAATCTCCCGTGCAAGGTGCCCCTTGGCCAATCCTCCTATCGCTGGGTTGCAGGACATCTGACCGATAGTGTCTGCGTTCATCGTTAGCATGAGCGTTTGGCATCCCATCCGCGCTGAAGCTAAGGCCGCCTCGATCCCGGCATGCCCAGCTCCAACAACAATCACGTCATATTTCTTAGGATAAAGAAACATGGATTACTGACTTTGAAAGGTAATTTTAGTTAATGCCCCGGAGACGATTTTTTTTACTCCACGATGCTCATTTGCAGAGAGGTGCTGGCAAATCAGAAACACCGTCTCCTTGCTTTCTGAATCCTTAATGGCGTCCGCAATTTCACCTACTGAATGAGCATAATCACTGTTTTTACTCAGGAAATCTATTATTTTAGCTTGTAACGTGATAACATCTCCTGCTGCTTTTTTGCCGGCTTCCACGCCGGGTTGGTGGTATGCGTTTATATTAATTATAGACGCATAATAACCAACAGATCTTTCGAACAATGCCACTAAAGCACCTATACAATATTCATTAATAACAGTAAAATTAAGCGTTATTGATTCTCTGTTTTTTTGATAAAGTGCGTTCCGAGTGCCTTGAAAGAAACCGTCAAGGTAGTCACCGCTTGTGTGGCCTTTTTCGACCTCTATTGACTCACCATCGCGATCCTTCAAAACCCGGATGAAGGTGACAAAAAAGTTGTGCACGCCTTCACGCAGTTGCTGAACATAGGCGTGTTGATCCGTCGATCCCTTGTTGCCATAAACGGAGATCCCCTGGTTTACAACTTTGCCGTCCAGGTCGCGCTCCTTACCAATCGACTCCATGATGAGTTGCTGAAGGTATCTCGATAAAAGTTCTAGTCTGTCCTTATAAGGCAGAATAACCATATCCTTGGAACCTCTACCTTCAACAGCGTTCAACCACATTGCTGCAAGCTGGGAGGCTGGATTCTCTTCAAATGTTTTGGTTCGAGTCACAGTATCGCAGGCAGCGGCTCCCGCGAGGAACTGGTCTATGTCAAATCCCTGTAGCGCCGCAGGCAGGAGACCGACCGCGGAAGTTTCACTAGTGCGTCCGCCCACCCAGTCCCACATCGGGAATCGCTGAATCCAGCCTTCAGCTTTGGCGATTTTGTCGAGCTGGCTTCCTTCCCCGGTGATGGCAACAGCATGCTCGGCGAAGTTCAATTCTGCCGCATTAAACGCCGCTTTCATCTCGAGCATTCCGTTCCGTGTTTCCTTGGTGCCCCCGGACTTGGAAATCACAAGAACTAGTGTTATTCCTAATGAATTAACTAATTTAGCTTTAATACGGTCGATGCCGTCCGGGTCAGTGTTGTCGATAAACCAAGGGGTCATCTTGTCCCTACCGGGCTGCGAAAGTGCGTGAGCGACGAATTGCGGGCCTAACGCTGAGCCGCCAATGCCAATGATCAGGATGTTTTCGAACGTCCCATCTGCTCCTTGAATTTCCCCTGAATGAATCTTGGCGGCGAACGCTTTAATGCTGGTTAAGGTTTGATCGATCGCTTGCCGAATTCCCTCTGTGGGAGCCAAGGTGGAGTTCCGCAGCCAATAGTGGCCGACCATCCTATTTTCATCGGGATTGGCGATCGCACCCGCCTCGAGTTCATCCATCGCAGCGAACGCCTTGGCCAAACGCGGCTTGATCTGCCCGATGAACTCCTCCGTGAAATTCATTCTGCTGATGTCCAGGCCCAAGCCGATAGAGGGAAACTCAGTGTAGTAACGCTGAAACCTTTCCCAAATATTATCCCCGTCTTTTTGTGTCATTTTAATACTCTCCATGCCCTTCGGCAAAGACCTCGAATGCAACACAATTCATTGCCAAAGGCAATCAGATGCTAGTGCCACAAAGCATAACACGTGGCTTTGTTTGGGTTTAATTATTTCATTCCGGAGACAAACTTGTAACCATTGAGGGTGGTTTACCCGTATTTCGGGGTTCGATTAACGGATTTCAACGTGATTTTAACATGAAAACTACTGCTTATAAATTCCTTTTGACTGGTGGATTAATGGCCGTATCGGCTGCTAACCTTACAGCACAACCTGCCAATCCCCCTGGGCCAGGTGACCGTCCTGAGCGTCAAGCTCAACGGAAACAAATTCTAGAGCGCTTTGATAAAAACAAGGACGGTGAGTTGGATGAGGAAGAGCGTGAAGCCGCTCGAGAGTCGTTCCGGCGTGGCCCCAATGAAAGGGGTCGACCCGGTGGGCCTTCGGACGCCAGTGGTCGGACAGCAGGCCCGCCACGCGATCGCGGTGGTCGTGCCCGTGGTGGCAGAGGAGGGTCCCGACGCGGGCAACGAATCGAGGTAATCCCAAAGTTCGACAAGGATAATGATGGGGTTCTGGACAAGGCTGAACGTTCCGCTGCGATAAAATATGTGGAGGAACAACGAAATAGCGAGGGCGGCGACGATCGTGGTCAACGCGGAGGCCGGCCTCCTCGACCGGTCGGGGGTCGTACTGGTAGGCCGCCTGCGCGAGGTGATCGAGCGGCCCGGCCCGATCCGAGGGGAGCCAGCGGTCGCCCTGCCCCTGAGCCCCGTGATTTTTCAAAAGCCGAACGGCTAGAGCCGGGTAATGACAAGGATCTCGGGACCAAGCTTTACGATGAAGGTACGCTCCGCACATTATTTATCAATTTCAAGGACAACGAGTGGAAAGAGGAGATGGAAGTTTTCTACCGCACAGATGTCGCTGTGCCAGCCGACTTGGTAGTTAATGGGAAGCTCTACAAGGACGTCGGTCTGAAATACCGAGGCAATTCCTCTTTTCGTTCCGTGTCGCCTGACTTGAAACGGTCGATGAACCTTTACATCGATCACAAGCACAGCGATCAAAAGCTCCTCGGCTACAAGACACTCAACCTGCTGAACGCCAACTCTGACCCCACGTTCATGCGAGAGGTCATTTATTCGCACGTGGCACGTAATTACATACCGGCGTTTAAGGGCAATTTTATCAAGGTAGTGATCAACGGCGAAAGCTGGGGCCTCTACTCGCACATCCAGCAGTACAACAAGGATTTTCTGGAGGACAACTTCGGAACACGCGCTGGCACGCGCTGGAAAATCGGAGCGGGTGGCGGCGGCAGTGGCAATCTTCGCTATCCGGGGGATAAAAAAGAGGATTACAACGGCTTTCAACAACGCACGGAAGGCAAAGAAGAGGCTTGGAAAGAATTAGAGCAGTTCACCAAACTGCTGGATGAAACCCCGGTCGAGGAATTGGCCGAAAAGTTAAATGGCCGCTTTGATTTAGACAGCGCCATGTGGTCATTGGCACTCGAGTGCGTGTTTCAGGATGAGGGATATTTCACCCGTGGAAGCGATTACAACCTGTACCTTGATCCGAAAGGGCGCTTCCACCTGTTGCAGCACGACGGCAACGAGGTGATGAACATCCCCGGCGGCCCCGGAATGCCCTCCGGTTTGAGCGGACCAAAGCTTGAGCCATTTTATAACGCCGACAACCCGGACCGCCCACTCATGTACAAGCTGTTCCAGGTGCCGCACTTTAAGGCGCGCTATCGGCACCACCTCAAGACGATCACCCAGGAGTGGATCACCTGGGATAAAATAGGCCCACTCGTCGAAGGTTACGCAGCCCTAATCAGGGAGGAAATCAAAAAGGACGTCCGCAAACACAGTTCATACGATGCGTTTGAAAAAGGGCTCATTCAAACAAGCTCCGACGGGCGACGCACCAAGCTTGGACTGAGGCCGTTCACCGAGGGGAGGCGAGAGTTTCTGCTGAACCATCCTGAGGTAAATCTCCCTTCGCCGGAGATCGTCTCGGTGACTGAACTCGACGAAGCTAAGTCAACCGATTCGACCCGGATCGCCGCCGAAACGACAGGCGATACCTTGCCTGAGACGGTCGTTCTCTGGTTCGCAGACGGCAAAAATGAACCGTACAACCAAGTGGCCATGCAGCCCGATGGCCAAGCGGGAGTCGGCGTGTTCAATGGAAATATTCCGGCACAACTCGCCGGTAAAAAAATTCGCTATTACGTCGAAGTCCGTTCCGGCGGAACCGAGGTGACCTCCGATTTTTATCCAGCCCTTGCCGAAGCCAAGCCGCTGACATTCCTCGTCAAAGCTCCAAAGGCCGTCCAATCCCTGCTGACAATCAACGAGGTCGTTTCTGAAAACCGGGCGGCGGCCAAGGATCCGCAGGGCGACTATGACGACTACATCGAAATCGCGAACACCTCCGACAGTGAGATCGACTTGTCGGGCAAATTCCTGACCGACAACAAAAAAATCCCGCGCAAATGGGAGTTCCCGAAAGGCACCAAAATTAAGGCGGGCGGGCGGTTGGTTGTTTGGGCCGACGAAGACGGCAAAGCCGAGAAGGGCCTACACGCCAACTTCAAGTTAGCCAAGGGCGGCGAGACCATCCAACTAATCGATAGTGATAAGGCCGGCAATCTGATCCTGGATGAGGTTGAATTCGCCAAGCTTGATCCAGACTCGGCGTTCCGCCGGTTGCCGGACGGCAAAGGCGACTTCAGCGAGGGCGCAGCCTCACCCGGTACGAACAATACCAAGTAACCCTAGACCAAACCCTGAGATGGCACTGTTTGGGGGAGCGCAAGTACTATGCATGCGTTTTCCTTTTCCTGATTCCACCAGGAAAAATCTCATGATATCACCGCGCCAACTCCCAATTCCCAAAGAGACCACACACCTGCTTAGCGCTTTAAACCACGTTTGGTGAAGTATTCGTTTTCTACTTTTTCGTAGTTAACAAACCCGCGCTTTGGATCATTCATGAATTTAGGGATGCCTCAAGAAACTATGACCAGTGAGCATGGATGTCATCAACAACAACCCTGCGATTGTTGCCTCATTTCAATAACATACTGACTCTGTCCCCCATGAGGCTTGCTTGTTATTTCACAAGTCAATTTTTTCTTGGGAGAAAGCCCATAGATGCGTGAATCGAGTATTCGCAGCTGCACCCAGATCCCGCTTCCGGAACCAAAACCATCCCGCCCACAGGGATGATATTGATCCAACATCCCGGCCGAGTAATCTCCACCAGATTTTCCTTGTTCATGCCCTTCCCCAAATCGATGAAGCCGGGGTAATCGCTTAGGCGCGAAAACAACATGGTGGAAGACGCTGATAAAGTTCCGCAATTGCCGCCTACTCCCACCTTACTTGTGGACCACTTCTCTTTGCCTGTTTTGAGGTCGTATGCGTGGGGTTGTTGATAGACAACATCTCCAATAATGACCGGGTGTCGCCGGTGCGCCCCGTGATGGTTGTTCTCCCAACCATGGTCTCGATTCCAGAGTGATTTACCGGATTTGGCATTAATCGCCCTAAGATCAAAAGACTTAGAGGAAGAACGAAGTACGATCAGGGTTCCCTCCTTATAGGTGGAAAAGAATACCGGAGTTCTTTGTTCAAATTGCATGTCGCTTTCCCAGGCCCTATTCCCTGTTTTCACATCCAAGGCAACAAGATGTAAAGCCATCCACTCCTTGCCTCCGCTTAATCTACGTGACTTGTCCTGAAGGACCTTTCGGTTTCTGTTTTCAACGAAATAAATTAGACCGCCCCCGATTGCGATGGTCGAATTAATGATCACACCGTTGTATTTCCAAGCTTGTCTGTTACCAGCTAAATCAACTGCAAAAAGACAATCGCTCAACACCTTGTGGCTATCCTGGGCATTATTAAAACCGGAGTCGTCATACCAGGGCCCTCGCCCTTCACTATAAAAGTTCCCTGAGCGGACACTTGAGCCGAAAAGAAGGCCGCCCGTTGTGGCAACATACCCCCAATTGTAGTCATAATCGTCGTTTATTTTTGGGCAATTAAATTCCTTTTCGGTTTTTCCCGACCTTGCATTAACTTTTATGCAATTGTTCTTAACGGCAAGGTACACATGATCCCGATCGGTCACCATGTACCCGCAATCACGGGGCAGATTTACTCTTGGCTCCAAGGATGGGAGTTCTTTCTCCCAAAGTACGCGACCGTTATAGGCATCATTGGCATATAGGATTCTTTCGCCCAGCGTAAACAAACGACCGCTGCTGTAGACAGGAGCTGTTGTATATGAATGCCTGTCAAACATTCGGTAGGGCCCGGGCTTGCCGAACCATTGGAGCCTGAGATCTCCACTTATCCTCATATCCTCACTGCACGCTGTGTTCCCAGGATCTGCATATTGATGGGACCACTCACCGCTGCCTGGTAGCCTGCCCCTGTTGATCACATGCCACTGCTGATCTTTCATTGAATGAAACTTGCGCTTAATATCCGGACTACTAGCAACCAGTTCGGCTAATGGTTTGTGAGCAAGCGCCAATGCCTCGCTCGCCTCTTTTTTCCCTCCAATGGCCAATGTCCCAAACGGTCTCAGCAGACGATAGTACTCACTGAGTAGAGGTTTTGCCCCTTTTAAGGCATTAATATCCACACAAATAAAATTGAACATAAAATCCGGATAGGGCAGCTGGTTTCCTGATTTTTTGTGAACAACGATTCTTTTTCCATACAATCCCTTCTCGTTAAAAAAGCTGCGGGTTTTCGACGCAATCTTGGAATCTTCCTCCACAATAACTAGATTGAAATTTGTGTCTCTCAGAATTTGCGATGCCATCTGTGTATCCCCAGCCCCGTGAACCAGAGCATAGCCTGTTCGTTGATCGAGTTGCCCGATCATATGCCTGCTAAATTCCTGATCTAAATAATCAATATGTTCTTCGCTTATACGCTGCTTCGTTGAGGCTGTATTATCTGTAACTTGTTGCGGGATTCCTTGTTCTGAAAAGCAATAAATCTTGCCCTTGTCTGTGGTTGCCAGAAGGGAGCCGTTGGCCGCGACAAGACCATGAACTATGCCGTCTACAGTCATGTTCCAGTCAATGCTCCCTGTGTTGGCGTCAATGGCAAGTACCTCGTTTTCACGGCCCACGAATAAGGTGTTCCCCGCCATAATGATTGCCTTGGCTTCTTTAACCGGCTGCTTCCATTCCTTGATAAGCGATGCTTGCGACTTAATTTTGGTAATGGAATCTTTTGTGGTTTTGATCTGCTCCTTAATAGAGATACCTCCTTTTAAGGTGATAGCTGTTTCTGGTTTTTTGGCGGTTTTCTGAGTCTCAGTAAGTTGCTTGTTAAAACCTTCAATGACTGCATTGACTCTCTCCAGCTCTGGGATGTTTCCTATAAGGGGAGTCAGGCGTATCTCATCAATATGAGACATCATTGGTTCAGACTCAATTCTGAGAGTGAATTTTTTTGTGACAGCTTTGATTAAACCCTCGCTATGCCACCTCTGATATTCTGGCTCCCATCCTCCAGTGGTTTGTGCAATGGCTACTTCTCTTGCAACTTTTCCATCTATAAGAATACGTCCCGGGCGCGGCAATCGCGCAGCATACCTCAGTTCCAACTGAAACATACCGGTCTTCTCAACTATGAGATCGTACTCAACAAAGTTCTTTTGCCCTCCTGGGTCAGAAATAATCCCTACTTCCTTGCCATATAACTCGCGATCTACAACAACATTGCCACGATCAAATTTTTCGGCCTGCCACTGGAGTTTGTTATTCAGGTCAATAACCCCCTCGAAATTTTTCTTTGCTGCCGCGATCTTTAGTTTTAATTCTTCCGCTTTTTCCCAGTCATGCTCCGCCTTTATCATTCCCTCCAAATCATTTTTGCGTTTCTCAAGACTCCTTAGGGCAAGCGGTTTTCTTTCTCGACGAATGATTTCAGATCCTGACGCAAGAAAAACAGAGTTGGGACTGATGACCGCCTTGTTGGCCTTGAAGTTCGCCACACGGTATTGCTTATTAGCTTGGTCTAGCACCACTAAATTTTCACCTGAAATGCCCGGGCCTGAAACCATGACATCATCGACAATCAACGCGAAGTTGCCACGTGGCCCTGAGATACGTTTGAGGTAATCCCCATTAGCCCTATTGTACATCAATGGCGTCAATTTACCAGAAGGCACAAAAATCTTGCTTGGCGTGGCCAAGAGATAGCCCTGGGCTGTCTGGTTTATTTTTTTCTTCCATACATTTTTCCCCTCATAGGCATCAAGCGCAAATAAATAGGATCCCTCCCTTGCCGGGAACAGACCCGCTGCCGAATAAACGAGGCCTTTCTCGACCAGTACACCGGTGCGTACCGGCCAACGGGAAATAATTTGTTCGTTCCCGGGAATCTTATCATTACTTGGGCCCGCAAGATGACGCCAATGCTCCTGCCCTGTTTGGGCATCAAGGCAATAAATAATTCCGTCGTCCGATCCGAAATAAAGCCTTCCCTGATGGAATGTCGGACAGATGCGAACTGGCCCCTCTGTATAAAAAGTCCATTTGATACGACCTGATGTTAAGTCTAGGCAGTATACCTGATGGTCACTTGAGGAACCGAAAAAGACCGAATTCCCGCAAGCAATCGGCTGGAAGGCATGGTCAAAAGTAAGTAGCGGCTCCACCTTGACTCCTGAGTATGGGTTTTCCCTGAATGGCGCTGGCCATGCCCTCTCGGGTTGGTGTGTGGACACAAACGTCCAGCTTTTCGACAATGGAAGACCCAACTGCTCGCTGGTAATACCTGTCCTTTGAGTATCATGCCGATAGGTGGGCCAGTCTAGGGCGTCAATCGAAGTCGATTGAATAATAAAGAGGATAATGGTTGCTGCTTTCTTCATAAAATCTGCCTACTTAAGGATTAAAAATTCGGCTTAATTTATCGCTGTAAGCCCCTTTCAAAAGCGCGGGTCTTTAATTTCTTCGGAGTCTTTAAAAAAGTTGAACGTATTTAAACCAACATATTTTGTTTTCTTTTTTACTAAAAAATCCTGCCTGTCGCTCTTCTCCGAGACAATTTTGGAACTTTTATTCCTGAAGAGATTCTGCGTGGTCGTTTTGCTTTTTTATAGAGGGCTAATAAACAATTTTTGCTCTGCGTGAATTTTTCATGTGTTTTATAATAAAAAAACCTGCACGAGAGCGAGATTGATTTTTGTTTTACTTTTGCGTTTTCGTTAACTCAATTAATTAGACCCATCCCCCGCCTCGCAATTCAAGGTTTTTGTATCACTTTTTGCGTTTCTTTGCTCTATTCCTGTCTTGTGAGTCTTGTTAGGCTTGCTTAAAACCGTCGTGTGCCGGTTTCCTCGATCATAAAATCTAAGCCAAATTTATTTTCACTTAAGCGTTACATCGACCGAGGCGGTAAGCTTGTCAATGCCGCGCTAAACCAACATTTACCCAAGGCTTCAGCCAAGCCGAAGACACTGCACGAGTCGATGCGCTACTCGATGTTCGCAGGCGGCAAAAGACTTCGGCCAATCCTATGCATGGCCGCCGCCGAGGCGTGCGGGGGCAGGGGAAGCGACTCATTGGTTCTTGGCTCTGCCGTCGAGTGTATCCACACCTACTCCCTGATCCACGACGATCTGCCAGGGATGGACGACGACGACTTGCGCCGAGGCAAGCCTACCAACCACATCGTTTACGGCGAGGGTATCGCGGTGCTCGCGGGTGACGCTTTGCTGACCTTAGCTTTTGATATAGCCAACCAAGCCTGCCCAACCAATCGATACAAACAGAACGATTATGTTGGCGAACTTGCCAAAACGGCCGGCCACGCACAACTAATCGCCGGCCAAGTTGCCGATCTCGAGGGCGAAGGTAAGCCAGTGACGCTCTCACAACTTCGCTATATTCACGAGCGCAAAACTTCCGCGCTGCTGACCTGCTCGGTACGGCTCGGCGGCATGTCGGCCAACGCCACACCTCGTCGCCTGCAGGCATTGACCGATTTTGGCTACCACGTCGGCCTGGCCTTCCAAGTGATCGACGACATTCTTGATGTGACCCAGTCGTCTGAGCAGTTGGGCAAGACCGCCGGTAAGGATGTTGCGGTTCAAAAGGCGACTTACCCGTCGGTTCTCGGCCTGGCTAAGTCACAAAAGATCGCCGCTCAACTGACGGCAAAGGCCTACGCTGCACTCAAGCCGTTTAACGGCAAGGCAGTAGCACTGGAAGCGCTCGCGGATTACCTACTCAAGCGCGACCACTGAACTTGGGCAAGTGCTTAGCGTGATCAGGTTTGATTTTTTGCGCTGGGCAAAGTTTAATCGCCGTCTGTTGAAGCATTCAGTTTGAATTTTTATGGCAGCAAAAAATAAGAAACCTTTGGTAAGCATCCTGATGGGGAGCCAGTCGGATTGGGGCGTAATGTCCCACGCCGCGCAGAAACTAGACGATCTCGGCATCCCTTGGGAAGCCCAGGCGATCTCCGCCCACCGCGCCACCGACGCGTTGATGAAATACCTCTCTACTACGGAGAAGCGGGGTATCGAGGTGATCATTGCCGGAGCGGGAGGGGCCGCGCATTTGCCGGGCGTGATTTCAGCCAAAGTGACGCTCCCGGTGCTCGGAGTGCCTATGGAGTCCGCCTCGCTCAAGGGCATGGACTCGCTGCTGTCAATCGTTCAGATGCCGGCCGGCGTCCCGGTGGGGACTCTCGCCATCGGAAAACCGGGCGCAATCAACGCCGCGCTTTTGGCGGTGTCGATCCTCGGCGTGAAGTCGGCCAAGTACCGTAAAATATATGATCAGTTCCGCAAGGATCAGACAAAAAAAGTCCTTACCAAGCGCCATTTAAAACTGCCTGCAGTGGGTTAATCCCTGAAAATCCGGGTTTCCTGCTGTATTTAGAGTTTCTGATTTTTCATAAAGAAAACCATCTTTTCGCACTCGTAAAAAGTGATGTGGGGGCGCAGCATTGGCTCTTTGCATGAGTGAAAAAAGGGGCATTGACGCGAAAATTGACGCCGCTACAAGACGCCGCAAGTTGCAATGGGGCTGGCAAAACATGTGGCTTGGGCTATTGATTGGCGTTTGTTTGTGGCTTGCCTCCCTAAGTGTATACAAACTGGCTCCCGTTCCACAGACAACACTGCTTTGGGCGGGCGTCATTGGGTTGGCTCTCCCGTTGGCTGGTTTGCTGATCGGCTTGGCCAAGCGCTTCGCCGGCAGCGACACCGCGCGTTGGCTTGACCGCGAAATTGGATTGAAAGAACGCCTGAGCACTGCGGTGGAGATGTCCGACATCTCCGCAAAAAACTCCGCTTGGTCGGCTTTGGTGATTAGCGACGCTGCAAAGGCGGCAGGCAAGATTGAGCCGGGGAAACTTTTGCCGCTGCGGTTGCCCAAGGTTTGCCACTGGACTTTGCTCGTGTTGGCCGCCTGCGTCGGGCTTGGTTTTGTTCCCGAGCATCGCAGTCAGGCGCATCTTGACCAGCAACGCGACTCGGCCATCATTGAGGACGTTGGCCAAAACCTGACGGCGCTGACCAAGCTGCAAGTCCAGTTAAGCCCGCCGCACTTTGAGCCGACGGAGGACGCGCTCGAGTCGGTGCAGGAACTTGGGCGGGAGTTTAAGAGGGGCAAACTTGTGCGAGACGAAGCCTTGGCCATGCTCTCAAGTTTGGCGGAACGGTTGCGTGATCAATCCAGCAAGCTTGGCCATGCGCGCACACTCAAGAAAATGCAGCAAGCTGCGCGGACCCCACCGGGTGCGGGCCGCCAAACAAAAGCCGAGATGCAGCGGCAACTGGATGAATTAAAGAAAAGTCTCGGCAACGCAAAAGAGGCAAAGCACGAGCAGTTTGATGCGCTGAAGTCGAAGATAGATGCCGTCAAGGACGCCGCCGCCGGACTGCCGGACGCCAGCTCACCGGAAGGGCAACAGGCGCGTCAGGAGTTGGCGCAATCGATGGCTGCCTTAGCCAGGATGGCCGAGCAAATAGGGCTGGAAATGCCGAATATCGACGAGGCGTTGCAGTCGCTGGAATCCAGTAATATTGATCAATTACTAAAGAATATGGACTTTGCCGGTGAGGATTTGAAGAAAATGGCGGACTTGGCTAAGGCGATGCAAAACCTGCAAATGCAGATGGCCAAGATTGGCAAAACGCTGGGCCAACAACTTGAGAATGGCCAGGTGCCGGCTGCAATCGAGTCGCTGCAAAAAATGATTGAGCAGTTGGCGTCTGCTCAATTAACACCGGAGCAACTCGAGAAGATGATTCAGGAACTGCAGAAGGCTCTCGACCCGGCGGAGGATTTCGGCGAGTGCTCGAAATACCTTTCCGATGCGAAAGGAAAAGCCAAAGTGGGCGACAAGGCGGGGGCGTCGCAGTCGCTGGCGGAAGCGGCGGAAGAATTGAAGAAGGTGCTGCAGCAATTAGGCGACATGGAAAATATGATGGCAGCGCTGCAAAACCTAGAGCGGGCGCAACTGGCCGTGGGCAACTGTCAGTCGTTTGGCTCCTGCCAAAAACCGGGCGTTGGCCCAAGCAGTAAACCGGGCGGCGGAGTCGGCACTTGGGGGGATGAAAGTTATCAACTCACGCCTGAGGACTTGGCGCAGCAATGGGACAACTCTGGCTTCTCGCGGCCGGGCATGGATGCCCGAGGCAACACAGATCGCGGTCCCAGCATAGTGCCGGACGACATGGTTTCCACTCGGATCAAAGGGAAGATAAACCCTAAGGGCTCGATGCCGAGCTTCTCGCTGCGCGGGGTGAGCATCAAGGGCAGCAGCAGAGTGCAATTTCAGGAAGCGGTGACGGCCGCTCAATCGGATGCCCGCAATGCGTTGAATCAGGACAAGGTGCCCCGTGCTTATCGTGACTCGGTGCGGGACTATTTCGACGATCTGAAGGAATAGCGCCTGGCCTTGCGCTTGGCTAAAGGAGAAATAGATGGATCCAAAAGAACAGATCGTAAAATTTCGGGGGGTGTATAACACCCTCCGGGAAGAAATTGGTAAAGTAATCGTTGGCCAGAAAGCCATTGTTGACGGGACGCTCCATGCGCTTTTCGCCAACGGCCATGTGCTGCTGGAGGGTGTTCCGGGATTGGGTAAAACACTTCTGGTGAAGACTTTGAGTCAAGTGCTAGACCTATCGTTCAACCGTATCCAGTTCACGCCTGACCTGATGCCTGCGGATGTTCTTGGCACCAATATGGTGCATGAAACTGACGACGGAAAACGGGCTTTTGAGTTTCAGCACGGCCCGATTTTTGCCCACTTGGTATTAGCAGATGAGATCAACCGGGCCACCCCGAAGACCCAGTCGGCAATGTTGGAAGCCATGCAGGAACGCAGTGTCACGATAGGTGGCGAGATCCGTAAACTCGACCTTCCGTTCTTCGTCTTGGCCACACAAAACCCGATCGACCAAGAGGGCACATACCCGCTGCCGGAGGCACAACTTGATCGTTTCTTTTACAAGTTGCTGGTCGACTACCCAACGGCGGAGGAACTTTCTGAGATCGTCACCCGCACCACCGAAGGCACCAAGGTGGAAGTTTCTAAAGTCATCGATGGTGCGACACTGATTGAGTTACAAAAACTTGTTCAGCAAGTGCCGGTCGCCTCGCATGTGAAAGACTATGCGGTTCGGCTTATTCTTGCCACGCACCCAAACGCAGAGACCGCGCATGAAATCACCAATCTGTTTCTTAAGTTTGGCAGCAGCCCTCGCGGTGCCCAAGCCTTGTTGCTTGGGGCTAAAGTTCGGGCACTGACGGAAGGCCGCTTCAACGTGAGCTTTGATGATGTGGCAGAGGTAGCGCTGCCAGCACTGCGTCACAGGTTGATTGTTAATTTTGAGGCTGAGGCAGAGGGCGTCACTACCGATCTTGTGCTGCAAAAAATAATGGCTGGGGTTCCCCGGGATGCTGTTGCTGCCTCGGTTTCTACATAGCCTTCCTTTTTGGGCGCTTGCCTAAACGCCTGTTTGCCTATTACGGGCGGGTTGTTAATAAAGTTAGGTATAACATTCTTTCTGAATAACTTTTTTGTTTTTCACTATTTATTCTCTGCTTCTTTCCTCTATTTTAACTTTCTTTATTTTCCCATAAATTCTCTATTACAGTTGAGTTTTTTTTTTTTTTTAGGTAGGAAACAGGTAGTGAGAACGGTTTATCTAGATTTCAATGCCACCACTCCCCTTGATCCCGAAGTGAAGGAGGTGATGTTACCTTTTTTAGGGGACTTTTTTGGAAATCCCTCAAGTATTCATCGAATTGGCCGGAAAGTTCGCGCCCTACTGGATGACTGCCGAGAAAGGGTCGCTCGGGTTTGGAAGTGCAGGGCGAGTGAGGTGGTTTTTACGAGTGGTGCCACAGAAAGCGTCTGTCTGGCCATATGTGGTTCGGCAAGGTTTTTGAAGTCTAAAGGAAGGCATTTAATTACCTCCGCAATTGAGCATCATGCGGTTTTGAACACTGTTGAATATCTTGTGAATAAAGAAGGCTTCGAGCTAACCACACTTCCGGTTGATGCAGAGGGGAGAGTGGCTCCACAAGATTTAGATAACGCTATTAAAGATGACACAATTTTAGTTTCAGTGATGGCTGCCAATAATGAGACTGGTGCCATCCAACCGGTCGCCGAATTGGGGGAGATCTGCCAACAGCGGGGTGTTCTTTTTCACACAGATGCTGTGCAGTGGTTTGGTAAGGAGCCTTTTGAAAGCATTCATCAGTTTAACGCCGACTTGGTTACGATATGCGGGCATAAATTTTACGGGCCAAAGGGAAGTGGCGCTCTGTTCATAAAGTCTCCGTTGTTGCCGGATCCTATTCTCTTCGGTGGTGGTCATGAGAATGATAGAAGGGCGGGCACGGAAAACTTGGCCTCAATCGCAGGTCTGGTGGAAGCCATCGAGAGATTTGTTCCAACGCCTGTCTTCGAGAAAAGCAGACTTGAGTTGTTGAACAGCCGGCTTTCTTCAATGGGTGAGATTGATGGAATAAATCTACTCTGTCCCTTGGCCAAGCGCTTGGCCAACACAGCCAGTTTCACCGTGCCAGGCATCGACAGCATTACCCAACTCGCCGCCTTGGATTTGGATGGAATTTGTGCCTCTGCCGGTTCTGCCTGTTCTGCCGGTTCACTAAACCCCTCACATGTCCTCTCCGCGATGGGAAAAAGCGATAATGAAGCCAACTCACTCGTTCGTTTCTCGCTTGGCCGAGAGACAACGGAGGAAGAAATCAATTTCGTCTTATCTTCGTTTCTTAACTTCGTTGAAGCCAATCGGTAGTTTTGAATTACCTATCTAAAACCTGTGAATGAGTTGAAAATGGAATGTATAAAACTTGGTTTCCAAGTATGGTTAAGGGAATACTACCATCCCTTTTCCTGTCAAAATTCATGATTTACTTCTTAAAAATGACTTAATTCTCTTATTTATCCACTTATTCACGCCCCTTAATAATAGGATTCCTTTTCATAGAAGAGATTTATATTATCCCCGCGCAGATGAAGCTGACTATCGGTCAAGAGGAATTCATTTTAGGTCTACAGTCTGTCCAAAACGTTGTATCCACACGAACAACGCTTCCCATTCTATCTAACGTGCTTTTAAGTGCGACGGAGAATCGGTTGACACTGACAGCCACGGACCTTGATGTAACTATTTCAAAAACAGTAGAAGCCAAGGTGGAAAGCGAGGGATCTTTTACCATACCGGTAAAAAAACTGCTCAGCATCGCCCGGGAGGTGGGGGGAAGCCTTATTGAGATGGAAGTTAGCAATAACCAGTGCTCCATAAAAAGCGGCTCTTCATCATATCGTGTCAACGGACTTCCAGCAGAGGAATTCCCACCGATACCTGATTTTTCGGGACAGACAACCATTCTAATGCCGCAAGATAAGGTCAAGACCATGCTTCGCCGAACGTCCTTTGCGGTGTCAACCGATGAAAACAGATATGTGCTAAATGGTCTTTATTTGAGTTTCAAGGAGAATAAACTGACCATGGTGGCGACGGATGGTAGGCGCCTTGCGCTGGCAGAAGAAGAAGTGGAGTTACCCGGGGATAATCCGATGGAATTGATTGTGCCGACAAAAGCGATTCAGGAATTGAGCCGGCAACTTGGTGAAGAGGGAAATGTAGAAATTCAAATCACAGAGAATCAGGTGTCCTTTGGGTTGGAAGAAAAACAAGGAAAAGGATCACTGATCGTTTCAAAACTGGTCGAAGGCGCCTATCCTAACTACAAACAAGTGATTCCCGCAGAATCCCAGCACCGGGTGACCTTGGACAAGGAGGAATTGTTCCATGCATTGCGCCGGGCAGAGATTATGACCAGCGAGAAGGCTAATTCTGTGAAACTTACATTTACAGAAAATAATCTTACATTTACCGCCAACTCTCCGGAAGTGGGAGAGAGCCGGGAATCAATGGCCATCAAATATGGTGGTGAGGAAACATCGATCGCCTTTAATCCCCAGTTCTTTATCGATCCACTGAAAGCATTGGAGGAGGAAGAGGTGCACTTCGAGTTTACCGATCAACTCAGCCCAGGCGTCGTAAAGGTGAACCATCCTTTCCTCTATGTCATCATGCCGATGAGGACATCATAGGATTGGCAAAACGAAGAATTACGTTTCTGAGGCATCCGAAGTGATACCTCTGTTCTTCGCACGATCTGGGTTTTTCCAGCGATTATGCACCCAGAACCAGTTTGCAGGATCCTCAAGGATGAAAGATTCATACAGGGAATTGATGTCGGACATGATGTTCTCAACCGGACGCGCTTGTCCATTTAGCCGAGTTGGAATCTCAGGATAAAGCTCTATCTCCCACCGACCCAAGCCAAGCCGGCGACAGAAGCACCCGTGCAGCCCCAGATTGTAGCGCAGAGCAAGTATTGCAGGGGAGGGAGTGACAGAGCAGGGGCGACCTAAAAAAGAAAGCCTCAGGCCGTTTCTACCGGCGCTCTGATCTGCAAGCAGCCCAGTGATGGTTCCCTGGCTTTTCATGAACGACCGAAGTTTCCTCCCTTCCCATCGGCGGTCAAAAAATTTGGTTCCTGATTTATTTCTGAGTGACAAGATCAAGCGCTCCAACCATTTCTGCTGGAACCCCCGATAAGTTGTGGAAAGCTCATAACCAGGAATGAAAAGCCCAGCTTTTGCGTACATCTCAAAATTTCCAAAGTGCCCGATAGCAAACAAAAAACTGGGGAGGGAACCGTCCTCCCGCTTGGCCAAGCGGAGGTTCTCCGCACCCTTGACCGAGAGCACAGAGCCAATTTTATCTCCGGGGATGGCCGCCGTCTTCAACGCAGAAAGGTACACTTCCCCGATACGACAAAAGTTTTCTCTAGCGAGAGAAATAATTTCTTTTTTAGAATGTGAATTACCCAGACAAGCCAACAGGTTATTCACAGCGACCCTGCGGTGCCTCGCATCCAAATAATATATTAAAATCCCTCCTGCCCGGCCAGTCAGCGCCACCACTTTTAAGGGCATCAACTGGACAACGAAAACGAAGGATCTGGCCAAGATATAAAAGAAAGAATCCACTGTTTTACTGGAAGCAGATTTGACGGACACACTCCTGAAAGTTCTTAGCACCCTTAATTATCTTTATTTCCACCCGCATGAAGTAGATGGGCAGATCGCGCCGGTCGATCTTAGGGAAGCGGACGGCATCCTTTTGGGTGGTGACAATGAAGTCCGCGAGCCGGGTTTTTCCGCGGTTGATTACATTTAGTATTTCCTGCTGTGTGAAGCGGTGATGATCCACAAACCGCTTGGAATAAACCAGATCGCCACCAAGCTTAATCAAGCTTTCCTCAAAACTGACAGGCAAAGCTATCCCGCTGAGCGCCGCAATTTTCTTCCCCTTCAAAAGTTCCAGCCCGGCCTGTTCCCCTGTAAAAACATCCTCAAAATAAAGAGGGCTGTGCACACACTCAATGATGCTAGCAGAAGAATTGTGTCTACTGATTTTACCCCGTAATTCCTCAGTGTTGCCATCACTCTTTGTGATAAAAACGATGTGGGCACGGGACAGGTGGGACGGCGGCTCACGAAGGGTTCCCCTAGGCAGGAGTTTCCCGTTGTTGCCAAACGGCTGCTGGCAGTCGATCAACACCACGTCACGCCGGCGCCCCTTCAGTTTCCAATACTGGAACCCGTCATCGAGCAACAAGGTGTCACACCCAAATTTATCAATGGCAAAACGCCCGGCGTTGACGCGGTCTTTGTCCACAAGCACGACCACATCCTTGAGGTTTGAAGCCAGCATGTAAGGCTCATCGCCTGCTGTCTCCGAGTCCAGCAGGAGAGATTGTCCATCTGACACGACCTTGGGTGGGATGCTGTCCAGCTTGTTGATGAGCCGGTGGAAAAATGGAGCCGGCTTCGAGCGATATCCCCGGCTGAGGATGGCCACCGTGCGGCCTGCGTCTTGAAGTTCCCTGGCAAACTTCTCCACAACAGGGGTCTTCCCGGTGCCACCAGCGGTGAGGTTGCCAATCGCAATCACCTGCACGCCAAGTGTGGAGTCGCGCAGGATGCGAAAGTTGTATAGGAATAGCCGCGCTTTGACGGCGACAGTGAACACCTTCGATAGTAAATAAAGAACCGCGCGAAGCAAAGCGGCGCGCTTCCCCCTGCGCTGCCCATAAATCACATCCAGGACAAACTGCTCAAGCGCCTCCGACCATGCCAGGAAGTATTCCCTCATGCCCGGCGGAGTGTGCCAACGCGAATAACGCGCGGCAATGTTTTCAACTGTCTCGGGGCAATGGACATATTTTCCCTTCGCGTTTAAAGAGACGGCTGAGCACATATCGGTTGCCGCTGATCTTTTTGTAAACCCACTTTGCCAAGTGCAGGACGAATCCAAGCCGCATGGCCAAGGCCAGGGGGAACAGCAGCGGCATTCTTATACCGAACTCCCGAACCGCCTCCGCGCCGGCAAACACCCGCCCGTCCCTGGTGACAAGGTGCATCGCCTTCATCATGGCTTCAGTCGTGATGGAGTGTGCGACCAAGAGATCAGCAGCATTTGAGAAGGGAACGAGTGTGATTGTTTTAAACCAGTCAAACCGCTGGAGCAGCCAAACGCCCCGTTGGCAAAGACCACAGCCATCATCGAAGATCAATTGGTCCATTGCTGCGCTCATGATGGGGAATGGTGGGCCCAGAGGGATTTGAACCCCCGACCAAACGATTATGAGTCGTCTGCTCTAACCGCTGAGCTATGGGCCCTAAAAACTCGACTGCCGAGCGGCAGGCAGTTTGCGCGAGGCCCAAGCCGACGCAAAGCAAATTTATCGTTCCGGCATATAAAAACCATTGTTAGTCAGTCGATATCCAGATTCGCTGGACGGCAGCATGATTAGTGAGCGAGAGCCAACCGACGCTTTACCAAGCGCCGCGGCCCCCGCGGCCCCCGCGACAAGCAGCGCGGTGGACCAAGCGTCGGAAGCCGTTCCGCTTGGCAACGCCACCGCAGCCAAAAGGGCGTTTTGCACCGGTTGGCCAAGGCCTGGATCCAAGACATGACCGTAAGAAACCCCGTTTTCTTCAAATGCTTTACCCCAGCCAGCAGACACGCTAAACGACTCATCCTGTAACTTGGCCATGGCCACAATCCTTTCATGGTCAGGAACAGCCGTATCAGGATGCTCGATTGCTATGTTCCAAAACTCCCCATCCAGAGGCGAGCCGATTGCACATACCGAGCTTGTTCCACCATGAATCAAGGCGCTTGCCACACCCGCATCGCGTAAAATCTCATTCGCAATTTCCAGGGCGTATCCCTTGCCGACCGCTCCAAGATCCACCTGCACGCCGGACCGCTCAAACTGCACCGTGAATTTATCCGCGTCCAGATGAACCCAATCCATTCCGACACATTGCTGCGCCTCGGCCAAGGCACGAGGTGAAGGCACGAGGCGCGGCCCATCAGCAAACCCCCAGCACCTCATCAGCGGAGCGATCGTAATGTCAAACGCGCCGCCGCTCAGTTTGTGAATGAGCTTAGCCTCCTGAAGCAAACGGAATAAACCCGGCTCAACAGTCACAGGGCCAAGCGAGGCATTGGCATTGATGTGACTGACTTCACTGTCTTGGCAATGAAAATTTAACTGTTCCGAAAGAGCTGAAATTTCATTGAACACTTCTTCCCCTATGGCACGAAGAGCCGGCTCATCGTCCCCATGCAACACCAGCTCAAAGCGGGTGGCCATGGCATACTGAGCCAGCTTGACGGTTTTCATCGACGGAACAAAAGCTCAATGTGGGCTACGAAGTCTGCAGCGGTCCCCCTACATTGATGCCGTGCTTCAGGCAGTATGCCGCGTTGGCAACGTACTTAGTAGCCCAGCTTTTAAGTCCGGCCCGGTCTTCGTCGGAGAGCTTACGGATCACTCTTGCCGGGCTGCCCACCGCCATCGATCCATCAGGGATTTTTTGTCCCTGTTTCACAAGTGCATTCGCGCCGATGATGCATTGGTTGCCAACCACCGCCCCGTCGAGAATGGTGGCACCCATTCCCACCAGTGTTTCGTCACCAACGCGGCACGCATGCACAACCGCCGAGTGGCCGACGGTCACGTAGTCACCGATGTAACAGCCAAAGTCGTCGGCGTTGTGAAGCACTGCGTTGTCCTGGATATTCGACCCTTCGCCGACAACGATCTCGTTAATGTCGCCTCGCAGAACGGCGTTGTACCAGACACTTGATTGTTTCCCGAGGGTCACCGCGCCTAACACCACCGCTGACTTGGCAATATACACATCCTCGTCGAGCGAGGGATGCAACCGCAGATATTTTTCAAGTCTCTGATTTACTGAATGATCCGATCCCATAGCGAGACGCCAAGCTAAACTGCAACCTAAGCCCGGTCAACGGCAGCTTGGGCAAGTGATCCTGATGGGGACTTGCTGGGTGTCATTCTGCTTGCCCAAGCGGGACTTGCGTTGGGGAAAACAGGTCTCGCAGCTTGAGAAGCGGCCTAGATCCCAGAGGTCTGCAAAGACGCGCCCGCGAGCCTGGCCAACTCCGTAGTCCATCGCGTCCTCCAGCTGGTCAAGCGTAGGCTCTTTGAATTGACCAGCGGTGGCGAGCCGATCCATCGCGCCATTGCCGGTTCGGGTGGGGATCAGCGAGGTGACTTTAGCGCCACAATCCTGCGAAAAATCGACGGAACGATTGGCCCACTCGACGGCTTCTTCCGGAGGAATGAATGGCGGCTGAAGTAAAACAAAAGCGCGCAGGGCCATGCCATTTTGAGTGACTAACTCAGCGGCGGCGCGGAACTGATCGAGAGTCACTCGCTTGTTGAGTTTTTGCAGTGCCTCCGGATGAACCGTCTCGAGGCCAAGCGCCACTTCGAGTTGGCCGCTAAGTCGGTCGCGAAATTGGAGGCAACGATCCCCAACCAAAGCCGGGTGGCACTCAACAATGACACGGTTAAAATTGGCCAAGCGCTTTGCGATCGCGGCATCTTCTGCCTTTGGGATGGCTTTGACATCGAAGAAACTGCCAGCGTTGTAGAGTTTGACATTGCGCAGCTTGGCCAAGCCGCCGCACTCGCGTTCTGCCTGTCCAAGCGCGAAGTCGATCTGCCCGGCGATGGCCCCGTCGGGCACGGTTTCGTCTAGGGTGTTTTGCCAGAGATCGCACATCAGGCAGCGCCACGGGCATTCCTTGTTGGTGAGAAAGATCGTCAACCAATCAACGAGAGAGCCGTCTTCATCGCGTTCCTTCTCGAGCAGCCAGGCGTAGGGGCGGCTTGGGTCAAGCGTGTTCTTCTGGCCGCGCTGCCCTATTATCCATTGGCTGCGTGCGGCAGGGGATTCCGGATAAGTCATCCCGGTATCTGCGGGGGTGTCAGGAATAAAGCTCGAGGAATTTTTTACGGAGTTGCCCCTCACGGGCAGGGATGTTTTCGCGGAGCGAATCAACTGATGTTGCCCCGTGCTGGAAGCGGCGTTTTTCAAAAACCGGCATATCTAAACCAAGCGCTGACTTAACGCCACGGGCGACGATATCTCCCTTAAGCGCGTACAGCTTGTCGACATCGTAGTCGGTTAACTCAACGAAAGGAATACCCTCGGCCACCTCAACCACATCCGGCCTTGTGAACGGGCTAAACCCCTTAAATCCAAAGTGATGGCCTGGAGCATAGGTGCGGGCGTAAGAGCGGCTTAAGCCACCGGAGTAGGTGAGCGAATGCTTGATCGTGCCGACGCCCCAGCCTTCCTGATAGAGCATCTGGTTGTTGACGACGCTGCGGATCGTCAGCTCCGGATTTTCGTCAATCGGATAATCCTTCAGGTTTTCGTCGCCGCCGTCGCCGTCGATGAGATATTTCCAATCAGGATATTTTTTTCGGATGCCGCGGCAAAGCGCAACCGCCATCGAGGCGGACTCGATGTCGAGTATCTTGTAGTCCTCAACGATTTGAATCGTCTCTGCGACGTCGATGTCGCCGAGGCTGGACTCAATCGTCTCGAGGAACATTCCCAAGTCCAGCTTGCCGAGAAAATTCTTGCACTGCTGCAGGTCGGGACCGTCGCCGAAGCTCAGCGTAAACGCCTTGAGCCGGCCAAGGTCGTAGCCCAATTCGCGCATCACAGCGTACGTTGCCAGGAACACCGCGCCGCTGTCGATCCCACCGGAGAAACAGCAGCCGACCGGCTCGGTTTCCGGGATGCGCTCGAGCCATTTTCGAACTTCATTTTTCAGCGCGGCGATGTAGTCGTGGCCAATCAAGCCGAGGTCGGTGGAGTAGTTGTTGCGGCGCGGATTGAAAAAGCGTTCATATGTAGGGTCGGGGTCCGGGCAGCCGACGAGCTGGATGGTCACTAAATAATGCGCTGGAACCATGCGCGTGTAATACGGATGAAACTGATCACCAAATCCCTGCTCCTCGAGCCATTGGCGTATAGCATCGATGCGATGAGCAATGATGAGCGCCGGCCCCTCTATTTGCTTTGCCAAAAAGTAGCGCAGCGGTCGGTCGAGCGAGCGGGCCAGCTTGACCGACTTGCCGTCCTTGGCGACGAGCGCGAAGGAACCGTCGAAGTCGCGGAGGGTTTCCGGCGAGGCGGCAAGCATGCGTTGGCGAGCCTCGGCGAGAGAGAGATTGTGCAGCTCAGTCTCGTTGGGATCGGTCAGGTCAACGACGCGTTCGATGTACTCGTGCATGACCGCCGATTGTTCACAAGCAATCCCAAACGTCAACCCAACGCGCTTGGCTTAATGGGAGTGATCATGGCCTTCGCCGTGTTCGTGGGAGTGGTTGTGTTCCGCCTCCGGCTTGGGGTCGATTTCGGTGACCTTGGCTTTTTCCTCAAGCAAATCAATAACCTTTGCATTCAAGATTTCCTCCTGAACCTGGTAGATAGTACCGTTGTCCTTAAGCTGCTGTGCCAGTTTCTGCGGCTTGACCTTCTGCTGTGCCGCCATGGCGGCGACTTGCCGGCTGAGTTCCTGGTCGGTGACTTTAATACCTTCCTTTTCAGCAATTTTTGAAAGGATGTAATTTGCTTTGACGCGCACCTCGGCGTCGGTCTTTGCGTTGGCGTAAATTTTGTCCTTATTTTCCTCGATGATCTCCTTGCCAACACCGCGCTGATGGTTTTGCTGGACGATGTTGTGTACGGCCGCGCGAGTGGCCTCGTTGACAATTGTTTCGGGAAGAGCGCAGTTTACGTCGCTAAGCAACTTATCCACGCATTGGTTGCGGATAGATTTTTTCTTTGAATACTCGAGCTCATTTTTAAGGTCGTTCTCTACTCCTTCACGTAGCTTTTCCATACTCTCGGCACCAAAGCCCTTGGCGAATTTGTCGTCAAGTTCCGGAAGGGATTTTTCCTTTACCTGCACGACTTCGATCTCGTACTTGGCTTCTTTACCTACAATTTCCTCGTAGACGAAATCTTGAGGGATAGTGAGGGTCACGGTTTTTTTGTCGCCTTTGCTCGATCCGATTAAGGCCTCGACAGTGCCGGGGATCAGCGGATTTTGTGTCTTGTGAAGCCAGAAGTTTTTCTGTTCCGTTAAGCCACGGGCAACCTTGATGAGATCGGTGATCGGCTTGTCATCAATTGTACCAGTGAAGTTGACCACGATAAAATCTTCCTCCATGACGGGGCGATCCATGTCCGCGTAGCTGACTCGCTGGTCGCGCAGGGTGTCCAGCGCCTTGGTGATGTCCGCATCGTTGACGGAGCGGCGCTCCTTCTCGACTTCTATGCCGATGTACTCGGGCATTTCAAAGGCGGGGGTGACTTCGAGTGTGGCAAGGTATTGGAACGGTTTGCCGTGTCCAAACTGCAACTCCTCGACTTCAGGCATGATCACCGGGCGGAGCTCTTTCTCTTTAAGAGCCTTGGCATAACTGTCGGACATGAGGGTACGCTTAGCTTCCTCTCCGATCTTGTCACCGTAGGACCGCATGACGTTGGCCAACGGCGCCTTGCCTTGCCGGAAACCGGGCAGATGGGCATGCCGTCGGAAGTCCTTCGCCACGGCATCAAACTTGGCGTTGACAGTCTCGACGTCGATCTCGATGCGGAGCTGTTTCTTGCACGGGGACAGGTCTGTAATGGTTACTTCCACAGGAATATTTCGTTAAAAGTTGGGGGCTTCAGCCACCGGTAATCGGCTCGGCCAGAGCGGCGGGAGAGTAGGTTTTCTCCTTGGCCGCGTCAAGCCTGCCGCTTGGCCAAGCGACCTCGACATTGGCCAGGGGCATCGCAATACTTGCCTCCCGTGAACAACTCATCGACTGCACTCACCCGCAGAAATTTTATCGGTACGGCCGCCGCGCTTGGCGCCGTGGCAGGCACGACCGGCTTCCCGCGCTTGGCCGCAGCCGCCGCGCCATCGGACAAGCGCATCAAGCTCGGTATTTCGTCCTATTCGTATTGGCATTTCCGCGATCCGAAGGTGTCCATCGAGACGGTGATCGACAAGACAGCTCGGCTTGGCGTCGAGGGGGTGGACATCCTCCATCGGCAGATGGATTCGGAGGACAACAGCTATTTGCAGAAGCTCAAGCGGCACGCGTTCACGAACGGTGTCGACTTGATCTGCCTGTCAATTCATCAGGACTTTGTCGATCCAGATCCCGCTGTGCGGGACAAACACATTGAGCATACGAAGAAGTGCATCGAATTGGCGTACCGCATGGGCATACCGTGTATCCGGCTTAACTCCGGCCGCTGGGGTACGGTCAAGTCGTTCGACAAGTTGATGGAGTTGCGCGGCAAGGAGCCATTGCTACCGGGCCACACGCTGGACGAGGGATTCAAGTGGTGTATCGACTCGATCGAGAAATGCCTGCCCAAGGCAGCCGAGTGCGGCGTGATGCTTGCACTGGAAAACCACTGGGGCCTCACCCGTTCGCCGGAGGGACTGCTGCGCATTGTCAACGCCATCGACTCGCCGTGGCTGGGGTTGTTGATGGACACCGGCAACTTCCTCGAGGATCCTTACACCAAGCTGGAGAAGATTGCTCCCAAGGCGGACTTCGTGCAGGCCAAGACCTACTACGGCGGCGGCGAGTGGTACACACTGGATCTCGACTACGAGCGCGTGGCAAGGATTCTGCGTAGCGTGAACTACACCGGCTACGTGTCGCTGGAGTTCGAGGGCAAAGCCCCGGCTGACGAAGGCGTGGCCAAGAGCATCGACCTTTTCCGTCGGGTGTTTAGGTGAATTGAGGCACGGTTTTCGCGGTTTACTCCGGGGGAGATGGCTGGTAACACTCCCGCCCAGTTTGAATGTTTAAACCGCATGGGCGTCTGTCTCCCTGAGATGGAGGGGCAACGTTCCTGCGTTTTTCCTAAGAGAATTACTGAATAACATTTTAGAGATGATGAACCTACGAATCCATACCCCTAAAATCTCGCTGCTCGGCTTTGCTGCGGCCGCCGTGCTTGGCATGACAACGAGCCAAGCGCTAGAGTTAAACAAGGGCGACCATGTCGTCCTCATCGGCAACGCGCTCGCAGAGCGCATGCAGCACCACGGTTGGCTCGAGAGCTACGCGCAAGCCGCCATGCCGGACAAGGAACTGGTGTTTCGCAATCACGGCTTCGGCGGCGACAAAGTGAACAACCGCCCGCGCAACAGCGGGTTCCCGAGTGCCGATGCGTATCTTGAGATTTCCAAGGCAGATGTGATTCTCGCGTTCTGGGGCTACAACGAGTCGTTCGACAACAGCCCTGACGCCTACCGTGCCGACTTGGTCAAGTGGCTTGATGAAATCAACGGCAAGAAATACAACGGTAAGAGCGCCCCGCGTGTCGTGATATTCTCGCCGATCGCCCATGAAAACCTTGGCCAAGCCAACCTGCCGGACGGCGTTGCCAACAACGAGCGTCTAGCTAAGTACGCAGAAGCCACCCGTCAGGTCGCCAACGAAAAAGGGGTTGAGTTCGTGGATCTGTTCGGCCAGTCGCAGAAATATTATGCGAGAAGCAAAACACCGCTGACGATCAACGGCATTCACTTGACAAGCGAAGGCAATAAGCAACTCGCGCGCGGCATCCACAAAAGCCTGTTTGGCAAACTGCCTCGAGCGAGGGCTCGCAAACTGTCCAAGATCAACGCCGCCGTGCTGGACAAGAACTGGCACTGGTACAACCGCTACCGCGCCACGGACGGTAACGACGTCTGGGGTGGCCGCTCCGGCTTGGCCTTCTACGACAAGCAAACCAACCGCGAGGTGTTGCAGCAGGAATTAAAGATGATCGACGTGATGACGGCCAATCGCGACAAGGTCATCCATGCCGCCGCCAACGGCAAAGCCATCAAGGCCGGCGACAGCAATGTGCCGGCACCGGTGAAGGTCATTTCCAACGTGGGAGGAGGCTCGCCAAGCAGCAATACCGGCAAGGAAGGCTCCGTTAAATACCTGAAGCCGGAGGAGACCTTAGCCAAGCTCAAGCTCGCGCCGAAGATGAAGGCCAATGTCTTCGCCTCGGAAGAGATGTTCGACAACATGATCAACCCGGTGCAGATGGGCGTCGATACGAAGGGCCGCCTCTGGGCCGCTGTCTGGCCGACGTATCCCAAGTGGGAGCCGCTCAAGCAAACCAACGACGCGCTCGTCATTTTGCCGGACGAAAACCGCGACGGCGTTGCCGATAAAATAATCACGTTTGCCAAGGTGCAAAACCCAACTGGCTTCGAGTTTTGGAACGGCGGCGTCATCGTCGCCAGCGCGCCGGATCTGATTTACCTCAAAGACACCGACGGCGACGACGTGGCCGACGTAAGAGAGCGCTTGCTCCACGGGCTCGATTCTGCCGACACGCATCATGCCGCGAACAACCTCGTTTACGGGCCGGGTGGTTACATTTATTACCAACGCGGCGTGTTCCACGTCAGCAATGTCGAGACCCCGTGGAGCGGGCCGCGCAAAGACACTGCCTCGGCGATGTATCGATTTAACCCGCGCACGTTCAAGTTCTCGCATCACGCCAACAACAGCCCGAACCCGCACGGCATCAGCTTCGACTACTGGGGCTACCACTACGCCACCGACGGCACCGGCGGCCGCGCCTACCAAGTTCGCCCCAACGGCAAGGGCGGCTTCAAGATGCAGACGCTGTTAAAGAAAACCGTTCGCCCGGTCTGCTCGAGCGGCATCCTCTCCAGCGACCATTTCCCCGAGGAAAACAACGGGAACTTTCTTATTTTAAACGCTATCGGATTCCTTGGCATCAAGCAGTACACGATGGAATACGATGACGAGGGCGATGTCTGGGGCACCGAGACGCACGACTTGCTCGTCTCCGAAGATCGAAACCTGCGACCGACCGACTTCGAGATTGGCGACGATGGTGCGTTGTACGTTTCTGACTGGCAGAATGTCATCGTCGGCCACATGCAGCACAACGTCCGCGACCCGAACCGCAACAAGACGCACGGCCGCATTTACCGCGTGACCTACGAGGGCCGCGAACTTTCCAAGCACATGAACGTGGACGGCGAGTCGATCGGCGACCTGCTCGACCTGCTCAAGCACCCAATCAACGGCATCCGGCAGCGCGCCCGCGTGGAGTTGTCCGAACACCCGAGCGGCAAGGTGCTCGACGCCACGGACAAGTGGATCGCGCAGCTCGATCCCAAGGCCAAGGAGGACGCCCATCATTTTCTGGAGGCGCTTTGGATTTACCAGCGCAACGACAAGAAGAACGAGGCGTTGCTACAGCAGGTACTCAACTCGCCCGTGGAGCACGCCCGCATCTCCGCCAAGACCGTGAAGCAGTTTTGGGACAATAATCTCTAAGTCAAGCGGATGGTTATTACGTTGAGAAACCCCTTCATGCTTCTTGCGGCGCTCGCTTGGCCAATCGTGGGCAGCGCGGCGGAACTCGTTGCGCCGGGAGCCAAGCCGGTCAAGCTGGCCGGCGGCTTCAAGTTCACAGAGGGGCCGGCCGTGGCGGCCAACGGCGATGTATATTTCACCGACATCCCGAACAACCAGATCCATAAATGGTCGGTCGCCGACAGGAAACTCTCTACATTTGCCGAGGATTCCAACGGGGCCAACGGCCTATTCTTCGCTGAGGATGGCAGCCTTTATGCCTGTCAGGGCTTGGCCAAGCGCGTCACGGCCTACACCTCTGATGGTAGCGATTCCAATTCTCTGGCGAAGAGATACGGTGGTAACAAGTTTAACAAACCAAACGACCTGTGGATTGATGGAAAGGGCGGGGTTTATTTCTCAGACCCCAACTACGGCAACACTGAGCACACGCAGGACGGGGAACATGTGTACTATATCCCTCCTGGGGGAGAAGTGATCCGCGTGGCAGATGGTTTCAAGCGCCCGAACGGACTCGTCGGTACGCCGGACGACTCGACACTCTACATTGCCGATATCGGCGACAAAAAAATATACCGCTACGACATTCAGTCCGACGGCACGCTGAAGAACCGTGAATTGTTTTGCGAAAGCGGTTCGGATGGCATGACGCTCGACCAACATGGCAACGTGTACCTCACCTCTGGTAGCGTAAAAGTGTTTAGCCCGGAAGGTAACCAGATCGGGGATCTTAAATTTCCAGAGAATCCCGCCAACGTCGTTTTCGGGGGCAAGGATTTAAAGACGCTCTATGTCACTGCACGCACCGGCTTTTATTCACTCGATATGGCAGCGAGTGGTGCCAAGCGAGAAAAGCCATTTCGTATCACTATCAGCACCGTGCAGGACAAGATGCTTTACGACAAAAAAGAGTTCAGCGTCGAGACCGGTAAGCAGGTGCAGCTGACTTTCATTAACAACGACTTCCCGCCGCACAACCTTCTCATCGTCAAGCCAGGCACAGCCGACGAGGTGGCTAAACTCGCCATTCTGCTAGCCAACGATGGCTTCAAAAAACAGTGGCGTCCCGACACCCCGAAGATTTTGTGGGGCTCGACTATGATCGACTATGAGCAGAAATCGGTCATCAGCTTCACGGCACCGGCGCCGGGGGATTACCCGTACGTCTGTACATTCCCCGGCCACGCGCTACTGATGCGCGGTATGATGCATGTCCTGCCCAAGGGCGGTGCGAAGAAGAAGTAGCGCGTGGCCAAGCGCCTTTACTCCACAACGACCGCAGTGCCGTAGGCCATCATCTCAGCGGCACCCTTCATGATCACCGAGGTTTGAAACTGCACGCTAATGATGGCGTTGGCACCCAGTTCTTCGGCCTGATCTGTCATACGGTCGATCGCTTGCTCGCGGCTTTCGGCAAGCAACTTGGCGTATTCGGTGACTTCACCGCCGACGATGCTCCGGAGGCCCGCCATGATGTCTTTGCCCACATGGCGCGCACGGATGGTATTACCACGAACAAGGCCAAGCGTACGCACGACGGTTTTTTCTGGAACAGTGGGGGTTGTGACAACTATCATTTTATTGGTCTCACTCATATTTAAATTTGGACATCAATGTATTTGTCGGTCTTGGCGGCTTTAAGGCGCTGGAAGAGCACCGAAAAAAACAGAATACCAATTCCAATGATCATTGTTGGCACACCGAAGTGGATAAAAAAAGGCACCTTATCCTCCGGATCTGCCGTGCGGGCAAATTCCGCATCAGTGATCACTTCCTGGCATAACCAAAAGGCGCCGACACCGTAAACAAGAATCCAGCCGAAAATGGGCAGGAACTGACCAATATTGGACCCCGATTCCGCAAGTTTTTTTTCACTCACAATATCTGGTCTTTGAGGTGTTTAAGCATCTTCCGCCACGACTGCTGTTCCAAAGGCCATCATTTCTGCAGCGCCTGCCATCACGACCGAGGTCTGGAACTGCAAGCCTATAACAGCGTTGGCTCCAAGTTCATCGGCCTGTGCCAACATTCTGTCGAGAGCCTGTTCGCGGCTTTCAGCCAATAATTTTCCATAATCAGTTACCTCACCCCCAACGATATTCCGAAGTCCAGCCATGATATCCCGCCCAAGATGTCGGGCACGAATGGTATTACCCCGGACCAGTCCGAGCGTGCGCACTACTTTTTTACCGGCGATTTGAGGCGATGTCGTCACCATGATCGGCTTTGAGGGTGTCGGAATCTCCTCCCGCTTGGGCTTGGTGAATGCAGCGTAAAGGATGCCGAAAATGAACAACGCCGGACAACTAAAGCAGCACAAAAAATCATACCAATGGACTTCTTTTTTTTCCGCGCCGATACTGTCAAGGTATTCGCCGACTTCCCGCTTGGCCTTTCGGGCATCACTGTCAAACTCATCGGATTCTATTCGAGCATAGGCAGCATCCAATGGGGTGATCCCATCGTTGTTGCGTGCGTTTTTCCCCGCGCCTTTTTCGACAAGCCATTTCACCGTTTCAACCTGACCATAATAGGCAGCGTGATGAAGTGGAGTGGACTCATGCTCTTCATCCTGAGCTTCAATATCAATCCCGGCATTTATATGTTGCTGAAGTGCCGTCAGATCGCCTTTGCGAGCCGCTGTCCAGATGTCGTCCCCTGGAGAGGCCGGTCCGGCGTCGGGTTCCTGTGCCACGATGGTTGCAGCAAAGAACAGACCTACAATAAATGCTTCGAATGGATGTTTCATCAAATTTGGACGTCCTTATACTTGTCCGTCTTGTGTGCTTTTATGCGTTGGACCACCACGGTAAAGACCATCAATCCGAGACCACAGATGATAGAAGGTAGCCCGATCTTGAGCCATAACGGGGCTTCCGTGTCATTGATCACACCGGCGACCATAAGGAACGCCCCGGTTCCGTAAAGAAGGATTAAAGGGATAATGAACATGAGTTGCCCAACGTTTGCCCACGTGTTTGTTGTTACGTATTTATTCACGGTCATTTTCTCTTTTTTAGTCAGTTTATCGAAAGGAATATCGCCCACACCTTCCCGGAATTTCTTCATTTCCTGGTAAGTTTCGGTGCATTGTCTGCAATCTTCCAAGATCAAATCCACACGCTGCCTGTCGGACTGGGTCAGTTCCCCATCGAGGTAGCCGGAAATTAACAGTTCGGTTTCTTGGCAGTCGTGTTTCATTGCAGATACTTCTTCATACGGTTTCTTAGTTCATTTCGAGCCCGGTGCAGGCGGCTCATAACCGTGCCGGCAGGCAGGGCCAGCACATCGGCGATTTCGGCGTAGCTCAAGTCCTGATGATCACGAAGCAGGATAATTTCCTGTTGATCCTGCGGCATGGAATTCAACTCCTGTTTTAGGAGTTCTGTCAGTTCATTCCGCTCGGTTGCAACGTCGGGGGTTTTATTGTTGTCCGCTTGATTAGCCAAGGCCTCAGGGTCGTGTGGCTTTCGTCGGCGTAGAACATCCAACGATCCGTTCCGCACGACCATCAAAAACCAGGATCGGTGCGTTCCAAGCTTTCCGTTGTACTGGCCGCCATGCACGAGCTTTCGCAGAGATTCCTGCACCACATCTAAGGCATCTTCACGGTGTTTTAGCAGCTGCATAGCAACACCAAAGCCCTGATAGGACAGCGACTCCAGGTCAGTATCCTTAAGCTTTAGGTTTTGTCTGAGCCTTAAACCAGTCACTCACATACAACTACGCGCAGGCCCGGATTTTATTCCCGCTAAATACAACTGGCCCGCGTAAAAGCTATGTTGAGATAGGGTGTCCCGAGTGGCTACAGCCGTGATTATTGCCGCATAAGTGGCGGCTTTCAAGGCTTAGTCGGATTGGTATATTCGCCGGATGAATGGTTTTTCGACGATGAAGTAGAATGCGTAAATCCCCATGTGGCAAGCAAGTGCAAACGACAGGCCTATAAGGGATCCCGTAATCAAAGCAGGGCCGTAGGCATGGAAATTTCCGACGCCGTACATTGGATTTGCCAACCGCCTGTAAGGGCCGCGAGCGGTATACTCGCCGTGAGATTTTTCCAAAAACAAATCGTGAAAATAATAAGTATTTATGCCCACGATCCATGTTGCCCAAAACTTGATTCCAAAACCGACCACAGTAAGTAGGACGAAAAGGCTCCATTTTATGGCCGGCGGCATTGGAATAGCCGCATCGTAATGTAGGGATACTACTGCAACACCTAAGCCGATATTGAAAAACATCAGGCCGCAAATCATGTCGTACAATTTAGTGGCATTATTTGCACCAAATTTTTTGAGCATAACACTCTTAATTCGTGTGCCGAGAATCAGGCTTATGCCAACGTAGTAAAACACCCATGTGCTGATAGCGTACTGAACAAGCCACTCGGATCTCTCAGCCTGATAACCCAGCCAGACGCTCGCGCCAAGCAACGGAATCCATGCAAAAAGATAACGACCGGCATCCAGCCGGAGCCCCGACATCGCAAGGGCAATATCGAATGCTTTCCACATGGGTTTTAAAATGTTCATGGTTAAATCCAGGCTTACGCTTTTGCCGGGGTAGGGGTGCCGCAGAGCACTGCGGCGCACGGTAGCGGCCTAGGGTGCCAGGCGCAATACTTCACCCGAAGCTGTTAGGGTTGTACCGGGTTTTTTTCCCGTTGAGCATTGTGCCTATCAATGTGTAGCGGACGGCGTACTCGTAGATCAGGAGCAGCACCCCCGTGCTGACCATGCAGATAGCGAGGAACTTGATCGCGCTTGGCCAAGGCCAACCGCTCATCCAGATTTGTAGTAACATGATTGGCGGCAGATGCATCACATACAGCCAGTATGATGAGTCGGACATGTAGCGGATGCATCGGTTTCCTTTGGAGAAAAACTGTCGGAACATCCCGATGAAGCCAAAGATCATCAACCATGCATAGAGCACCGTGAACAATGTACAAAGCAGGTTGTTGTACAACAACTGGGACAATTCTTTCGACTCACTTGTGACGAAAATGCCGCCACGAAGCTCATACCAATGCAGCGCTAGCAGTAGTGCTGGGAGGGCGAGCAGCATGTACACCGGCCAACGGCGACCGATACTATTCTCGAATGCTTTTTGACCGTGGCATAGCGCGCCAAAGCCAAAGAAGACCGCATAGTACGCCAGCATGGGAGGCCAAGGGATGGGGCTCGCGGCGGTGTCCGGACCGAAGTCGGTCACCATGAAAAACTGCGGGACAAATGTCAGTGGCACGAGCCATATCAGGCGCAGTGGCGAATCGACGATCCACGCTGGTAACGGGTTCCAGTTAAGTTTACGCGCGACCCAGGTCACCACGGCGTAACCGGTTATCAGCAAAACGAGGTAATAGAGAAACCACAGGTGCTGAAAGATAGGAATGATCGCGAGTAGCCAATTGATGGCCAGCGCAATCGCGGCAACCTGAGCCCAGTCGGGCAGCTGATCGAGAATCGTTTTGAAGCCAGGAACGAGCGGATAGAGCCAAGCCATCGGATCCTCGATCAAAGCTTGGCTCGGGAGGGCCCCCTTGGCTTTCAAAAACTCACCGATTTCAATACGACCAGCGGCAACTTTCTTTAAATCCACGGGTATCTGCAGTAACCATGTAATGAACTCGGTGGTTATTTCGTCCGTTTGGATTGCAGAGAGCGGCGTGCCTCCATCATCACTGAGGGCGTTAATGTTAGCCCCGCTCTTGACCAACAGTCGGACCATTGCGGCTTCGCCCATAAACGCGGCGCAGTGAAGTGCGGTGGCGCCGTCGTTGTCAGTGGCGTGAACATCCGCACCGCTATCGATGAGTTCCTCGGCGGCTTCCGCTTGGCCAAGCAGCGCCGCCCACGAGAGGGGAGTGAGTCCGGCGGCGTCCGGCTGGCTTGCATCGGACCCCTCGGCCAAGTGCCGGTGGATCGCGTTGACATCACCCGACTTAGCCGCTGACCAGATTGTCTCGCCGCCTTCGCGCTTCGCGCTGAGGGCGTTGCCGTAAATCCCGATGCTAATGATGGCGGGGCTAAGGAGAATTGTGAAAACCACCAGAGGGAGTAGGATGCGCTTGGCCCGATGATTGATCAGTCCTCGCAGTCCGCGCTGCCGGAACATCATTGCTGTAAAAAAACCGCTGACTAAAAAGAAGAGCTGCAACCGGAAGCCGTGTATGGCGTGTAGCGCAAACAGGAAGCCGTTGTGCTGGTTGACATCCTGTGCGGGCCAGACTGGTAGCGGGATTGGCACAAAAGACATGAAGCCGTGCAGCCCAATCCCAAGCAGCATGGCAAACGCCCGTAGGGCGTCTAGATCGTGGTATCGTTTGCTGGCTAAGAAGGAAGGGCTATTCACTCTCTCGAGTCACTAAAGAGGAAGAAAATATCTGTTCGTAGGCGTTAGCCATAATAGCGAAAGACCAAGGAATAGAGAAAATTAGCCCAAGTCCGCACGGGATAGCGGAGACCATCACAACTAAGCCGAGCAAGATCGACAAACCTAAAATACTCCAGAAGTTCATTTTTCCTGCTCGATAGCCAGCGGCTAAGGCTTCTCCAAATTCTCCACGTTTGTCAGCAACTAAAAATAACCAAAAATATGTACATACCGCAGCAATCATCACCAATACTAATAACAGGAGAAAACCAACGATTAATAAAGCGATGCTTGTTCCGGCGAGTTCCGGGGTCCCTCCGGCCTGCTGGGCTTGCATTACAGGAAGAAGGCCACCGACCACCAGAACAATCACGCCTGGAACTATAGCCGCGACTATAACAGCCCCCTGGACCAAGGTAACAAGCAATAGCCAACCATAATTTTTGAAACCCAAAAACATATCGCTTATGTCAGCTTGATCGTATCTGGACAAGTTAAGAGTCAGTATAATGAGTCCTCCTGTGAGAGGGCCTTGAACGAAAATATTGGCGAATGGGATAATAGCGCCGACCATTATAGCGGCGAATAAAATGCCAAAATAGATTCCCCCTGCACCTACCATAATACCCATGTGCTCTTTAAATAATGCCCATCCACTGCTTAACGCCAAACTGATATCCAACGGTTGGTCACTGAGAACAGCTGCACCCAATGGCTTGTGGGCTTGTCCCTGCTCGCTGAGATTAAGAAGTTGACCAAGTGGCTGCCATCCTTCTGATCCTGTTTCCCTTATCTGTGTTTGCGTATCGGCTCGCCCTTGTGAAAGAGTTTCCTGCAATTCCTGAAGAGTGAATGGCCCATACTGTTCACCGTCGCCTCCAATCATTTCATATTGTTTATCACTCATAAATTTCTCCTGTAGGAGTTAATCTTATGATTATTTCAGTAGGAATAACGAGCCCGAATATGAAAAATGGCCATTATTGTCCAATATGTTGTAGTTCATCAAAAAAAGGCTCTGGTCAACGGAAATCCTCACCGCTGCGTCCGCCATTCTCTTTCAGTAAATCGACAATCTTGGAGCGACCTGCCTTGGCGCGATCAAGGTTTACCTCCATTTGTAGCATCCCCCCAACAATCTGCATAAGGCCCTGTATTTCATCCCACCCATGGGATGCGCTATCCATTGGGGTTTCTCCTTTGCCGTTGGTGAGATTTAAATTTGCCTTGTTCTTTATAAGCAGCTCCACAATTTCTGTCTGCCCAAAAAAAGCAGATGCATGCAGTGGCGTTGCTCCATCTCTGTTTTTGCCGTTTATCTTGGCTCCCTTCTTGATGAGCAATTGCGCGGCTTCCGTTTGGCCTGCCATTGCTGCCCAAGACAATGGGGTAATCCCCTTGTCATCGTGCCCGTTCACGTCCGCGCCCTTGGACAGAGCCTCCTGCAACTTGGCCAAGTCACCGTTTTTTGCGACATCCCAAAGACCGCCAAGGCTGCCAGCCAAATCACTGCCAGCCTTGCCGCCGTTCTCCTTCAGCAAGGCGACGACCTTGGGCCTACCGTCACGCACTTTGTTGACATCGGTCTTGACCTGGACGATGGCAGAAATGAACTCCACGATTCCTTGCATCTCCTCGCTCCACTCGGCGGCCCCGGAGTCAATAGGAGTCTCTCCCTTGTTGTTCCGCGCGTTCACGTTTGCCCCGGCTTCAACGAGCAGTTTTGCGGCGCCCTCTTGACCAAGGAACGCGGCCCCGTGAAGTGGGGCGCTCCCATCATTGCCAGAAAGGTTCACATCGGCATCTTTCTTAATGAGAAACTCCATCGCTTCTATGTGTCCGGCGAGGGTCGCCAGGCTAAGCGCTGTGCCGCCTCCCTCATCCTTGGCATTGACATCCATCCCTTTGTCCAAAAGTTGCTTTAGCAGGGAAGTATTACCGGTTCTGGCTGCGTCCCAAAGTGAAGTGGCCTTGGCAGAAGATTTACCATCTTTCTCCGAATCCTTGCCGTCACCTTTTCCCTTGTTTCTCCCCCATTCACCCCCGATCACGGGCGGTGGCTCCGGGGCAGCGCTCCATAGTGGCATGTCTTCGCCAGAGATTTCCCGTTCGACATCAGCGCGGCGATTGCGGATAAAACGACGGATTTTTTCGTAATCGACCTTGCGCCGCTGTTCACGGGAGAGATGCGGATCGACCATGGCTTCGACCCGCGCAGTCTCGGCCAGGAGTTTGTCCTCGTCCCAATGTGAGGACATGAGTTTCTTCATGCTAGCGGCGTACTTTTTCCGGACAGCCGGGATTTGGTATAGCTTGTGGGCCACAAGGCCCACGGTGCGCACGGAGCGTGGCGATCGGCGATCGACCCCGAGCGGGCTGTATTTCTCAAACATGCTGTCGGCGCCCCACGGCAGGAAATGGAACTTGTCGGTTTCGGGGTTGAGATAGACAAAGAAATTGTTTCGGTTGCCGGAGTAGCCGTCCCAAAAACTGAGCAGGCCTTCCACAGTCCAAAAAGTGTAAAACGCCTCCTCATCTATGAGTTTCCATATCTCCTTCTCCAAGTCGTAATCATTCGTCTGTAACTCGGCGACGAAGAGCAGATCGGAGCTTCTTTCGCTGTTATTCATGCCGTGGATCGCCAAAATATTCTCTCCCTTGCGAAGCTTGTCCTTGTGGTCAGAAATATCATATGCCGAAAACTGCATTGACGCCTGATCGTTGCCACTTCCGGTCGCCACAGAATCCCATTTGGCAACTTCCGGTGCATTTAAACGAGCTACCTCGTGACCGTTAATATAAGCAATAAAACCGTCGTCGCACTTCATTCGAAGTAAAAGGGAGGGCGCAGATTTTATTTTTTCAAGGTCATTGATCTTGAATGGGAACCGCAGGTAGAGCGAGGTGGCCTTTCCGTACATTTGCTCCTCGAAATCAAAGCCATCACTGATAAGCGGCTGGTATCCCTCCTCACGCTCATAGCCCGCTCCGTTTTCACCGGCGGTCCAGGCGGAGTCTTCAAAGGCCGGCTTGACCCACTTACCGTCGTGTTCGTCACTGGTCGGCACCAAGGCGCGACCGGCTGCCTTCCCTCCAAAAAATATATCACCATCTTTGCCCTTGAGCGCGTTGATGACCTTGACAATGTGCTCGCGGCCGGGCTTATCCTTTCCAAACTTTTTCTCGAAACTGCCCTCCCAGTTCTCGTGGAAGTCCACGACTGTCCCCTCGTACAGGGTACCTTTACTGTTTCCGAAGCCACGCTTAGCCAACTGTTTTTTCACGCTCTCTACATGCGCATATACTCCAAGGTTTTCACCGTTGACGGTGACTTTGGCCAGGGCACAACGGGACGCGGGCGAGCCGGCGGCATTGAACAGTTCATAGCCCATGAACTGGCTCATCAGAGTGTTGTCCTGGTTGTTGTTGTTAAAAGTCAAAGTGGTCACCCCTTCGATGCCGACTTTTTTATTGGTGTGATTCAGCTTAATCTTGAGCGAGGGCCGGGAAGTGCTTTGCGAGCCGATAAAGCCCTTCTTGCGGAGGCCCACGTTGGAGAACGACACGCCATCAATCGTCACGCTAGCCTCGACATAGGTGTATGGGGAGTCGACCTCCTCAAACTGTCGCTTTGGTTGCAGCGCCTCAAAAAAATTGCGCGACTGATAACGGAGCGTGTCCCAATCCTTGTCGGCGAGAGTGATGTCAACTTCAAGCACCCGATCCCTAGGGAAAATATTGTCGAGCTTCAATGTCTTCAAGCTGCCGCCAATGTTTGTAGCGGGAGCTTCCGTTGAAGTCTTTGGGGTGATTTGAGGTTCTGCTTCCGGGGCCGGAGCCTCCGAACCTGTGCACCCCAAAAGGAGTGCAGTTGCGACCGGTATAATGAATCTATGTTTCATAAATCTGGTATAATAATACGTTTAGTCTATGGAATTATTCCACAATAACGCTGTGCCTAAAGAGGCGGATAGTACTTTATAGAGGAAACATTCAAATTTGGTTACATTCTATCGCCTCTTCCCTCACTCATTAGCGCAGTATCTCGATAATTTCGGGGCGTGTCTCCTGGATGTGTTCGTAGTCCAATGGAGCTCCAAGCGGTTTAAATAAAATACCATCAAGGAGCTCATAAATCCCCTTTGCTACCGCCCATGGGAGTTCGACGCCTTCAAGGGCCGTACCGCCGCTATTGTTTCTTGCGTTCTTGTCAGCTCCCTTGTCCACCAATGCTTGAACGATTTCCGGGTAACATAAGAAAGAAGCTGCGTGAAGTGGCGTGGATCCATCCTTGTTTCTCGTGTCCAGATCAGCTCCCCCTTCGATTAGTGCTATAGCCACATCAGTTTTGCCAAACGCTGCCGCCATTCCCAATGCAGTGTCTTTATTGCCAACGGGATTCGGATCTCTTAAATTCAAATCAGTTCCCGCAGCGATGTGCTGTTTGACCGCATCGAGATTGCCTGCTACGGCCGCCTCAAAGAGGGAAATATCGGGAGGTTTCGGTGGCGGGGCTTCTCCGCATCCCACAAGGAGTGCAGCTGCTATGATTGCTGTAATGTATTGTTTCATGAAAACAGTTGAGAAATAGGTTTGCCGTCGCGGACGAGGTTGATCGGGCGGCCGATGTTGGTTTGGAATTCGTGTTTTGAGTTAATGCCTATGTTTTGAAAGAAGGACGCCGCCAGATCATCCGGAGAATATCCATTTCCGACTGGTGCCCCGGCGCGGTCATCGGTTTCACCAATCACTTGACCTCCTTCGACATCGCCTCCGGCCATCAGCGCAAACATGGCGCGCGCCCAGTGGTCGCGTCCGCCCTGGCTGTTGATTTTTGGTGTTCGGCCAAATTCACCGGCAACCATGATTCCAGTGGAACGAAAAAGGCCCCGCTCCTTCAGCCGATCTATCAATGAAGACAGGCCTTTGTCAAAAGGCGGTAGCAGGGCGCTGAGCTTGGAAAAATTATCCAAGTGGGTGTCGAAATCAAACTCTGCCGGACGGAGCCGAACAGTGACAAAGTGTACGCCGGCTTCAATCAACCGTGAAGCCAGCAGCAAGCTTTGGCCGAACTCGTGCCTACCAAACCTTGTGAATTCAGATGTTTTTTCCAGAGAAAGATCAAACGCTTTTCGGGTGGTAGGAGAGCTGATGATGTCGTGCGCTTGCTCGCCGAAACGGTCAAGACCACGAACTTGTTCGTCGAGATTTTCGTAACCACGAAATGCGGTATCGAGATCGTCGAGAAGTTTCTTTTGAGAATTGTATTTTTCGACGGTCAGACCGTCCTCGAGCGAAATGCCGCGGACGCTGTAGGGAATCCCAAATGTTGGCTTGTTGGCTGTGAGTGCACTGAATTCATTGCCAAGATAGCCAGGGCCCACAAACGATTCATCTATTGAAACGTAAGACGGAAGGTCGCGCGCGGACGGATGGACCTTGCTCACAACAGCGCCGTATTCAGGGTGGCTTAAGGTTTGGGACGGGCGATTTCCGGTCAGCATATATTTTTTCCCAATCCCATGATCGGCCAGGGTGTGGGAAAGGCCACGAATGATGGCGTAGTCCTTCATGCGCTTGGCTAATTCAGGAAGGTGTTCACAAATTTGAATGCCAGGAACGGATGTCGATATTGGCTTAAACTCGCCGCGATATTCAGACGGTGCATTCGGCTTGAGATCGAAGGTGTCCTGATGAGAAGGGCCACCCTCGAGAAAAATAAAAATACCGGACCGTTTTTGCGATGGCTCCTTGGCGCTAGCCTGTAGCCTCATATATTGCGACAGCGTGAGCCCCCCCAAGGCTCCGACCTTGAGCATTTGTCGCCGACTAAAAAGTGCAGAGTTCATGTTGATTCCCTTGATAAATTATTTTTTCCGTCTGACCTGCCGCTTGGCCAAGTCCAGGCTTACTTTTTGATATTGTTTATAGCTGGAAAAAGAATCTCGAAAATTGTCTCCGGTGAACGTGAACCTCGACCATTCACCCTTCGGGATACCTTCTTCCTCAATCAGAAATCCGGCTTCGAAAACGCCATCGCTGTTGGTTTTTCCTCCCAGATAGAACGCTGAAACTTCCAGAATAGAGTTGGCACTGCTTTTTGTTTTTTCTTTGGATGCCAGGCCTGTTCCTTTCGCGAACTTCTTGGTTTTCTTCGTTGAAGCTACTTTAGGAAGCGGGGCCATCTCGTATCCCTTGGCGATCCGATAGAGGTGAGTATTGGATCTGATAAGCATTGAGTCGTCTGCAATGGCCGGCATGGAGACAAATACGGTGTCGGATTCATTTTTGGAGAGGATTTTAAATTCAGAGGAAGCCTCTATTACTGAAGAAACACCATCCTTGCTGAAGAAGTAGATCTTGCCGTCAGCACATACAGGCGAGATCCAATGATTTTGAAGTCCTCCCAGTCTCTCGCTAAAGATTTGATTGCCGGTTTTAGCTTCAAAGCAGCTCACCATTCCGCCGCTATCGCTAATCATGTACAAGTTGTCCCCAACAACCAGTGGAGCTGGGATATTAGAAACGCCTCTCCGAGTTGTCCATCGGATGTGAGTATCGGTTACATCTCCAGAACCGGAGGGATCAATGGCGAAAAGTTTTTTGGATATACCAGAGTTGGTAAAAACCAAACCATGCCTGAATATTGGGCGGCACGTAACATTATACCCAAAGCCAGATCCGTGACGAATAAACCACAACTCCTTGCCCGTTTCCGGATCGTAGGAATAAGTTGCCTCTGCGGCCGGGCTAATCAGTTGTTTTTTTCCATCGTGCTCAATGATGGTCGGGGTGGCATACGATTTGCGATTGTCATTGGGCTTATTCTTTGGGGGAACCCGACCGGACTTGTATGACCTTTTTGTTAACCACCGCGTCTCGCCGGTTTCTTTTTCCAAGGCGGCAACAAATTGCTGATCCACCCCATCATAGGTAAGAAACAACAAGCCTCCATCAATTATAGGGCAAGAGGCGGCGCGAACCCGGTGATCGCAGTTCAGGTCTCGACGCTCCCAAAGTTTCTTACCGGTCTTGGTATCCAAGCAGGCGGTGCCGTAGGACCCAAAGTGCACATAAATACGACCCTCCTCTATGATCGGGGTGGGAGTGGCGTGCGTGTTCAGGTTGTTGAATTCGGTCTGGGGATTGGCTACATCAAAGACTTTGATGTCGTGTTCAATTTTTCCCGTCTCAAGATTGACGCAGACGGCGAACACTTCGGAACCATCTTCCTTTGCCGTTGTGACCCAAGCCTGATTCTTCCAGACGACCGGGGAGGACCATCCGAGATCGTGAATAGGGGTTCTCCATTGCACGTTTTTTGTGCCTGAAAACTCGATGGGAAGTTTGGCATCTGGTGCAAGCCCATCATTAGGACCTCTGAATTGATTCCAGTGTGTGCCTGCACAAAAAGCTGTGGAAGCCAGCGAAATTAAAAAGCATGTGATAGCGAAGCGGTATGTTTTCATATGTAGTAAAGACTTATTAGTGGTTCAGTATAAATTCTTTTGTATTCATGAGGGCCCAAAGTAGGTCGGCCATCCCTTCTTCGGTTGACTGGGCTGAGGCCAGGTGCTCCTTGGCCCGATCGACTTCCGTTGGAGTTGGTGGGCGGTTTACAGAACGAAGCCAGGCCTCACGGATCAAGTCGGCTTCATCGGTTGCTTTGCTCTTGCCGACCTCTGAAATCCAGCCGCTGTCTGCCAGTCGCATGCGGACAAGAGGATCGTTTTGTAAAAAGATGGATTGCAACAATGTCGGTTCGTTGACGCGTTCACAATCACAGTTGATGGCACGATCGGGTTTACCAAATACTTTCATGGCATGAGTCCCTGCCATGCGCATGGAAAGATGTCCTGTTCCGCGTCGCTTCAGGTTTGTTCGAACCGTTTCAAGTTGATCCGTGGCGGCCGTGGCCTGCTTCATGGCATCATAAATGACCTCCGCTGGAATTCTCCTTGGGATCGCTCGGCTGTAGTTGCGCCGGTCTTCGCGGTTGGTTTCGTTCGGCTGCCAACCGCGCTGGTAAGTTTCGCTACTGACAATTTGCCGGTGCAGCCATTGCATGTCATAGCCGCTGGCAACAAAACCCTGTGTCAACCAGTTGAGCAACTCGGGGTTGCTGGGCGGATTGGATGGGGTGAACTCGTCAGTTGGTTCAACAATCCCGACGTTAAAATATCCGGCCCAGACACGATTAACAAAAGACCGGGCGAACCAGGGGTTATCCTCTTTGCGCAGCCAATCCATGATGGGTTCGCGCGGATCGCTGTCGCCAACCTTAACCGTGTGGCTGCGAAGAAGACTCAACTCCTTTTCAGTTGTGGCCGAAGCTTTTGACGATCTTCCCTTGCGGCCTCTCTTTAAAATAGGAGTGTCAAAGAAACTTGAGAAATCCACAAAGTCGTTCTGTGTCCATTGATCAAATGGATGCTTGTGACACTCCGCACACTGCAATTGAATCCCCAGGAAACTGTGGGCCACAGACATGGCTGTGTCCTTTGGTTCTTCGAGGCTTTGGCGGGTCCAGAAATAAGGCATTCCTTCCCCTACACCGCTCGAGATATCGGCGAGCATGATCCCCTCTACCAGATCAACGTAGGATTCATTGTTGGCAATTCGTTCGTAGATCCAGTCGTACCATCTTGTTGCCTTGATGTAGCCATCCTCTCTGGCCACTTCCAAAAGGCTACTAATGGAAGTCGGGTTGCAGCCGGTAAAGTCGCACAACTTGTTGGCCCACCAGGCGGCGTAGGATGGACGCTCCAGCAGTTCATTGATCTTAAGGGTCCGTTTATCGGCTGAGTCATTGCCAATGAATGACAAAACTTCATCAGGAGAAGGAAGTGTGCCTGTTAAATCTATGCTTAACCTTCTCAGGAATTCTGTGTCCGTACATTGCTTGGATGGCGTGATCCCCAACTTGACCAACTTTGACACAACAAACCGGTCAATGGGGTTGGAATATTGTGTGACATCAATCTCCAAGCGCTCTTCAGTAAACGGTCGCAGGACAGGAATTGCCGCAATACCATTGTCGTATAATGCCACGATGTGGGTGTCACCCTTTCCAATGGACTTGGCCAAGCCGGATTCATTTACAACCGCCACGGCATCGTTGTTGGTCCGAAAGCGCGTTAAGCAGGTTACGTCCTCACGCTCTCCATCTTCCCATTCGGCAACGACTCTGATCTGGGCGATATCGCTGGCGCTCTGAAAAAGGATTTCTTTCGGCTCATAATGGAGCTGTGCCAGTTTCTTTCCTGATTGGACAGGAGCCAAATCAGACGAATTTGGCCAGGGGGCTCCCATGGCGATCCATTGTTCCAAATCTGCAATTTCCTTTTCCTCTAGTTTTCGCTCAGGTGGCATTTGCAGATCGGGATTCGTGTGTCGTACCGCTTCAATGAGAAGGCTTTTCTCTGTATTTCCCGGAACAAGGGCCGCCTTTCCTGATCCGCCCCCAAGCAAGGCGTCTTCACGTGATTTAAGCTGAAGATCGCCCTTGCGCATGTTGAATCCATGACACTCATAGCAATTGTTCTCAAGTAGAGGACGAATTCTGTTTTCAAAGAATAGAATGCCTTCTTTTGAAAATTCGGGTTGGTTCTGTTGAGGAGGTTGATCCGTCTTGGTAATTTGAACCCCCTTTGCTCCGGTTTCTATCCAGCGATGCAACAGGTTGTATTCCCAGGAATCTTGTTTGATGATTTCCCCGCCACGATGTTTGATTTGTTTTGTTGGTTTGAGAAGTATCAGGCTTTGGGAAGGCAACTCAGGACTAATGCGATGTCCGTCCTCTGAGGAAGCTTCCGCTACGAGTGCTGCGTGATCCTTCTGAAATCCAAAACCAAAAAGGGACAGCCGAAAATCACCCTGGCCCTGGAATGAGCCGTGGCATTTGGCAGAGCTACAACCCAGCTTTCCAAGCAAGGGGATGACATGCTTCTGGAAGTCAGGAACGGCCTTGTTATCTGCCTCAGTAAAGCGGGAAGCCGCTGAAGGGCTTTCCTCAACTGCACTTACGGCCATAACTCCAATCAATAGGCAGCCGAGCAGTGTCGCAAGGCCATTAATTTTATTTATTAGATCCATTGAGCTCTGATTTGCTTATATAGCAGCTGCCGTACTAGATTTAAGTTAGCAAAAAATTATTGCTCAACGATCTCCAAAACATCTGTCACACTAAACATGTCAAATATGGGATTGGCATGGAGTACACCAACTTGAATGATGTCGCTTGGCTGAAGTTCACTAAACTTGTCCGCGTGGTCATCATAAAACCCACTAATCCGAACTAGCTTCCCCTTTATACTATTGGCATCTGAGGCTGTGCTGGCATCATCCAAGCTTGTGATTTCTTCTGCATGCAGCAACACCTCGTAGCCTCCGGCTTCAACGATCTTTCCCTTTAGAACTCCCTGAAATCCACGGAATGCTTCTGGAGGTACCCCGTGTGCGTCCGGGCTAAATGGCAGAGCGCGCTCGAGCACGTTGAATTTATTTGCAAAGGCCAGTGTTTTTGAGTCTGAAGAATAGCTGCCAGTGCGAACCTTGAGTGTTTGACCGGTTTTAATCAGCAGGAGATTGTCCCTGAATTGCCCTGACACGCCGGTAACCTTCACCGTCTTGCCCATAATCTCATCCTTTATCCGTGCCGCGCTATATCTGTTCAATGTGGCATAGTCGACTTGCATGGTAAATTCTCCCAGTTCGATATCCTTGGATTTTAATCGACCAATGACGATGGAATAAAAATTAGCAGAACCTCCCTTGCCTCCACCTTTTCGCATGGCAACGGATTTCCCTTTTTTCTCCCCGCCTTTTCCATCGGCCATTTTTTTGGCTGTCCCTTCACCTAGATTAATCAAGACGGCATCTCTTTTTTCGAGATCACTGAATTTCGATTTAAACCTTTTCCCAGTGAAGGTAATTCTGGGCCATTCACTTTTATCTTTGCTTTTGGACTGAATGATAAATGAAGCTTGATATTGACCATCGTCATCTTCTTTCCCTCCCAGAAAAAAACCGTCAAGCGTCAATAACGATTCATCCTCCTGATTCTTTTCAAGCGATTCAATTGTGCCGCTGTCCAAGGCTTTTCGGTATTTAGCCATAGCCTCTTCTTTGGACATTTCGCCGTTTTTAACAGCTGACTTTAGTTCAGCACCAAATTTTGAAAGAGAGACCTGTTTTCCCCCTGAGCTTTTATCGTCAACATCCTTTGCGATTACAGACGAGGCGAAAATCATTGAACCTGCCAAGGGCAAGACCGAGAGAAGTGAATTTAGTTTCATATTATTTTTTAATTATTTTTCGAAAAAACTTGTTTAGGCAACTATGTGAATGAATAGCCGATTTACCTAAGAAACGATCAATCCCCGGGATTCCCTCGGATAATCGTTGGTTGATTATTAACTTCAGCGCCGGAATTCGCACCCCGTGATTCTCGCCTGACCTGTTCGTTTATTTTACGAAAGGAATCATGCATCGACTCGTAAGCTTTTTCATCATCAAACCCTCTTCCTTGTATTTTTGATTCTATTCTACCGGAATAAATTTCATTCGCCCATGACATGATGTCGTCATCCCCAAGCTGAATCGTGTTCATTAGTGCCAATCGCGACTGCAGAACGGTCGCTTGTTCGTTTTTGTCCATGTTAGTAAGGTCTTCCGCATTGTCCATGGAGCGGATGGTCTCCAACTTGACATCAAGGGAGTACTGGTCGCTTGTCATGATGTCTTGGAACAATGAGTCAGCTTGGGCATCGTTTTTACCGACTGCCTGCACAGCTACTCTAGCCATTTCCCTCATATCACTTTCTCTGAGCTGCCCGCTTTGCATTGCTTGAACAACTGCGTCGATGGCACCTCCCTCGCTGATATTTTCAAAATAGCTCAACACGGAGCGATCGATTTTACCATTCTCCTTGATCAGTTGACCTTGGGCAGTTTGGACGAAGGTTTTGTCTTTGTACATCTCCAGCACCATGAACAGGTACTGTCGCGAAGCGGCATCAAACTTGTTTCCATTAGCGACATCGATCGGTTCGCCCAAAAGCTCGTGCGCGGCACCAAGAGCTTCGTCACGGTAGGCATCCTTGCCAATCCATTTCTGCAATTTCTTTGCAGTGTAGGCGATTTCAAAACCGCGGCCTGTTGTGGAAAGCACTTCTGCCAGCGCCTTCTCAGCTTTTTCCCCGCCAACTTCTGCCAGAATATCAATCAGGCCAATTCGAAGGGAAGGCGGTTGCTCAAAATCGAGTGGGCCATGAACCATGCGAGTGCGCCAGTATTCGAGTTCATTTGATTCATCCTTAGGTGATTTTGGTACCGAAAAATCAACATCTTCCATCCTGTTGAGGAACTCACGGATATGGGGCACGGCGACTTCACCCTGCTGCGACAAGCTCTCGAAGAGAAAGTTAATGCGGCGCTGAATTCTACCGCGGTTGCCGGAAGTCAATTTGATCTCCATCAACTCGTCTAGAATGTCGGGTGCGGATAGTCCCCCGGAAACATCCTGCGCATCCCCGTTGTTGAGTTCCAAGCGGAGGTTGTCGATGTGCGACTGAGTGCTGGCCAGCTTGGACTTTAGAGATGCGGCTTCCTTCCTGAGCGTCTCGAACTGGTCGGTATCCACGGAGGGGTCGCCAATGGGTGCTCGACCACAGCCAACCATCAGGATTATGGCTGCTGCGAGCGCCCAGATCTCAAATTTTTTTTCACGTTGGAAAACTTTCATCAACCTATTCAGCTGTTGGCTTGAGTTGCAGGGCCAGTCTTTTTCGGGCGCGGTGCAGCCAGACTTTTACCGAGTTGGGATTCCGGTTCATGGCTGCTGCCACCTGGTCGATGGTCATGCCTTCGCTGTAAAAAAGCCGAAGAGCGGTGAAGTGGTTTTCCGTAAGCAGCCGCTTGGCATGCGCCCATAGAGAGCGGGTCCACTCCTGCTCCATCACCTCGCTGCTCGCGGTCGTCTCGATGGCAAATACAACCTCTTCCACCAATGGTTTTTGCTTCCGATAATGACTAATGGCCAGCCGGTTTGCGATGGTGAAAATCCAGGAGGAAAAAGGGTAGGCAGGGTTGAACCGGCCCAGTTTTCGGTAGGTGATGAGGAAGGTGTCCTGCAGCAAATCCTCCGCCTGATGGTGATTGCAGGTCTTGGTCAAAAGAAAGTGGTAAAGAGGTTTCTCGAACTGCCCGACCAGCGACTCGAATGACTCGATGCAACCACTTTGCGCCGCAATGGCCAGTCTCCGGCTCTCGGCGCGCCGAGCTTCCTTTTCTGCCTGGCCATGCGTTGTGGCTTCAGCAGCTCGCGCCGAAGGCGGCGCCTCCGACCGGGCCGGTGCGACTTCATCAACGACCGATGCACTGTAGTTCATTGCCCCACCTCCCTTGGCAGGAACTTGACGCTGTGAATTTCCAGCTCCGCGCTTTCCTCGCGCGACACAATCCAGATGTCAGTCAGCTCCATGCCAGTTGGAGAACCAGGCAGCTGCTTGGACTTTGGATTGAACTGGCTGAGCGGCACCTCGACCTGCCACGGCTCGCCCGCTTGGCCAAGCGCCCGGGCCTCGACCTTGGCAGTGTACTTGCCGAAAAAGACTCCCTTGATCCGTTGGGTCGTGATGCCGAAGTAAACCGGTCCCTCCGTCTGGCTGGTGCCCCGGATGCGAACACTCGAGCCGCTCTCTATCAACACCGGCGGCGAGCTGCTGCACTGCACCGAGAAGTTGGCTACGAAAACGGTGGCTTTTTTGCCGATGAGCATCGGGCTGGCTCCCAGCCGCACGCTGTTTTTTTCATCCGGCGGCAGCCATTTGCCGAACACCGCCCCGGAACCGGCGATCAGGCGGCAGCTCCACTCGTTGACCGGTTCTGGCTGGCGCGCCACTGCGAACGGCCGGCTGCGCGTTGCGGAGACAACGGCCTGGTGATCCCCCACAACGTCCACCGCTTGGCCGTCGGCCAGCCGCACGACGTTTGCTGTGCCGCTGTTCACCCGCACGATCGACGTCATGGAGTGAGTCTCGACATCGAACTGCGCGGCCTTGGTCTCGACCGTCGCGGTCGGCGTCTGGATCGAGACAGGCTTGGCTATTGCTTGTTTCGCCACCGTTGCCCAAAGATTCCCGTAGGCGAGTTGGAACCCGCGCCGGCCATCGACGTTGAGGAGCCGCAGCCGCGAGCGCCCGGCGATGGTCATCAGCGAACCGCTGTTCAAGTCCAGCTTCACCCAAGCGCTACTTGAGCGCGTCCGGATCGTATCGCCGACACGCAGCAAGGTGCCCACTTTCACTTCGTCCCGCACCTTGCCGTCGGCGGCGATGTACTGGCAGGGGCCGAGAATTGCACTGACTTTTGCCGTGTGCCTTGGCGGTGTGGTGGCGATCACGAACGCCGACAGCAACACGAACGCCGCCGCAGCGGCAACCGCCCACTTCCACGGGCGAAAAACCGGTGTGATAACCTTGGCCGTTTGGGGCTTGTGTTGATCGAGACGCTCGACGTCGGCCACGACGACGGCCTGCTCGGCGACCGCCCGCAGGAAGGTGCGCGCCTCGGCATTGCCGCGCAGCAGGTCGGCAACCTTGGCCTCCTCGTCCGGGCTGAGTTGCCCGTTCAAGTGCCTCAGCAAAAGTTCGTTCTGTTCCTCACTCAATCTCAATTTTTGAAATAGTTCAGCTGGCCGGCTGCTCCAGCTTGATTTCGATACACTTTTTCAAGGCCTGATGAAGCCGGGAGAGCCGTTTGTAAATCGCGTCGAGACGGACGCCGAGTTGCTCCGCCACCGCCTCGCAGGCGTGTCCGTCGAAGTAGCGCCGCTTGAGCAGATCACGCGAATTGGCCGGCAAATCCTCGAGGCAGTCGCGTAGAGCTTGGCCACGTATGTCACCCGCCGCCGCTTCATCAGCCCATTCCTGCTCCAGTAGCTCGAGGATCGTATTGTCGAGGCAGATCGGCGCATTCTTTTGGCGGCGTAGCCAGTCGATGCCTTCTCGCCGGGCGGTGATGAACGCCCATGACATGAGCGCGCCGACGGACTCAAATTGCACCCCTTTGGTCATCGCCTTGAGAGCGACATTCTGGAAAATATCCTCAGCTGTGTGCGCATTTCGGACCACCAGCCAGGCCGCAGCCGACACGCGGTCGCGCTGGCTCATCAGCCGCTTCAAAATGTCCTGTTCAGAAAGCACTACTATAAGTTGGTTAGGTCACATTCTTACCTGCAATCAATCGATAATAGCTTCTCTTACTATTGCACCAATTTTATTTGGCAGATCAGACGGCTCTTGAACCATGTACACAACTGTCAGTTTTTCAGACGGTGTTGTCCACGAAATAGTGCCTGCAGCACCTCCCCAGCTATATGTGCCCGCTATTTGACCATTTCTTGATTTCTCTTGGTCCAGAGTGATGGCAGTCGTATAGCCATAACCTTGGCCAGGGCCTCCTTTTGTTGTTTGACTAAAAAGATTGCCTACCTGATTGGTTGTCATCATAGCGACAGTTTCGGGTTTGAGGATTTGATGGCCAAACAAAGTTCCTCCGTTCACCAGCATCTGTTGAAAATGCAGATAGTCACGTGTCGTGCTAAATAGTCCCCCGGCGTTTGAGACATAAGCGCTTAAGTCTTCACCAATAACTCTTCCGTTGCCTTTAGCTTTGCTGTGGAATTTATAGGGCATTCGGTAGAGTTGGTCTTCGGGCACATCCCAGTAGGTATCTTTCATGTCCAGTGGATCAAGAATCCGTGACTGTATAAACTCATGCAGGGACATACCTGAGGCTATTTCGATGATTCGCCCGACCACCTTCAGCCCGCTCCCTGGACTGTATGCCCAGCGAGTCCCTGGCTGAAAGTCTAGAGGTCTGGCTGCCATTCTGGGCACCCAAGTAGCAAGTGTGTCTGACGGTGCGGCTCTGTCTTTTGCAATGATTGATCCCAATCCTCCTTTGGTTCCCAGTCCGGCAGTGTGAGTCAACAGATCATTAATAGTCAGAGGTCTGTTAACCTTCTCAAGTCGATATCCAGGCACCTCCCTCTTGCTTTTTGTATACGAGCTTTTTTTGCTCTTAGCCTTAGTCCTGGACTTGTTGATTGATTTGTCTTTTTTTTTGGGATTAAAGCCTTTGCCTGCGGACTTCAGCGGAATGGCAACCTGCAGTCCTTTGTATTCAGGAATATATTTGGATACTGGGTCCTCAGGACTAATGAGGCCGTCGTCAATCAGGATCATTGTTGCCACACCGATCACCGGCTTGGTGGAGGATGCCATAAGGAAAATCGAGTCTTCGAGCATGGGTTTCGGGGTCTTCCCTTCAAGAATTCCATGAGCCTCTAAGTAGACCACCTTGCTTTGTCGAACAATACCGATAACGGCGCCCTCTATGCGGCCAGCATCTATATATTGTTTCACTAATTCATCTATCTTTTTTAGTCCCTCAGATGACATGTCCACTTCTTCCGGCTTCCCGCGAGGTAGTTCGTGAATAGTAATGTCTGGGGTTTCGGCTGTAGAAGCGCCTGATTTCGCTTCTAGTGACGCAGCCGACTGCAGTGACTCACCGCCCCCCACCAGCGCCACGGCTGCGATTGTTGTGAGTAGGAGGTGTTTCATTTGCCTTCAGCTTTCAATTCTTCACCCGTTTTGCCGCCGTGTTTGCGGAGGAGGTCGGCTATTTTAGTTTTATCCATTACGATGGCCCGATCTAGCGGTGTTCTGCCCGCATCTGTCTTCGCATTCACATCCGCACCTTTGGCGATTAGTCGTTCGACGATTTCCTTGCGACCATGATAAGTCGCCCTATGCAAAGAAAAGAACGGTTGACGACGCCGAATCCTGACATCGCCTTTTACCCGCTGATTGACTTGGGCGATTTCAGCAAGTTTACTCCGTGCATGCAATTGCGTTTTTTCTCTGTTGGATTATCGCTGGTGGTCGGATTGGGTGCCGCCTGGGCGGAACTCCCCAAGGTAGGGCTGAAGCCGGTTTGGGAGGGGCTCGAATCGACTCGGCCGCTTTGGCTTGAGCCGGCTCCGGACGGTTCCGGACGGTTATTCTGCCTTGAGCAAGGCGGGGCCATCATCATTTTACCGAATGACAAAAACGTGGCCAAGCCCAAGCGAGAAGTATTTTTTGACATCAGCGAGCGCAAGCCTTGGCGCGAAAACGAGGAGGGGCTGCTGGGCATGGCGTTCCATCCCCAGTTTGCGGGCAACGGGAAGTTTTATGTTTACTACTCGCAGCAGGAGCCCAAGCGCAGTGTCGTCAGCGAGTTCACCGTGGCCAAGGCGCACCCGAACCGGGCCGACATGGAGTCGGAGCGCGTCCTACTCGAGTTCCCACAGCCGTACTGGAACCACAATGGCGGCGTGATTTTGTTTGGGCCGGACGGCAAGCTTTACATCGCCTCGGGCGACGGCGGCAAGGCCAACGACCCGCATGACAACGCGCAAAATCTAAGCACGCTGCTGGGCAAGATTTTCCGCATCGATGTCGATGCCCGCACCGGCAAACTGGCGTACAGCATCCCTGCGGACAACCCGTTTGTCGGGCGTAAGGACGACACGCGCGGGGAGATTTGGGCGTACGGTCTGCGCAACGTCTGGCGCATGAGTTTCGACCGCGAGACCGGCGAACTTTGGGCGGCGGACGTCGGGCAGAACAAGTGGGAGGAGGTCAACCTCATCACGCGCGGCGGCAACTACGGCTGGAACATCCGGGAGTCGTTTCACAAGTTTAAGGAGGACGGCCCGGCCAAGGGAGACTGGATCGACCCGGTGATCGAGTACGCGCACCACGCTGGCGTGGAGAAGGAGAGCAAGTTTCCCGGGCACGGCTACGGTGTGAGCATCACCGGCGGCTACGTCTATCGCGGCAAGGCGATTCCGGCGCTGCGGGGGGCGTACGTTTACGGCGACTTCGTCACCGGCCTGATTTTTGCCGTCCGGCAAAAAGACGGCAAGGCGACTGAGCACGGCACTATCCACCAGCAGAAGGGCAAAGTTTACCAGATCGCCAGTTTTGGTGAGGATGCCGAGGGCGAACTGTACCTGCTGCCGCTGGCTTCAACCCCCCCGACTAAGCGCGACCCGCTGGGGGGCATACTGCAACTTGTCGCCGAGTAACTTGGCCAGGCGGAAAAAAAGTTACCAGAGAGAAAATCACCGAGGTCAACTATCAAGGAACCACCGATGCTGCCATGTAGAATCTCGGCAGTAGTTACACGGTGACGACCGACATTGCCGGTGAGAACACTGAAAATACCGGCTCGATTGGGTTGATGAAGAATTCCAGTACGGGCGGCAAGCTGTTCGGTAACCTAATTTCCCTGCGTGCCAATCTTTTGGCCAACGATAAGGAGCCCATATTCGAGCGGGACATCCCGAATTGTGAAGGGATGCCGAGCACTGGATTGAGTACTTAGGCGAAGTGTCCGCCAACCAGATAATACTCGATACTGTCCAGGCTCTGGGTGCTGATATCGAGGGCGAAGACGGCAAATCCATGAGTACCGTCGACAAGCTGGGCAACATTCAATACGCCTTTAACCTGGCGTTGGATGATAACCGCAACTTCATCCAGCAAGATTTGTTCAAGGCCGTTGACTGAGCGCCGACCGGCACCACTTCGCAGCTTGGCCAAGGAGGGGCGCAACCTGCTTGAACTTCAGCTTGGCCAAGCGTAGAAAAGACGGAGTTCATTCGTAATGTCACAGGTAGTCACCAGAGCAGGGAAGGCACGAGTGTTGGCCGTCGTGATGGGCGGCGGACAGGGAGCACGCCTGTTCCCGTTGACCCAGGAGCGCTCAAAGCCGGCAGTGCCGCTGGCCGGGAAGTATCGCTTGGTGGACATCCCCATATCCAACTGCATCAACTCACGGCTGACTCAGATTTATCTGCTGACCCAGTTCAACTCCGCCTCGCTGCACCGCCACGTTTCGCACTCGTACAAGTTTGACCACTTTTCGCGCGGGTTTGTGGAGATATTGGCGGCCGAGCAGACGCCTACCAGCGCCACGTGGTATCAAGGCACGGCCGACGCCGTCCGAAAAAACCTGATTCACTTGCTGAACAACGACTTCGAGCACCTGCTGATCCTGAGCGGGGATCAACTGTATCGGATGGACTTCCGTGAGATCATCGCGGCGCACATCGAGAAGGAGGCGGAACTGACCGTGGCCACCATCCCGGTAGGACGGGAACTGGCCAAGGCGTTCGGCATCATGCACAACGATGAGGCCGGCCGGATTAGCCGGTTCGTCGAGAAACCCGGTACGCAGGAGTTGCTCGATTCTCTCCGACTCTCCGATGCGCAGGTTGCCGAGCAGGGGCTCGAGGCGGGCGGTGACCATTACCTCGCGTCGATGGGTATCTATATTTTCAAGCGGGCAACGCTGACCGAGCTGCTCGACAACGAGATGACCGACTTTGGCAAGCACATCATCCCCCGCGCCATCGAGACGCACCAGGTTTTCTCTTACGTCTATCAGGGATACTGGGAGGACATCGGAACAATCCGATCCTTTTTCGAGGCAAACCTGGACATGGTCAGCACGGTTCCCAAGTTTGATTTCTTCCAGATGGAGACGCCGATCTACACCCGGCCACGCTTCATGCCTGCTTCCAAGATCAATGGCGCAGCCATCGACCAAGCGGTGATTTCCGACGGGTGCATCATCGATCGCTCGCGAATCAGCCAAAGCCTGATCGGCGTTCGCTGTCTCATCTCGCCTGGTTGCCGGGTACACCGCTCGGTGTTGATGGGGTCGGACTTTTACGAGACGAACGTCTCTAAGCTAGAGAGTGACAAAAAAGGCATTCCGCGCATCGGCGTTGGGGAGAACACTCGCATCGAGCAATCCATCATAGACAAAAACGCCCGCATCGGAGCCAACTGTGTCATCACGCCCGACGACAAGCCGGAACATTTCGACGGCGAAAACTATTATATTCGCGAGGGGATAGTGATCATCCCTAAAAACGCCGTCATTCAGAACGACACAGTGATTTAACCCGATGGCGGCTTGGCCAAGCGGAGAACGGCGGGGCTCAAAAATAATACGTGTAGGTATTATTTTGTTGCATGGAGTGCCCATCCAGCTAGGCTTTCGGGCTGTTTAGGTCTTCGTCAATTCGACTTGAGTTGGCTTGGCTAAGCGTGACCTTATTAAGGATTTTCAGATGAAAAACCTAACAATAGCCTTATTGATCCTCACAGCGGCGACGGCGACGGCTGCGCCAGTCGAGGGTTGGCTCCACATGCGCGGGCCGCTGCAGACCGGGGTTTCTCTGGAGAAACAGCTGCCGGACCAGATCCTAACCGAGGATGCGCTTTGGACGGTGGATCTGCCCGGGCGCTCCACGCCGACGGTGGCCAACGGCCGGATTTTTGTCGTCGGCCATCTCGGCGAAGGCGCGAATCTGCAGGAGGGCGTGTTTTGTTTTGACAGCGACACGGGCGAGAAAATTTGGGAGCGTAAGTTCAACGATTTTCTGAGCGACATCATCTACACGCGCTACTCAGCCTCGAGCCCGACGATCGATCCTGAGACCGGCAACCTGTTTTATCAGGGGACACAGGGACTCTTCGCCTCGTTCACACAGGACGGTGAGATGCTCTGGCAACATTCTCTAATGGAGGCGTTGGGCCGGATGACGTTCCCGAATGGCCGCACCGCCACGCCAATCGTCGATCGAGACTTGGTGATCACTCGCGGCATCATGGCCAACTGGGGGGCACAAGGCCCGCCGTGGGATCGCTTTTACGGTTTCGACAAAAAAACCGGCGAGCTCGTCTGGGCGGCTAAGCCTGGAGGGAGGCCCAAGGACAGTTGCTTCTCCTCGCCGGCACTCGGCTGGCTTGACGGCAAGCGAGTTTTTTACGCGACTACCGGAGACGGCAGCGTGGTCTGCGCCAACGCCCGCACCGGAGAGGCGATCTGGCAGGTGCCGCTCTTCAAGGCCGGCATCAATGCCTCGGTTGTAGTTTACAAAAACGACATCGCTGCCGCGATTTATGGGACGCCGTATGAACCGGGCCAGATGGTCGGCCTGAAGATTCCGCACGTTCAGCCGACGGATGCCAACCCGGTCGTCGTCGAGCGCAAACAGGTCGAGCTTTGGACCGTAAACATCTCGACCTCCACCAGTTCGCCGATACTTGTCGGTGACACCATTTACGTCGTCGCCGAAAAAGGCGAGCTACATAGCATCAACATCCGGACCGGCAAAGAGAACTGGAAGATCAAGCTTGGCATCGAGCAGCGCAACGCCTCGCCGCTTTTCGCGGACGGCAAGATTTACCTACCGATGCTCGAAAACCCCGGGGGCGGCGGCGAGGCCACTGGCTCCCACGGCGCGTTTTACGTAATAAAACCGGGGAAAAATGAGGCCAAGATTCTCTCACACGCCGTGCTCGACGGGCGCTGTTTCGGCACGCCGTCAGTTTACAACGGCAAGATTTACGTGCAGACGACCAAGAAACTTTACTGCTTCGGAAAGGCCGGAAAGAGCCGCGGCTTGGCCAAGACTCCCAAGGCCAAGCGCTGGCCCAAGGCGGGGAAAGCCACACGGCTGCAAATCGTCCCGTCGGAAATTCTACTCGCTCCCGGCCAAGCGATTTCCTTCCGCACACGCAAACTCGACGCAAACGGTTTTCTCGTCGAGGAGGTGAACGGCTCAACGCTCAAGTGGGAATCGTACATCCCGCCAACAGCCAAGGTGAAGGCCCGCATGAATGCCTCGTTCAACGAGCGCGGCCAGATCGTCGCCGACAAAAAAATGATCAGTTCCGCTGGGGCGTTCAAGGCGACGCTTGGTGGGTTGACCGGCGTGATACGAGGCCGCGTGTTGCCGGCGCCGCCGCTGAGCGAAAACTTCGAAGGGTTCGACTTGACTGAGGCTAGCCTAGCCGACCCCGGTGTAAAGTTCGCCTACCCGCCGCTGCCGTGGATTGGTGCGAGGTTCAAGTTTGAGGTGCGCGAGAAGGACGGCTCCAACGTGCTACGCAAGACGATCGAGAACAAGCGGCTCCAACGCGCCACGGTGTTCATCGGTGAACAAAGCATGAGCAACTACACCGTCCAGGCCGATGTGCTCACCGACGGACGCCGACGGAAGATGTCCGATGTCGGCATTATCAACCAGCGCTACTACATCGTGCTGAAAGGCAACGAGCAAAAAATCGAGATTAACTCGAACCTCGACCGCATCCGCGTGCCGGAACGCGGCTCACCTCCGAACTACCGATGGAAGGCCAACACGTGGCACACTCTTAAGGCGCGTATCGACGTGGCCGACGATGGCTCCGGGATGATCCGGGCCAAGGCTTGGCCAAGGGGCGAGGCGGAGCCGGAAGGCTGGACGCTGGAGTTCAAGCACGACAACGCTCACAAAAGTGGTTCGCCCGGATTGTTCGGGTTTTCCCCGCAGGTGCCGGTGTATATCGACAACGTGACAGTCACCCCCAACGAGTAACAAAAAACTTTTAGTCAGATGATGAAAAACCTGAAAAACGCGATCGTAACCGGATTGGCCGCCGGCATTTTGGGAAACGCTGCCGCGGTGGCAGTGGATTGGCCGCAATGGGGCGGCAACACACTGGGCCGCAACATGTTCGCTCCAGGAGCCACTGGCCTTCCGGACAAGGTTGAGCCGGGCGATTTCAAGCAGGGCACCGAGGACGTGGACTTGTCGACCGCCAAAAACGTCAAGTGGGCGGCCAAGCTCGGCACGCAAAGTTACGGCAACACCACCATCTCCAACGGTAGAATTTTCGTCGGCACCAACAACGACTCGATGCGTGACCCGAAGCATCCCGGCGACCGAAGCATCCTGTTGTGTCTTGATGAAAAGAGCGGCGACTTTCTCTGGCAACTGGTCATCCCCAAGCTCAAATCCGGCAAAGTGAACGATTGGGAAAGTCTCGGCTTACTCTCGTCGCCGACGGTGGTCGACAACCGGCTTTACGTCGTCAGCAGCCGTTGCGAAGTGCTCTGCGTCGATGTGGCCGGCTTGTCCAACGGCAACGACGGCCCGTACAAAGACGAGGCTGTTTACGTGCATCTCGACACCGGCAAGCCGCCAGCCAAGCTTGGCCCGAAAGACGGCGACATCATTTGGCGTTACGATATGATGGACGAGTTGGGCGTGTTCCCCCATAACGCATCGAACTGCTCGATCATCGTGGTGGGCGACATGGTTTACGCCTGCACATCCAACGGCCAGGACTGGACGCACTCGAACGTGCCGTCGCCACTCTCGCCAAGTTTCATCGCGCTTGACGCCAAAACCGGTGAGTTGAAGGGCGAGGACGACGCCGGCATTGGCCCGAATATTTTTCACGGCCAATGGAGTTCGCCTTCGTACGGCGTGGTGAACGGGCAGGGCCAACTGTTCTTCGGCGGCGGCGATGGTATTTGTTACGCCTTCAACCCCAAGCCGGTTTACGACGAGGATGAGGATCTCGATTTTCTGCGCAAGGTTTGGTGGTTCGACGCCAATCCGCCCGAGTACAAAAAGGACGAGGATGGCAAGGCGATCAAGTACCCGGCTGCCGAGGGGCCGAGCGAGATCAACGCCACGCCGGTTTTTTACAACAACCGCGTTTATATTGCGACGGGGCAGGATCCCGAACACGGCGAGGGCGTCGGCCATCTCGTTTGCCTCGACCCCACGAAGAAGGGCGACATCACAAAGAGCGGCACGATCTGGTCGTACAAGGGCATTAAGCGCAGTATTTCCACCGTATCTATCGACCCCGGGAATGGGCTTTTGTTCGTCAGTGATTTCTCCGGATACGTGCATTGCCTCGACGCCGACACCGGCAAATTGCACTGGATTTACGATATGAAAGCGCACATGTGGGGCTCGACTTTTGTGGCGGACGGCAAGGTTTACGTCGGCGACGAGGACGGCGATTTTGTCGTGCTGGCTTCCGACAAAAAAATGACGTTGCTGAGCGAGACCTACTTCCCGGCACCGATCTATTCCACGCCGATCGTGGCCAACGGCGTGTTGTACGTCGCAACGCAATCACACCTTTACGCGCTGTACGACGAGGCCCGTGCCAAGGCTGCCACGGATCAAAAGAAGGCCAAGTAACAAGCACTTGGCCAATCGCATCTCATGAAAAAAGTTGTTTACGGTTTGCTCATTTTGTTGGCCGTCATCCATCAGGACGTTTGGTGGTGGGACAACGGCGAATTGGTGTTTGGCTTCATGCCACTTGGCCTTTTTTATCACTCGCTGTATTCGTGCATGGCAGCTGCCGTGTGGGCAATGGCCGTCAAGTGGGCTTGGCCAGGCGACATCGAGCAGTGGGCCGAGTCTGGTGACGAGGCGGGAGGGGAGCAATGAGCAGTATCACCCCGTTAATCGCGCTTGGCCAGGCGGCCGAGCCCGTATCGCGCACGCCGCTGGTGATCATCGGTATTTACATGTGCGTGTTGTTTGGGCTGGGCTGGATTTCTAGCCGACTATTTCGCGGTTCGAGCAAGGACTTCTTCGTCGCGAGCCATTCGATCGGGCCGTTCATGCTGCTGATGAGCGTGTTCGGCACGACGATGACCGCCTTCGCGCTGGTCGGTTCCACCGGCAAGGCGTTCAGCATGGGCATCGGCGTGTACGGATTGATGGCCTCGAGTTCGGGGTTGATTCACGCCGCCTGTTTTTTTCTCGTCGGCATTCGCATGTGGAGCTTCGGCAAAAAATACGGCTACGTGACGCAGATCCAGTTTTTCCGCGACCGCTTCGAGTCGAAGAAACTCGGCTATCTACTGTTCCCAATCTTGGCCGGGCTGATCATTCCGTATCTGCTGGTCGGCTTGATCGGAGCGGGGACGTATATCGGCGGGGTGACGCGCGGAATGTTCCCGGGGACGTTCGACGCCGGCGCAGTGCCGGGTTGGCTGACCGGCTTGGTGATCTGTGGGGTCGTCCTGTTTTACGTCTTCTCCGGCGGGGTGCGATCCGCCGTCTGGGCGAACACGTTCCAGACGATTGTCTTCATGATCATGGGTCTCGTCGGCTTCATCGTGATCGCCAAGGGTATCGGCGGCTTGGCCGAGGCCTCCGAATTGGCCAGGCAGCACGCCCCGGAGAAACTCGTCCGTGAGGGGTTGATGACGCCGGCGCATTTCATGAGCTACATGCTGGTGCCGTTGAGCGTTGGAATGTTCCCGCACCTGTTCCAGCATTGGCTGACGGCCAAGAGCGCGAAGGCATTCCGGCTGACGGTCATTGCCCATCCGCTCTGCATCATGATCGTCTGGGTGCCGTGCATCCTGATCGGCATATGGGGTGCGGGTCTGTACGCCGAGGGCAGTTTGATCGTGCCGAAACTACCCAATGGCGCGCCCAACGCAAACACGGTTCTTAGCATGATGGTGAATAAATTCATGGTTGACCCGGTGCTGATCGGGCTGTTCTCTGCCGGCGTGCTGGCAGCGATCATGAGTTCGCTCGACTCGCAGTTCGTCTGCGTCGGCAGCATGTTCACCAACGATTTTATCGTGCCGATGTTCGGCGAAAAACGCTTTAGTGACCGGCAGAAAGTCTGGCTCGGTCGCGGCTTCATCGTGTTCATCGTTGTGATCACGTACGTGATTTCCATCTTCAAGCCGATGAGCGTTTTCAATCTTGGTATCTGGTGCTTCAGCGGTTTTTCGGCATTGTTCCCGATCGCGTTTGCCGCCGTTTACTGGAAGCGGGTTACAACGGCGGGCGTGTTTGCCAGCGTGATTGCGACAGCGGTGACGTGGGTGCTGTTCATCCACGACTCGCTTGGCCGGGCCGCCGGCGAGCAGTGGTTTGGCGTGAAGGAACACGGCGAGTACCTCATCGCGGGCGTAATGCCGGTGGCATTCATTTGTCTCGCATCGGTGGTGGCACTGGTCGGCGTGTCGCTGGCAACCAAGCCGCCCACCGGCGAGACAATCGACAAGTTTTTCCCGGCCAAGGGCTGAACCGACTACCGCGCTTGGCTAAGCCCCACACTGACGTAACATTTTTTTATGGCTGATTTAGACATACAAATTCAGGAGGCACGTGCCGCGCTCGATGCGCATGTGGCGGAGATTGTGCAGTGGCATTTCTCGCCGGAAACGGGCTGCCCGTTCTGGCTGGATTGGGCCAGGGACGCAGATTGGGACCCAGCAGCGGAGGTGAAGTGCCTCGACGATTTACTGGCTAAGTTTCCGCATTTCCAGGACGAATGGCTGCGCGACCAGCAGCCCGAAGTGTGGGTGCCCGCCAAATTCAAGGGGAAGCCGTTCAACATTTTTGAAACCGGCGGCACCACCGGTATGCCCAAACAACGCATCGGCTGGGAGGATTACAAAATCGACTACAGCGAGTTTTCCGACACGCTGGATGATGCCGCCTTTCCGCGCGATCACTACTGGCTGATGGTCGGCCCGACGGGACCGCGCCGGCTGCGGTTGTCCATTGAGCATCTCGCCAATGTGCGCGGCTGCTCGTGTTATTTTGTCGATCTCGATCCGCGCTGGGTCAAGCGGCTCATCAAAGAAAAACAATTCGACCAAGCCAAGGCGTACATGGAACACGTCGTCGACCAAGCCACGACGATTATGAAAAACCGCAGCGTGAGCGCGCTGTTCACCACGCCGAAATTGCTTGAGAGCATCGCCGAGCGTTACGAGAGCGAAGGCAGCAGCTTGTACGATGCGGGCATTCGCGGCGTGTTCTGCGGGGGCACCACGATGGATCCGCAGTACACGCGCTTCCTGTGCGAGGAGTTGTTGGAAAATAAAATCGGGTTCGTGCCAACGTACGGCAACACGCTGATGGGCTTGGCCAAGCACAAGCCGCTCACGCCCGAGGACAAATATTCCATCACCTATTACGCGCCGCAACCGCGCGCGCTGATGCGTGTTTTGAATCCGGACACCAACGCGCCGGTCGAGTACGGCGAATGGGGCCGCGTGGAGTTGACCACGCTCACCAAGGAATTTTTTATGCCGCGCTTCTTCGAGCGCGACGAAGCCATCCGCCGGGAACCCATTGAGCTTTACCCATGGGACGGCGTCGCCGAAGTGCGCCCCTTCGGCGCATTGACGAAAAAAATTGTCGAGGGGGTTTACTAGAAAACTATATTTTAAATTATGATTAACATTCCCGTTATACGCTGGGGCGAACCTTACGAGAGCCTCGACACCGAAGAAGTCATCCATCACCGCACCGGCGAAGTCTTGGCCAAGGTCGGCCAAGCCAATCCTGGCCTGCTCGCGCGCGACATGCGCCAGGCCGCCCGCGCGCGGGAAGTGCTGCGCGAGATTCCCATCAAGGACCTCGTCGAGATGATGAAAAAGGCCGGCGACCTTTACCTCAATGCCACGCTGCCGCTCGGCGATGGCGTGCAAACACCCGACGATTTCGCTCGGCAACAATCCGCCTCCACCGGTTTGCCGGAGCACATGTGCAAGTTCAATATGGAGAAAAACCATTTCGTACTGAACCACATGGATCAAATCCTCGACTCCCTCACGCGCGGGCTGGATATCTCCATCCTCGAGCGCGGCTTCGGCGTGGAGGATCGCGGCGTGCCCATCAGCTACCAAGCGCAGTCGCCCGTACTGGGCATGGTGCTGCCCAGCAACTCCCCCGGCGTTCACACGCTGTGGATGCCGGTCATCCCCATGCAAATCGGCCTCATCCTCAAGCCCGGCCCGCAAGAGCCGTGGACGCCTTACCGCATGTTCGCCGCCTTCACCGAGGCCGGTGTGCCCAAGGAAGCCATCGGCATTTATCCAGGCGGCGGCGAAATGGGCGCAGAGACGGTTTCGCGCTGCGGCCGCGTTATGATTTTTGGCAGCACACAAACGGTCAAAAATTATTCCGGCAACGAACAAGTCCAAGTGCACGGCCCCGGCTACAGCAAAATTTTACTGGGCGACGACGTGGTCGATCAATGGGAGGACTACCTTGATTTGATGGCCGATAGCATTTACAAAAACAGTGGGCGTGGCTGCATCAACTGCTCCGGCGTGTGGGCCTCGCGCCACACAGAGGAAATCGCCGAAGCCCTCGCCGAGCGCCTTGGCCCGTTTGAAGTCAAAGACCCCACCGACCCCGAGGCTGGCCTCGCCGCCTTCACCGTGCCCGGCCAAGCCGAGGCTGTTTGGGGCATGATCGAAGATGGCTGCGAAGAGACCGGCACCACGCACGTCACCGCCAAGCACGGCGCGCGCCTCGAGCAAATGGAGCGCTGCGATTACATCCGCACCACCATTTTACATTGCGATTCGCCCGACCTTAAAATGGCTAACACCGAATATATGTTCCCCTTCACCAGTGTCGTGAAATGTCCGCAGGAAAAGATGATTGAAAAAATCGGCGGCACCCTCGTCGCCTCTGCCATCACCAATGACGAAACCTGGGCCGCGCAGCTTACAGATGCGACCAACATCGACCGCCTTAACATCGGTGCGATGCCCACCATCGCCCTCAACTGGCTCCAACCCCACGAAGGCAGCATCGTCGATTTCCTCTTCCGCACCCGCGCCTACCAAACCCCCGACGAACGTCTAAAAGAGCTCTGCGCTCAGTAGCCAAAGGCTTGGTAAAGCATGAAAATTTATAAATATAAATTTTATTATCCATGCTTCAAGTCAGTTCTCTGACCAAAGTTTTCCGTCTAGCCTCCAGCAAACGAGGGAGGGAGGGGCATGATCCTCGTGAAAGGGGTCGGCGCTTTCACGCAATTGACGGCATTGATTTTGAAGTGAGGCGTGGACAGGTGCTTGGGCTGCTTGGGCAAAATGGGGCGGGTAAAACAACGTTGCTGCGCATTCTCTCCACCTCGCTGAAGCCCACCTCGGGTGTCGTTTTGTGTGATGGTGAAGACCTCACGAAAAACCCGCTGGAGATCCGGAAGCGTATCGGGTTCGTCTCCGGCAACACGGGGCTTTACGGCCGGTTGACTGCCCGCGAGATGCTGAGCTATTACGGCAAGCTGCACGGCATGGCCGCCGCCGCGCTTGACGAGCGCATCAGATCGCTGGCACGTAAGTTGGACATGGATTGGTTCCTCGACCAACGAAACGAAACGCTTTCCTCCGGCATGCGCCAAAAGGTGTCCATCGCAAGGGCGCTGATTCATGACCCTGAAATCCTGCTTTTCGATGAGTTGACCACAGGTCTCGACGTGGCTGCTGCGGATTCGGTGCTGACGGTCGTGGCTGTCTGTAAAAGCGAGGGACGGACGGTTCTGTTTTCCACCCACCACATGGACGAGGTCGATCAGTTGTGCGACAGCGTGGTCATCGTCCACGAGGGCAAACTCTGCTTCGAGGGTGGCGTCGATACGATGCGGTCGCAAACCGGTGAGTCGTTTTTGGACAAGGCGTTTCTCAGGCTTATCAGGCCGAAAACAGAGGGAGCAAAAACATGAAGGCTGGATTCCAAACCGTTTTTTTTAAGGAGATGAAGGATGTCCTGAGGGATCGTAAAACCCTGCTGTTGATGATCATTCTTCCGATCGTGGTCGTTCCGCTGTTGCTTAACTTGTTGATCGGGTTTGTGATAAAGAAGGAACAGGAAGCCAAATCAGAAGTGCTGGAGTATGTCGTCTTTGGGGATGAGTTTGCCCCGGAGTTTGCCAAGACTTTCGAGGGGGCGAATGGTTTCAAAAAGGTCACGCTTGGATCCTCGGACGAGTTGGTTGTGGCTATCCGGGAGGAGAGGATCGACTTCGGCCTCGTGATCCCGGAGAAGACTGCGACCCAGTTGAGCGGTCAGGAACAGGCGTCGATTGAGTTGCATTTTGACAATGCGTCGATGGGCAGCAAGGTGGAGGATCGAGTGCAGGGCTTGGTGGAAAAATTCAACGATGGGTTGACCGCTGCCCGCTTGGCCAAGCTTGGCGTGCCGTCGGGGCAAAAACAGAAATCGCTACTTGAGCCTGTACGCCTGCGTAAACAGGGGACGGGCAAAATCCGCGAAGTTATTGGCGATCGTATTGGCGGGATGGTGCCTTATTTTTTCATCGCGTTTTGTTTCATGGGCGTGGTGTATCCCGCGATCCACCTCGGTGCCGGTGAGAAGGAACGGGGCACGCTGGAGACGCTGCTGCTGGCGCCGATCCCGCGGCACCAAGTTGTGCTGGGAAAATTCTTGGCAGTTTTCTGCGGCGGCATCATCGCCGTGCTGCTGAACCTGGCCAGTCTCGGGACATGGCTGGCCATCAAGGCAGGGGAGTTGCGCGGGATCATCGGGACGCTCATCGGGTCGATTGACTTGCTGGATTTGATGCTGCTGGCGCTGATGCTGATTCCGGTCGCGGCCATGTTCGCCGCCTTACTGCTGAGCATTTCCATTTTTGCGCGTAACTCCGCCGAGGCCTCCACGCTGATTTCCCCGTTTGGCATCGTGCTGATCGTCCCGGCCGCGCTCGCCATGTTGCCCGGTGTGGAGTTGAACTGGTTCTGGGCGTCGGTGCCGGTCACCAACGTCTCGCTGGCGATGAAGGAGCTGCTCAAGGGCACGATGGACTACACGATGCTGCTGGCTATTTTTGCCTCCAGCACCCTGATCGCAGGCGGGCTGCTGTTTTTCTGTGCGAAATGGTTCAACCGCGAGAGCGTGCTCTTCCGGGTGTGACTCCGTTTGGCCAAGCGCCTGGCTTCAGACTTCGAACGATTCGTTCAGCTCCGGCACGGTGACTTTTGCGCTTGGCTTGAGGTGGCGCAGGGTGTCAGCGAAGGCCAGACTCGATTTTTCCTCGCCGTGGACGACGAAGATTTTCTTGATGTCACCAGTGAGGCTTTTCACGTAGTCGGCCAGCTCGCTTTTGTCGGCGTGACCGGAGAAGCCGTCGAAGCTCTCGATCTTGGCTTTCACTTTGTGCGGTTTGCCGAAGATGTAAACCGGGTCGATGCCGGCGCGGATTACCGAGCCGAGCGTGTTGTAGGCGCAGTAGCCGACGAACAGGATAAGGTCGTCCGGGTTGCTGATGTGGTTTTTCAAGTGATGCCGGATGCGGCCCGCCTCGCACATGCCGCTTGAGCTGATGATGATCGCCGGGCCGTCGAGGCTGTTGAGCTTGATCGACTCGGACGCCTTGCGGATGTACGTCAGGTTGTCCATGCCAAACGGGTTCTCCTTCTCGCGTAGGAAGGTGTAAATGTCGCTGTTGAAACACTCGGGGTGCAGCCGGAAAACCTCGGTGGCGTTCACGCTGAGCGGACTGTCCACGTAGATCGGGAAGGCTGGCAACCGGCCGGCCTCGACGAGCTGGTGCAGCGTGTAAACGAGCAGTTGCGTTCGCCCCACCGAGAACGCCGGGATGATCACCTTGCCGCCGTTGTTCAGTGTGCCGGCGAGCTGCGCCTCGACCTCGTCCGACAAACCGGAGTGAGCCGTGTGCTCGCGGTTGCCGTAGGTGCTTTCGACGAGCAACACGTCGACGTCCTCGACCGGTTTCGGGTCGCGCAGGATCGCGTGGCCGCCGCGGCCGATGTCGCCGCTGAACAGCAGCCGGCGTTTTGTGCCGTCTTCGTCGATGTCGAGGATGACCTGTGCTGAGCCGAGGATGTGCCCGGCGTCGCGGAAGGTCAGCGTCACGCCGTTGGCCACCGGGATTGGCCGCTCATAGCCAAGCGAGACGAACTGCCGCACCGCGCCCTCGGCGTCTTCCGGCAAATAAAGCGGCTCGACCGGTGGCAGGTCCTTCTTTTTGTGCTTCTTCGAGACATACGCAGCGTCGGCAACCTGAATTCGCGCTGAGTCCTCGAGCATGATCGCCGCGAGGTCGCGCGTGGCGAACGTGCAGTAAACATTCCCCGCGAAGCCTTGCTTGTGGAGGTTGGGCAGATTGCCGATATGGTCGATGTGCGCGTGGCTCAGGATGACGGCGTCCACCGACTTGGGGTCGAACGGAAATTGTTGGTTGCGATCGATCGATTCCTGCCGCTTGCCTTGATACAGGCCGCAGTCGAGCAGCAGCCGGATGCCGTTGACCTCGAGCAAGTGCTGTGAACCGGTCGTCGTCCGGACTGCGCCGTGGAAGGAGAGCTTCATGTGGGGAGCATGGTCAAGCGTTTGGCCGGGGAAAAGCAAAACTTGGCCAAGCGCAAATTTCCTGCTGTGAACAAAATAAACTGGTTCACTGCCGCGCTTGGCCTGACACTGCCTTGGGCGCGCCGGGTGCGCGCAGTGAATGAAAGCCAAGATAGTCATCACCCCCAAGAAGGCCGTGCTCGATCCGCAGGGTAAGACGGTGCAGACCGCGCTGGAGCACATGGGCTACGACGGTGTTAAGGCCGTTCATGTCGGCAAATACCTCGAGATCGAACTGGAGGGGGACGCCGATTCGTGGCGGCCGAAGATCGACGAGGCGTGCCACAAGCTGCTCAGCAACCCGGTGATCGAGGATTACCATTTCACCATCGAGTAACCTCGGATGCGCTTCGCTGTTCTCCAGTTTCCCGGCTCAAATTGCGATCAGGACTGCGTCCACGTGCTGGGCAACGTCCTCGGGCAGGATGCCGACTATCTCTGGCACAAGGAGGAGTCGATAGGTGACGCCGACGCCGTGGTGGTTCCGGGAGGCTTCAGCTACGGAGACTATTTGCGGACCGGTTCCATCGCGCAGTTCAGCCCGGTGATGAATGCCGTGAAGGCGTTCGCCAACGCAGGCGGACTGGTCATCGGCATCTGCAATGGCTTTCAGATTTTGTGTGAGACCGGCCTGCTGCCGGGGGCGCTGGTGCGGAACCGCTCACTGCAGTTTCGCTGCGAGACCATTTTCCTTAAGATCCCAACCACTGACTCACCGTTCACCAGCGAGGTGCCGGCGGACAGGCTGTTGTGCGTACCGATCGCCCACGGTGAGGGCTGTTACTTTGCCGACGATGAGGCCTTGGCCAAGCTACGGGCGGACGACCAAATCCTTTTCCAATACGCCACCGAGACCGGCGATCTGACCGACGAGGCGAACCCCAATGGCTCGCTGCTCAACATCGCCGGCATCTGCAACGAAGGCCGCAACGTCTGCGGCATGATGCCCCACCCGGAGAGGGCCAGCGAAAACATCCTCGGCGCGGACGACGGCCGCTTGGTTTTCGAGAGCATGCTTCGCCATCTAGAGGTCAAGACCGGTGTTGGCCAAGCTGAAACTGCTGAAGTTTGAGCCTGATTCGCTGAGTTTTTTTGTTGCTTTATGGGAAAATTGGGGTAGCTTTGTTGTTCAGCGATCCGTGGCATCCCCCTCCCATCCCAGCCGCGGGTCGTCGGCCGTCGGCAACCTCTACACCCATCCCCTGCCGGCGGCCACTTTTTTTACCCCAACTTGGCCAAGGGCAGATCGTCGTCGGCCACGTTGTCGAGATGCCGGAAGCCGGGCCGCATGATCGCCAACCACACGCCGACGCCCAGCAGCGTGCCGGTGATCGAGTCCCAGATAAAATGCTGCTTGGTGGTCATCACGCTGATGAACAGGCCAAGCCATGCTGGCCAAAGCAGGCACACCGCCCAGTTCCATTTGCGCTGCCGCCACCAGCGCGACAACGCCACGGCAATAATGAAACTCTGCGCGATGTGCAGGCACGGCCAGGCATTAAACGGCTCGTCGAGGGAGTGGAACGCCTCGTAAACAAAGCCGTAGATTCCCTCCATCTCGCCCAACTGCCAGCGCATGTTGATGTGTGCTGGTAACACGGCGAAGATCGGGTAGGCGATCCAACTTGACACCGCCCAGGCCTGAGCCATTACCAGTGACTCAGCCCGGCCACGGTCATTTTTTAGCGCCGCAAAAAAAGCGAAGTAGTAGATAAAAAGCGTGAGGTAAAACCAGATGGTCCAGTCGATAGCCGGTATTTTGTAGTCTAGGAAGCGGCCTTCGCTGTCTCGAAAAAACGACTTCGGATCCCATACCGTGCGATCGTCCTGCTGCGAAACCTTGAGCGTGTCCCGCTGGTCGATGGCTTCCGCGCTGATCGGGGTATGATCCGCCCAAGCCGCCATTCGGTTAATGACGATGTACGGGCTGATGAGCAGCATCACCCAGAACAGCAGCAGCGCCGGGAAGAGCATCCCGTTAGCCTTGTGGCGCAACTGCCAAACCGGCCGCCAAAGCCACCAAAACCGTGCCCCGAACGGGATTTTTGTTCGATTAGCCACTGGCGATTCAGCGCTTGGTCAAGCGGCCTGCTTCGCGTTGGCCGCTGCCTTTTTGGCCTTGGTCGCCGAGTTCTTTGCGCATCGCCTGGCCAAGCGACTTCAGTTTAGCCAACACCTTCGGATGCTGGGCCTTCACGTCCGTCGTTTCGCCGATGTCCTTCTCGAGATTGAACAACGACAGGCCGATCTTAGCCTGGGTGTAAGCCGTTGGGATGCCGTCCTTGCCGCCGGGCTGGCCGGCCATGGTGCGGTAGCCGTGCGGAAAGTGGAGCTTCCATTTGCCGGAGCGAACGGCCTGCAACTGTTTGCCATAATAAAAATAGTACGCCTCCTGCGGGCTTTGGTCGCTGGTGCCCTTGATGAGGTTCACAATGCTTTTGCCGTCGATTTTATGGTTCGGCAGCTTGGCTCCGATCAACTCGGAGACGGTCGGCAAAATGTCGATGGTCATCGCCGGCGTGTTGCAGACGCTGCCGGCCGGGATGGAACCGGGCCACCACATCAGCGTGCTCTCGCGGCAGCCTCCGTCGAACATCGTGCCCTTGCCCTCGCGCAGCGGCGAGGCCGAGCCGGCGTGGTCGCCGTAGTTGAGCCACGGGCCGTTGTCGGCGGTGAAGATGACAAGCGTGTTTTTATCGAGCTTGTTTTTGCGGAGCGTTTCGAGGATTCGGCCGACACTCCAGTCCACCTCCATCATCACGTCACCGAACAGGCCCGCGCCGCTCTTGCCCTTGAACTTTTCGGAAACATACAGCGGCACGTGCACCATCGAGTGCGGCACGTAGAGGAAGAATGGGTTGTCCTTGTTCTTCTCGATGAACGATACGGCCCGCTCGGTGTATTGCGTGGTGAGCTGTTCCTGTTCCTTGCCGGACACTTGTGCGTTGACAACGTCGTTCCTGTCGATTAACGGCAGGTGCGGCCAGCGTTTGAGGCGCTGTTCCATCGGCAGATGCAACACGCCGGGATGGTACGGCCACATGTCGTTCGAGTACGGCAGGCCGAAGTAGTCGTCGAACCCGTGCTGCATAGGCAGAAACTGTTTGTGATGGCCAAGGTGCCATTTACCGTAGATGGCAGTGGCGTAATCCTTCTGTTTACAGACCTCGGCAAGCGTCGTTTCGCCGGCGTTGATGCCGTGCCTGGAGCTGGGCCCCAACGCGCCGAAGATGCCAACCCGAACATTGTAGCAGCCGGTGAGCAACCCCGCCCGCGAGGCGCTGCAAACGGCCTGGGTCACATAAAAGTCTGTGAACTTGCGTCCCTCCTTGGCCATGCGGTCGAGGTGGGGCGTGGGATACGCCTTGGCCCCGAACGGGCCAATGTCTGCATAGCCCATGTCGTCGATGAAAATGACAACAACATTCGGGGGTTGCTTGTCGGCGGCGGTAACCTGGTTCGGCGAGATCTGCCCAAGCGCCAATACGCTGATCAGCCCGCTGAATAGAGAAGTTCGGATAGGAGAATTCATAGGTGGCGGAGAGAGTTCCGCAAAAACAGCCGCTTGGCCAGCCGTTTTCCGCTTCGCTAAGAGCGAGGTCAATTGGCCTGTTTGCGGTAATGCGCCTCGAGGCGTAGGGTCATTTCAGCCTTGTCGGGGCGGGGCCGTTCACGCACCGGCAACGCCTGGCCATCTTCCCGGCTAAACTCGTCGAGCGTGCGAAATCTGGGGTTGGTGTCCCCCGTCTCTTTCTGCCACTTGGCCAAGGCGCTGCCGAACCGTTTCAGCCGCCTGGCTTGTGCGGGGTCACTGGCGAGGTTCTTCAACTCGAACGGATCGGATTGTGTGTCGTACAACTCCTCCTTGGCTCTCGGCTGAATGAAGGTGTTTTTTTGTGCATCGACAAGTCTGTCCTCGTCGCGCAGCCGGATCATTTCTCGGTAGGCCACCGAGCGCACGACATCCGCCGGCGGTGTGTTGGGCAGGTCGTTGTAAAAGTTGCGGATGTACTTGAATCGCCTGTTGCGGACTGCGCGGCCGCGATCCTCGTAGTCGTGCCAGTTGCGTTCCGCGAACACGAACTCGCGAATGTCCTTTTGCGGATTGCGCAACAACGGCAGGAAACTGCGTCCCTCAAAAACCTTAGGCGTCGACAAACCGGCCAGTTCCAGGAACGCCGGCGCGATGTCGACCGAACTGAGTAGGCTATTACAGCGGCTGCCGGCGCCAACACGCCCCGGCCAGTGCACAATGAACGGCGTCTTGATGCCACTGTCATAAAGCGTCGTTTTGTCACGGGGGAACGGCCGGCCGTTGTCGCTGATAAACAGCACGAACGTGTTGTCGGCGACGTTCTGTTCTTTCAACTCGGCCAACACGCCGCCGACGAAACGGTCGAGCCGTGTGATCTCGTCGTAGTACAGCGCGTAGTCGCGACGGGACCCAGGCGTATCGGCGACATACGGCGGCAGGCGAACATCTCCTGGCTTGTGTGGCTGCTCGAGGATGCCCTCGTCGTAGTCGCGGTGCGGATCGAGCGCGGCGAGCCACAGGAAAAACGGCTTGTCCTTTGGCCGCGCCTTGAGCACAGGCACCCATTGATCGCAGCCGCTGCGCGCATCGCCGACTGCCTTCTGCACAATCTTTCCAGCTTTGGCTGCCTCGCCGGTGGGCAGTTGAAAGCCGGACACGTCGGCCTCGCGGACCTCGTCAAAGCGATCCTTCACGGCGTTGCCCAGATGCCACTTACCGGCCGCCGCAGTCCAGTAGCCGGAGGCCTTGAGCAACTCGACGAACGTCAACCGGTCGGCCGGCAGCGGCCAGTGAAGCTGCTCGGCATCGGTCTGGTGCGGGTAAGTGCTGGTGATGATGCTGGCCCGGCTGGGGCTGCACGAGCTGATCGTCAGATAGGCGTTGGTGAAGCGCATGCCGCCCTTGGCCAAGCGGTCGAGGTTCGGCGTGCGGACGCCGGGGTTGCCTGTGCAGCCGAGGTCGTCCCATGCGAGGTCGTCGGCGATGATGAAAACAATGTTGGGCCGCTTATCCGCTTGGCTAAGTGCCAGCGCGGAAAAGGCAGAAAATGTCATAAAAATTAAGTAAAATAAACGCATTTCGTGAGGCGAATTGTGACTTAGGCAGCGTCCGATCCCGATTCTTTTCGTCGATTATCCAACTCCGCAAGCAGATCACAAAGCGCTGCCAGGCGCGGGGTCTTGACACCGGCGGCCTGCGCCCGACTAAGCGGCCGGCGAAAGAGAGCATCGAGTTCCAGTGGCAGGCCGCGCTCAAAGTCGATCAGCGTAGAGGAGAGGTAAGTTTTCATGACGCGCGTGCGGTTACGCTGATGCTCGCCAAGGCCGGGCGAGAGGTCGTGGCCAAGCGCACAGCCGGAGGCGATGACCTCGTCCATCAGTTCCGTGACAAGTTGCTCCCAGGGCCCATTGTCTAGCAAGGCGTCAGTGGCGAGACAGGGGCCGATTGGTTGATCGGTTTTCAGTTGGCCAGCAAGTGTGGCATCGAGTCCGGCCGCGCCGGCGACACCGAGTCCGTTGAACGGGATATTCCAGACCAACTTTTCCCAGTGCGCCTTTTCGAGATCGGTCGAGACATCGACCGGGATGCCGGTCGAGCGGATGAGATCGGCGATCTCGGTGGTCAACTCATCCGGCGAACCACCGTGCCGAGCCATGACAACCTTGCCGTGCGCGAGGTGTTGGACGACACCCGGCGCGATTCGGTTGAGGCAGACGAAACACATGCCGCCGAAGATAGGCTGAGTCGGGAACAGTTCCGCCAGTTCCGTCTCATTGCCCAAGCCGTTTTGGAGTGTCAGCAGGGCGGTATGCTTGCGAACCAGCGGTGTCAGCAGTTCGCCGAGGCAATGGTTCGCCGTGGACTTCAAGGCGACGATGACGAGATCGCACGGGCCGATTTCCCCCGGTGACTGGGCGGCGGCGGGGCGGACATGAAAATCGCCGTTAAGGCTTTGGATTTGCACGCCATGTTCTCGAACAACCTCGTAGTCGGAGCGGAGCAAAAAATGCACGTTGCGGCCTGCTTGGCACAGTTTACCCCCATAATAAATGCCCACGGCCCCGCAGCCGACGATGGCGATTTTTGTTTTGTTTGCCTCCATCAGTGTACAAAAAAAGCGCCCAGCAAACGCGGGCGCTTTTCATGAGAATGAGTTAATCCTCAACTAGCGATAAAGTCCTTAGCGGCCTTTGCCACGGCAAATTTCACGACAGTCTTCGCTGGGATTTTGATCGTTTCGCCGGTGGCGGGGTTGCGCCCCATGCGAGCCTGACGATTTACCAGTTTAAGCTTCCCAATGCCTGGGAATGTGAAGGCACCAGTTGCCTTGGTGCTCTCGAGTGCCAAGTCGGCTATATTGGCCAGCAAGTCTGTAGCCTCCTTCTTGGTGATTCCATTTGCTTCAGCAACAGCTGCTGAGATCTGTGATTTAGTCAACGGTTTGTCTGCCATATCGTTATTAATAGTACGGGTTATTATTACTCCTTGTAGTAGTGCTGCACTACTGGGAGTCGGTTGTACGAGCGCCCTTCAGGGTTCGCAAGCAGAAAAACCAATAAAATTGAACTATTTTTAATTTTTTTGCGGCTTGCTTTCTGCGCCGAAAAAATAGGTTGAGAACAATTTGTTATCGAATCACGATACCTACCGTTCCCGGCTCATCCCATTGAAGGGGAACAGCCTGTGTCTTCTCGGCGAAAACTTCACGCCTTGCTCAGTCAGTTTTGAGGTTGATGAAAAGCCTCGTTGCAGCGCCACGTTGACTCACGGCGAGATCGGCTCTCCCGTCGTTATTAAAGTCTGCAGCGGTCACGCCGCGCTGCTCACCGTAAGGGGCGATGCCGCTCCTGGAAGCTGGCACGGCTGCGAAGTTCCCCGTCCCATCGCCGCGCAGCAGAAGGCCGCGGCCGCTGTCATAACGAGAGCTGCACTTAGGCACTCCGAAGGCGTTTTGCGCGAGGAACAGATCAACCACCCCGTCGCCGTCAAAATCCTCAGCGCACAGGTCAAACGCCGGTGCCAACTGGGAGGCATCCGGCAGTGGACGTATTTCAAAAAGCCCTGTTTTGTTGAGGAAAACTGCGCTGGATAGACCAGTGATTTCCAGTGATTTCATGTTACCAAATGCCGTGCCGATAATTTGAGGCAGAGATGCGGCCGCGAATATCTTGTTGCGGGTGATCGTGCCCTGGATGTGCGGAAACGTTTTGGCGAAAACTTCTAGTGTGCGAATTGGTTTCCACTGTTTTGTTTTTTTGTCGGCGAAGGCTTCAGCCAGTTCGATCATACCGTCCCCGTTGGCGTCGCCATAAAACAACCGCACCGGCAGCGGATACAATTCGTAAGCCGTGTTGCGCCCGGCGTTGCTCGCAGCGATGTCCGGTTTTCCGTCGCCATCGAAATCCGCCACTGCCACGCCGTGCCACAGCCCGGTGAACTTGGCCAAGCCCCATGCCGCACTCGCGTCGGTGAACTTGCCGCCGTCGTTGAGAAGCAACTTCAAGCTGCCCCATTCACAGGCAAGTACCAAGTCGGTATCACCGTTGCCATCCATGTCGGCGGTTACACAACCGCTCACGAGCCCGACATCAACCAAGCGTGAGGAGGTGTAATTGCCATCGTCATTTAAAAATAACTGGGATGGAGAGGCCACAGGGAATTGGCCAAGCGATGAACTGCCACCGATGAATAGGTCCGTGTCGCCGTCGCCATCGGCATCAAGAGCGGCCGCACAACTCGGTATGCCGTCGAAAGCCAAGCGCTTGGCCAGGCTCAGTTGGCCGTTGGCCATCGAGTAAAGCATCGGCGGCTCTGAAAGGTGCAGCAGTCGTTGTGCTTGGCCATCGTCGAAAACAACAACGCCTGTTCCGCCGACAGGCAGCGAGTTAGGTGACTCAGTGAAAACGCCGTTGCCATCGTTCAGCAGGAAAGTTAACCGGGCGTCGGAGGTGTCGGTAATGATCAAGTCCTGGTCACCGTCACCGTCGATGTCAGCATTGGCTAAGGCCGGACCTGAGTGGCTCAGACGGAACGGCAGCGCGGGTTGAATAGCGAAATCGTTCCTCACCGAGGGCTTGTGCTCATGGCCAAGCTGGGCGCTCAAATCATTGAAAAATATCTTTTTTAATTTGTTTTTAGGCTTAATCGGCTGGCTATCTTTTTGGCGGATTTCGTACAGCCGCCCGGCTTTCGCGTTGGCCAAGGCGGTGCGGGTGCCGTCACGCCAATAGATCTCGATGGTGAAAGGCTTGTCAGTTCGGGCGGCGAAGGTGCGCCTCGCCTGGTCGCCACTGACGTAGCGACCGCCGCTCATGATTTCCTGCGACTGCGGTTTTTGGCCAACAGTGCTGATGACACGAACGCGGCCCCCGGTGCCCTCGGTATTTTTGCCGCTGCCAGCCAGGCAGATGGCGACTCGGGGTGCGACGGCATTGTTGCGGTAGAGCAATGCCGGGCCTTTAAGGCAGCTGACCACGGCGTCGAGGTCGCCATCGTTGTCGAGGTCGCCGAGAGCCATGCCGTTACCGTCGTGTTTGTCGTCAAAGCCCCACTTGGCGCCAACCTCCTCGAAGCGCAAGTTGCCCAGGTTGCGGAAGGCGACATTGGGCGTGTCGAGTGGCGGAAACAAAAAAATGGTTTTTCGTTTCTGCGCCACGCCCAGGTTGCCGAGTCGGCTGATGCGGGCCTGTGTGTCGAGGTCGTCCGTGTCGAACTCGAAACCGTTGGTGACAAGAATGTCCTCCCAGCCGTCGAGGTCGACGTCGAGGAAGATGCTGCTCCACGACCACTCGGAAGCAGCTACGCCGGAGAAGTACGCTGTCTCGGCGTAGGTGCCATCGCCACGTGCGACGTAAAGGCAGTTTCGCCGGCTCTGCGGCTGGTGGGTGAAATTGCCGGAGGCGATACTCGAGCCGGGAACCGTGCCCTGCTGCGTGAGGCGTCGCTCGTGACTGCGGCTGAGCATCTCGACGACGAAAAAGTCATCGTGTCCGTCGCGGTTGATGTCAGCAAAGTCAACGCCCATCGCCGAGTAGCTGAGCTGCCGGATGGCGAGCGGAGAGATTTCGCGGAAGCGCCCGGAGCCGTCATTGATCCAGCAGCGATCCTCGGTGAAGCCGTCGTTGGCAATGAACAAATCTGGCGCGTGATCACCGTTCATGTCGCGGAAAATCGCGCTCAAACCCTGATCCCGGTACGGCTCAGCGAGAGGCTCTCCGTCGTGGGTCTTGAATCGGCTATCGGCCCATTCCATAAGGGTGAAACGGCCGTCGCCGTCGTTGAGGTAAAACTCGTCCGGCTCACCGAATTCAAACATCTTGTTGCCGATGAACTTTATTCGGTTCGCGTAAGGGCCGCGCACGGTGAGCCGGTTGTTTTCACGGACGATGTCCAGCTTGCCGCCGTCCTTCAGAACGGACTTCGCGCCGTAGTTGACGATGTACAAATCGAGGTCGCCGTCATTGTCGATGTCGGCTAGGGCGATCGAGTTGCTGCCGTATCGCGTACCGATACCGGCGGTCGCGGTGGCGTCGGTGAACGTACTGTCGCCGTTATTGAGGAAGAGACGGTTGGGCTGGCCCATGGCGGTGACCAGCAGGTCAAGATCGTGATCGCCATCGACATCGGCGAAAACGGCACCGGTGGAAAACTGCGACGGACATGCGATGCCACTGGTGGTTGTGACGTCCTTGAATCGCCAGTCGCCGAGGTTGCGGTAGAGACCGTTTTCGCCATCGAGCCGGGAGAGGTAAATGTCGCACAGGCCGTCGCCGTCATAATCACCGAGCGCAACGCCGGAGCCGTTCAGTAGATTCTTGTTCCCGATGAGAATCGCTGTCGAGAGGGTGTTCGTGAATTGCACGCCGGTCTGTTTCTGGGGCATCAACGTGAAGCCGGGTTTGCCGTTGCCAGGGTCGGCCAGCTTGGCCCAGCGGTGGCCGCCCTCGGCGCTCCACTCGAGAGCCGTGCTGTTGGACAAGCCTAGGCTAGTGACGAGCAGCAGCTCGGCAGTTTTTCTGAAAACTGAAAACTTGAAACTGAAAATTTTTATCCCTTCATTTTCCATTCATTCATCAGTTCCTTTCCTTCGCGGCTTTCGTATGAGCGCGGCACCCAGCGGCGGAGCAGCTCAAACGTTTCCCCGAAGCGCGCGTCCAGTTCGGCGGTTGTCGTGCTGAACGGCGGCTCGCCGTTGTCATCGGTGATCATGTAGTTGACGGCGAGGTAGAGCCCGCCCGGCTTAAGCCAGCGGCGCACGGCCTGCACGTAGTCGATCCGCCGCGTCGGAGGGATAGCGCAAAACAACGTGTGTTCTAACACAATATCAAATGGCTGATGCGGCTCGTCGCTTAAAAAGTCGACGATGCGGTAGTCGATTGCCAGCCCCTCCTCGTCGGCCAGGCGCTTGGCCAGGGGAACGGAGCTTGGGGCGAGATCAAGCCCGGTAACTGCCCAGCCGGCCTTGGCTAGGGCGCGGGCGTCGTGGCCGCGGCCACAGCCGGGGACGAGCGCCTCGCCGGTCTGCAGCGCCGGGTTCGCGGCCAAGTAATCGACCAAACCGGGCGAGGCCTTGCCGTGATCCCAAAAAATGTTGTTGGCCTGATAGAGGGCTTCCCAGTCTCTGTCCTCGTTGATTTGCATTGACGCCGCGCCCGAAGGCGTTAGGAACTTGGCCGGTTTTTTTGAAAGAAGCAATTGCTGGCTGGGGGTTCTCACGTTTGGCCGGGTGTTTTGAAGTTTTTTTTCGAAGTAGATGATTATTTTATCGGGAATCCAACCGTCGGGGACGCTGCATGTTGGCAACTACTTCGGCATGATGAGTCCGGCGATCGAGCTGCAGGAGCAGGGCGAGGCGTATTATTTCATTGCGAACTATCACTCGATGACGTCGGTGTTCGACGCCGACGAGCGGCGCAAAAACACGCTCGATGTTGCGCTGGATTTTCTCGCGTGCGGGCTCGATCCAGCAGAGTCAGTGTTCTTTCGTCAAAGTGATGTGCCGGAGGTATGCGAGCTGACTTGGCTGCTAACGACGCTCACGCCGATGGGGCTGCTAGAGCGTTGCCACAGCTACAAGGACAAACTGGCCAAGGGTCTCTCCCCGAACCACGGGCTGTTCGCCTATCCGGTGTTGATGGCGGCGGATATTTTAATTTACGACTCGAACGTCGTGCCGGTCGGGCGCGACCAAAAACAGCACGTCGAGGTGACGCGCGACATCGCGATCAAGTTCAACCAGGCCTACGGCGAGACCTTTGTCATTCCCGAGCCGAAGATTCGTGACTCGGTGGCGGTGGTGACCGGCACGGACGGCCAAAAAATGAGCAAGAGCTACAGCAACACGATCGATATTTTCGGCGATGAAAAGCCGCTGCGCAAAACCATCATGCGTCTCGTGATGGACAGCCGACCGCCGGAGGAACCCAAGCCGGATGCTGACAAAAACATCGCTGTACAGCTTTTGCGCCTAGTCGCGCCGGAAGACGTGGCCGGTGACTGGGAGGAGCGCCTGCGGGCCGGTGGGCTTGGCTACGGCGACCTGAAAAAGGCGCTGTTCGAGCATTATTGGGAATACTTTGCGGAAGCGCGGGCGAAGCGGGCTGAGTTGGAAAACAATCTGGACCACGTCAACCAAGTCCTGAGGGATGGTGCCGATAAAGCCCGCGCCCGGGCAACTATCGTCCTCGACCGCGCCCGCAAAAACTGCGGTTTGGCCTGATCAAAGCCAGATTCCGAGCGCCTTAAGAAGGTAGAAGATCGTGACGGCGAAGCTGGCGATGATCACAATCGCCTCGAAAGCGAGTTGAGCCAAAGGTGGGAGGCCCAGAGCGGTTTGCCCTGTTTTTTGGACGCTCGGTTTGCCCGCCTGGCCAAGCGTTCCGAGCATCAGGCCACCAGTCATCACGACGATCTGTATGCAGACGAACACCATCAGCCAGGCAAACGCCTTGTCCATGAAGCCGTACGAATGCAGACCGATGCCGAGCATGTTCGTGCCGAAGAAGGACCAGGCAGTGACGGCGTTGCCGAAGATCGCCATGGCGACGAGCCCGCGCTCACGGATCAGCCCGCCCCAGCGCGCGTGCAGGATGGCGGCGTTCCAGATCACTATCATGAGCGCGCCGTTCTCCTTCGGATCCCAGCCCCAGAAGCGGCCCCACGACTGATCCGCCCAGATGCCGCCGAGCACCGTGCCGACAAAACTGAACAGCGTTGCAAAACAGACGATGCCGTAAATCATCTTTGTGAGGGATGATCGATTCGTCTTGTCGAACGGCACCTTGTTGGCGACGAAGTCGCGCAACACATAAACGATCGCGAGGAAGCCGGCGACGAAGGTGGCGGAGTAGCCAATGGTGATGATCACCACATGTGTTGCGAGCCAGAAATTGGTGTCGAGCACGGCTTGCAGCATCTCCATAGTGTCACCGCTGAGCGACAAGCCGCCAGCGACGAGGAGGGTGACAAATCCGACTGAGCTGGCGACGACATTGCCGATGCCGTCGCGATAGATGCGTTCCAAAATCAATCCCAGGATGACTGCGCCCCAGCCAACGAACACAGCAGCCGAGTAGAGGTTGGTCACCGGCGGACGGCCCTCAAGCCACATGCGGAAAATCAGCCCCGACGTGTGGATGACTGCGGCTAGGGCGATCAGGTAATAGGAGGTTTGGTTTGGCCATTTGGCTAGAGTGAGCCAGCCGCCGCAGGCCAGAAGGAAGGCCAGCACGTAAAGGATTTCGCACTTGTAAAAAGGGTCGAAGTTATTGAAGGCGAACTCCTTGCGAGTCTTGCTGAGCGCGGTACTGTGCCCGTTTTTCTTGAGATCATCGTGGTAACCGGCAAGGGTGCTGTTAAATCCCGCGGCATCACCCTTTGCGTAGGCCGAGACCATCCCAGCGTATGACTTAGTTGCGGTGTCGAATTCAATTTTCCAGTCGCTGCTTGCAGCGGCCGAGTTGGTGATGCTGTGAAAGAGGTTTGCGCTCAGGGATTGCCAGCTGGCTTTGCTGCCCTTCCCAGGCGGAATGACCCGGGGCCAAAACATCACACCGCTCCGGTCGCCGTCCCGTATGCTGGGATCGATCAGCGTTTCGATTAATCCTGAAAACTGTTGATGGTCATCCTCGTTGTGTTCTGCATCGGTTTCGTGTGCTCGAACGGCAGCCATGCCGATCGGGAAAATGGTTTCAAATTGGGTAAGTTCACTGTCGAAGTCCACGGAGTTTTGCGGCCGGAAGCTCTTGGCCAAGCGCTGGTAAATCAACAGTGAGTCGGCGACGGCCTTGAGCGATTTTTCGTAAGGTGTGCGTAGAGAAGATTCCTTGGAGCGGATTCGCCCGCTCTCCCGGGCTAGGCGTTCGAAATTGTTCCCGGCGGTGATGTCGTTTACCGAGAAATGTTTTTCGTCCATGGCCAATCGGAGGTTGTCCTTGGTTTCCTCGTTGTCGATGCGGAACACCGGCCGGGTGCGAGCCACAACTGGCTTGGCCGCCAGTTCGAGCAGCCACTCGATCGCCGGGATGGTTTCCACCTCGCCGCCGTCTCGGGCGTAGAGCCCTGTGGACTTGTGGCGGATGACTTGCATGGCGTTTCGAGCGGTGGAGTCGATTGGCTGGATGCGTCCGTCGAGCAGCACCGGTAGTTTACCGAAACCGTAAATGTCCGGCTTTTCGCTCGCAACCTTTGGTATGCGCACCAGCCCCATCAAGGCCCACAAGGCCATAACCACAACGACAATGACCGGAACGAATTTTTTCATGCGGCAGCCTTTCGTTTTCTATTGAACGAAAATAGGTGGGTCAAAAACTGTATGAGTAGCCCAAGGCCGACCAGCGCGCAGGAGATATACGGCGTGACCCAGCCGGGATTGCGTACAACCTGCAAAACGGTGGCCTTATCGTTTTCCGGGTCGAAGCTGGCCTGAAAGTAGGTCTTGCCTTGGGTGCGAAGCGGATGGTTCATCCAGATGTTCACCTCGCGCTCAGCCCCGCTGGCGCGGTCTCGCACGGTTACTAGGCTGGAGAAGTTACGCGCCTTTTCTGTCCCTTGAAACTTGTCGTGTTTAAAATCGATCAATTCGATGTCGTACGGCGTATAGTAGCGCTTGAAGCGCAGGGCCAACTCGTACTCCTTGCCGTCGTGCTCGAAGGTCTGCTCGGGGATCGGTTGGCGGAGTGCGCCGAATAGCGCAGAGACCATCCAGGTGCCAAGCTCGATACCCTCGGTGGATCGGAGCTGGATATACGCGCCGGGGAAGTTGACCTCCTCGAGCGATGTGACCGATTCCTTGTCGATCGCTGCCAACTCAAGTCCTTTGCCGTGAGTGGCTTTGTTTGGCTGCTCTTGGCCAAGCTGTCCAAGGTCGGAGTTCGTAAAGTAGTCCAACACGGTCACCTCGAATGGCAGGCTGCCAGCCGGGTAGGTTTTATTTTTGCCGAGTACCTCCGCCGGGATAGCGGCGACGGTGTCCGTGCTCGGCTTGCTTTTGTCGATGATCACCAGTTCACACTCGTTGCCACTGATGGAGTAGCCCTTGGTCTGGCCCTCCTCGAGCCGAAGGTTGCTTTCGACCTGGAACTTGTCGGTGACCAACTGGCCAAGCAGCATGAAAATCAGCCCGGCGTGCGTCATGGAAATGCCGATCTTTTTCCGGGAGAACTTGAACCGCTGAAAGTGCGCGGCGAGCAGATTGACCAGCAGCGTGATGCCCAGGAGGTAGCCGCCAACGAAAGGAAACTTGAACATCACCGGGTAGCGGGCCGACCGCACGTAGTCACGGAAGACATCCTTTTCCTTCACTACCGCTGCGGTATCGCCGGTGATCTTGTAAAACCAGGTCTCTGGTAGCGTCCGATAGGTGATGGTGTGAATGACGCCCAGCGTCGTGGCCGGCTTGCCATCACGGGTTCCACTCATCTCGACGAACGTCCCAGGGTTGCCGTCCACTGCGAACGGCTGTTTTGTTTTGTCTAGTTGCGCTTGCTCGATTTCCCCGAGGCCGATCTGTTTGCGCCAGCGGTTGACATTGGCCAGTTCCCCGCCCGCGTTCTTGGCCAACTTGGTGACCGAGATAGCCGCCCGCTGGCCGTCGTGCACGGACTCAAAGTCGATCAGGCTAAACTGAGAACCCTCGATTTCGTTCCAATGCTCCGGCGGCATCCACTGCGAACTACCGACTCGGATTTGCGCCCAGCCCGCGCCGCCGATGCTTTCCGGCACGAGAAAATAGCTGCGGAAATATTTTTTCTGCGCATCGTAAAGTCCCTGGTCCACCTGCGCCAGCGTGCCGACAAACACCAGCACCATCGCCCCGATGAGGCAGGTCACGGTCAGGCGCAACGAGCACCAAAACTGGACAAAAAGCTTGAGTAACTGCATCGCGATTTACGGTTTCGGGAACCGGATGGACTGGACGAATTCCATGAACGCTCCTTTCTCAGCGGTGACAACAACGCTCGGCCCGCTCATTTTGTAAAACCACGTTTGGCCGTCCGCCGGGTGATACACGCTCAGCGAACCGGTGGCGGCGCCGATGGCCTCGACCAGTGTAGCCTGCGTGCCGGCGACACTCACTTGTTCCGTCGCCTTGGCCAAGCCGGCGGCATCAAGCGGGGACAGCCCCGCTTGGCCGCGCCAGCGGTTGACGTTGGCCAACAGCCCGCCGACGTTGCCGGGGAACGTCATCACAGTGATCTCCGCTTTGCCGCCCCCGGCGGTGAAATTGCCCAAGCGCATGGCGGTACGAGGCAGCTCGGCCCAACCGGGCGGCTTGGTCCACCCCGGGGCAACAGCGGCTGGTGCGGGCGGTGGCGGATTGGCCTGCCGTGCCTCCGCCATTATTTTATCAAAGTTCACCTCGCTTGCCGCCGGTTGGAACTTGAGCGTCGCGATGAAATTCGTGAAGGAGGCGAACTGAGGCTCGACCGCGCCGGCTGAGCCGGACAACTTGAAAAACCAGCCGACTTGGCCGAGCACGACTGACGCGGAGACGATGCGCGGTGGATCATCCTGGCCCGGGAGCGGCTTGGTGCCGGCGAAGTCAAAAAGCCGGCCCGTGCTACCACCGATCATAATCGGCTTGGTGAGCCCTTTCACCAAGGCTTCGTCCACCGGGCCAAGGCCCACCTGCTCGCGCCACATGTTGACGATCATCGGGTTTTCCGCCAGCCGCGCTGGCAACGGAATGGCACTGACTCCGGCATTTCCGGGCAGTTCAAAAGAGAGAGTTGCGAGCCCAGACGCATCAGTGTTGTCAATCCAGTCCTCCGGCTTGGCAAACTGGATCAGCGAACTTGGATTCGGATTAGCCCGGGGTGCAGCAGCTCGGGCCGATTTTTCCTTTGGGACATTGTAGGTGCGAGCCTCCCCGCCGGTGCTAGAAAACAACTCGAACGACAGAATGGCAAGAAGCACAAAGACGATAAAAATACCGTCCCGAAAATAATTGGATTTAGGTTTATCCACGCGAACAGGCCGACAGACGCGCCGGGTGGGATACAAATTCAAATCGCCTCCCGGCGGACAACAGAGATTACCTGGGAAGGCTCGATTGGCAAACTCTTTGCATGGCCAAGCCGTCCCGATTTTGGCATCGTGCCTCCCTGCAAGGCCAATTTCGACTGATGGACAACCTGTTTTATCCCGGCAAGTTTGAATTCCGCATGGGGCTGGAGCGCGGAGAACCAACGGAGTTTTTTCGCAACCGCCCCGGCGACGCCGCGCTATTGGTCCAGCGCCAAAAAAACATCGCCGACCATCCCGAACGCCACAGCGTCCTGCTGCCGGAAGGCGAGCCGCTGCTGGCGGAGTTCGCCCGGTTGCTTGCCGACTGGGGTATCGCCGC
>CALJHX010000006.1 GCA_937770485.1 uncultured Verrucomicrobiae bacterium | reverse complement strand
GTAGCGGTTTTAGAATCGCCTGATCCGTCGTTGGCCTTAAAGGTAAAGCTGTCACTCCCTGAATAGTTCGCCTTGGGACTGTAGGTCAGGGCCGGAGCTGCGCCACTTAATGTCACCGTTCTTGGGCTGACTCAGCACTGTGAAGGTTAGATCATCCCCGTCCTCATCACTCCCCGTCAGTGTAACGGACACCGACCCTTCCTCATTTACCTCCACACTCCGGTCCACTACCACTGGCGCCTTGTTCACCACTGCTGCCTCCTTGATATTGAAACTTGCGGTGGCTAGTATTTTAGCCTCATTATTCTCAAGCAATGACGCCTTATAGCTTCCCACTGCCAAATCCAATTGCACTGTGATTACCCCTGACGCCTTACCCACATTCCCATCCTTGGTTCCGTCTACATACCACCACAAGCTGATTTCTTGTTGCCCTTCCTGGTACACGCCTATCCAGTCCAACTTATTCCCGGGTCCTCCGCTGAAACTGATCTCTATCTCCTCTCCTGGCTCATACTCAATTTTGCTTAATTGAATTTTGACCTCCGCCGGCTTGATCTCAAAAACGGCCGTAGCCAAAATTTTGGATGATGCATTCTCCAATAACGACACCTTGTAGGTGCCTTGTGGTAATCCATTTTTAAAATAAACCGTTCCCGATTTCTTTCCTGTTATCCCGTTCTGCGTTCCGTCCACATATGCAAATGAATTCACAAATCCTTCTATAGGTTGATCATAAGCTGCCCCGTAGATGGCTAACCAGTCCTTTGCATTCCCAGGCCCCCCGCTGAAATTAACCTCTATTAGTTCTCCTATTTCATAGGCGTTCTTGGACATTGAGACCTGGACCTCCTCAACCTTCTCAGCCACCGTTATCGTCACCGTAGCCGTATTTGAATCTGCTTTGCCGTCACTGGCCTTAAACGTAAAACTGTCACTTCCCGAATAGTTGGCCTTGGGGCTATAGGTTAAGTTTGGAGCTGTGCCACTTAATGCGCCGTTCTTGGGCTGACTCAGTACTGTGAAGGATAGATCATCCCCGTCCTCATCACTCCCCGTCAGTGTAATGGACACCGACCCTTCCTCATTTACCTCCAAACTCCGGTCCACTACCACTGGCGCCTTGTTTGCTACTGGAGCCTCCTTGATATTGAAACTCTCCGTTGCCAATATGTCATAGCTATCATCTTCAAATAAATGCGCCTCATACTTTCCAACTGGCAACGAATCAAAGACAAAACTGCCTGAAGTCTTCCCAACCACATATTCAAAGTCCGTCGAGCTAACTTCACCTGGAGTCTGTCCCTCCTGGTACACTCCTATCCAGTCTAACTTGTTACCGGGTCCTCCGCTGAAACTGATCTCTATTACCTCTCCTATCTCATACTCCGCCTTCGATAAACTCACCTTCGGCACATCCACTTCATCACTCACCTCAAACGTCGTCGAGGCCAGTATTTCATAACCATCATTCTCTAATAAATGCGCCTCATACTTTCCCACCGGCAGCGGATCAAACACCAACTCCCCCGATGTCTTTCCATCCACATATTTATAGTCGGTTGAATTAACGTCGCCAGGCGTCTGCCCCTCATTGTAGATACCGACCCAGTCCTTTGCGTTACCGGGGCCACCGGAAAACGAAATGACAACATCCTCGCCTGGCTTGTATGCGCCTTTACTCGGAGCCAACTCCTGGGCGCTGATATGAGCATGACCCAAAAGGAAAATGGCTATCAAGAAGTGTATTTTGATTTGTTGTTTCATTGTCGAATTAAATAATTAGCGTAACAGCGCACCCGGTGGAAGGCACATTACCAACATAAAAGGCATCGAGAATAGACAAAAAGAGATCAAAAAATGAAGCAACAGAAAGGGGTCTCTATCACTCACCTATTCTCACTACAACTCAGCGAGATGGGTAATCAAACAGATACTTACAATGCCCCTATTTTTTGATGAGGCGATAGAACTTGGTCTCATCATTAGCATTTTCCTTGTAGAGCCGACCAGCGCCGCCGAATCCTAGATCACTTGAAGGGACATCGACCCATTCACCGCCTAAACCATCTGCCCACTGCAGTATGGCCTCATCACCGCCATCCTCCATCCCCCAACTCAGTACAACCCTCGCACCCTCCAGTGTTAACATTAAGCTAGGTAGTCCCTGAATATCCCCCTCCACTCGTATATCAAATTTGAGTTCCTCACTCAAGTTACCATGAAAATCCGACACCTGTACTTCCGCACGGTAATCACCAGGCTCCACACCCACCCAGTTGATCACTAAACCATCCTTCCCGTTCTCCGGTATCTTGATGTACCCATCCTTAAACCATGTAAAATACGGTTTCCATTCACCGGGATTTCTCTGGATCTGGCTCTTCCATATAATACATCGGCCACAACTTGGCCCCAGGTTCAAATATAAAATCTACACCCACTGGGGCAACTTTATTTTCGCTCTCTCCTGCTCCATCAGGCGACCGGTTTTCAAGTGAACTGTCCAACATAACAGAATTTAAAACCCCAGCACCTCCTTCAAGATATTTAGTAGTCAGTATTAGATGTGTCTTCTTCTCCTCTCCAGGGCCCTGATAGTCGGCATAACTAATCATCAGGTCATCTGACAACTCAGACCACCATCCTCCAAGGTATAAGGGCATCTCACCAATCAACTCCTTGCGATCCACTCCCACAGAACCCACAGGCGGTGCTTTCGCCTCGCCTCCTTCCAACGATAACACCGGTAGTCTAGTATCCCAGTTGTATTGGTGCTTTTTCTTTCCACTAATCAGCCCTCGGTGCAATTCCCCTAGGTAGACAAACTGATTGGGATCATCCGTTTCCCTGTTGCTGACTAAGCTAATGAAGTAATCGTATGCCTCATCGGCGCTCTTAAGTTCAAATCCAATCTCGACTGGCTGACTCAATGAGGCGCTCATTAACCCGCTCTCCGCCGTTCCAAATTCTGCATTTCTGGAAACCAACTCTCCATTGGAATTCAATACAACCAACTCTCCATTTCGAGCACTCTCTGAATTAACCTGCTGCAAATATTTATACCAATCACCCCCCGTTCCTTTTGCAAAATAGGTTTCATCCCATCTATCATAATCTTTCTTACCGGCCTCTAGCCCATTGACAGGATGATAAATGCTCAAACCTGCAACTTTTGGTCTTTTTGAAGTTAAATGCTTGCCAATAATCATATCATTTATGCTTTCCAGCAGTGTAACTGATGATCCTTTGAGTTCGCCATCTACATTTTTGGACAAAATCTCAGCAAAATGTGCTAAGTCTATAAAATCTGAAGGAAATTTGCTGTAATCTATCTTGTAATATCCTGTCGCGGTTCGGCGAGCTGCATTGATGGGAACACGATCTATTTTGTGTTCTGCTAACAAATCAGCAGTAAACTTATAGAAAGCCGCTTTAAATGCACCATATTTTGACATGTCATATGCGCAATGCACTGATCCCTCATGAAGATTAAAATACGGATTACGAATTTGTCCTTCAACTTCATGTTCAACTAACGAGATATTATCGATATCCGGGTTATTTAATAAAACGTCAATAAACTTCACTTCACTGTGATAAAAGCCATGAACAAACGAAGGGTTCGCATAGAAAACATTGCACAACCCATCAAACGCATCTAAAACTTCTGTTGCTCCCATTAAACATGCTAAAAAGTTTATAAAATCAAACTTTTCAACACCTGCCCTATCTAAACTCCTTTGAATTTCCTTCCTGAATGCTCTGGGCTTTAGCAGGCCGTTCTCCAAACTACCCAACCCGTCTTGATAATCTTCACCAAAGCCACGAAAACTCCCCCCATGATCATGTAATAGCAGCGCATATCTTTCAGCAGGATAATTTGTCATACCCCAATCTAAAAAATCCCCAAATACCCGAGGATCGTCCATCCTGTTTTCAGATATAGAACGCTCTGGCAACCTCGCTACTACCGGGGTGGTCATGGATTTATTTTTATCGACGTTCTCACCTACAACAATTCTTGTAGCACCATTGACCACATTATCGTAATCGGAATCATCACGACATACGGCATGCTTTGTCATATTTTGTTCATATTTATTATAATCGCTTTGTATAACAATATTAACATTATTATTACTGCCAAGTCTTTGCAATTCTTTGATCATTGCTAAATGTAAGTAAGAAATATTACTGTCACCCGGACTATACAAAAGGATAGTCCATTTCTTTGGGTTTTTGTTTTTAATATTAAAATGCACAGTAGCAATCTCTGAATCCAGCTCTCCGTCATTTGCCACATAGCTAAAGCTATCAGACCCTGTATAATCAGTATTTGGTCTATAAATTAGATTAGGTGCAGTTCCACTCAACGTACCATGCTTCGGCTTAGCGACTAATCTATAAGTAATCGTATCACCGTCAAAATCTCTTCCTTCCAGTTTTACGTTATATTCTTTTCCTGATATTGCAGAATGGACTATTGTGACCCAGCCGCTGCCCTCCTTCCTCACATTAAAATTTGTAGTATACAACTTTTGATTACTGCCATTCTCAAACAAAACTACCTCATACCTTCCTGAAGAAAGCGGATCAAAGATCAACTGTCCGGATATCCTGCCACCCAAAAATTTGTCTGCGCTCATCTCCTGGCTACCCTCTTCGTAGATCCCCACCCAGTCCTTAGCATTCCCAGGCCCTCCACTAAAGCTAACCTCTACCACCTCTCCCTCCTCATACTCCGTCTTCGATAAACTTAATAACGGCTCATCCTCTTTCTTCTTGATTACGTTTATCGTCACTGTAGCCGTCTGGGCCGCCACCACCGGAGCAGTATTACCCCTTTCTTCATAAACCTTCACATTATCTATCGCCCACCACCCTGCTGATGTATCTACCCTATTACCGTCCCGGTCCCACCGAACGCCGATATTTTTTTTATGATGCCAACTTATCACCGCTGTCTTTGCCCCTGCCGGATTCTTTAAATTCAACTCAACCGTCTCATCATACGCTGTCGCCGTACATGCGTTCAACTCCAGTAATGTCACTTCTTCACCTCCATTGTAACTCACCGTAACTCTCCCCGTCTGCGGTGCCTTCTGCCTCAAACTCGAATCATAACTCAACACCAGCGTCCCCGCTCCCGCTCTTGTTATCTCTATCTCCGGCGTCGACAACCACGCATCAAGTTTCGAAGACTCCTTGTCGTTGTATTCATCCAGATCCGCCACTGCTATTACCCCCTGACCCTTCTTGAACTGATCCCTGTCCTGGCCAGCCGTGGCGTTCCACGATACCGGATCCAAAAAAGTCCATCCGTTAAACTCGACAGCAAAATCGTCGCCGACGACCTTGCGAGGCAACTCCGGTAGGGCACCGGTGTGGGCCTCGAATTCCCAAAAACTAGCCCAGTACGCCGGATTGGCCCCCAGGTAGGTGATTTTGAAGTAGCGGGTTTTTTTTGCATCGACCTTGTGCGGGGTGACCTGTTGCACTGCCTTGTTTTTCGATTGGTCGACGAGCAGTTTCCAGTCCTTGTCGTCGGCAGAGCCTTCGATCTTGTATTGGTACGCGCCGTTGGCATTCTCCCAAATGAGCCGGACATTTTGGATGTCCTGCGCTTGGCCAAGGTCCACCTGCAGCCACGAGCCGGTTGCGCCGTTGGCGGCGCACCAACGGGTGGTGGGATCGCCATCGACGGCGTGTTTGGCGAGATTGCCCTTGTTGGCCTCCTCGGAACTGGCGGTTACCTTTTTGCCGGTGGCCGCGTTCCGTGCTGTCTGACGATATCCGCCGCCGGTAGCTTGCACCCAGTTTATCGGAGCGGTCGAGGTCCAGTCCGTGCCATCACCACCCGACTCGCTGCCCGAGACAAACGGGCCAAGCTCCAGAACGTCGAAGTTTTCCATAAAGTAAACCACTTCTCCCAAATCCGACCCGGCTATTACATTTATCGTCACTGTTGCCGTATTTGAATCTGCACTGCCGTCATTAGCTTTAAAAGTAAAGCTATCACTCCCTGAATAGTTCGCATTAGGACTGTAGCTAAGCACCGGGGCCGTGCCACCCAGTGTCCCGTTCTTTGGCTGACTTAATACTGTGAAACTTAATGTGTCTTCTTCCTTGTCACTCCCAATCAGTGTTATTGACACTGCCCCATCCTCATCCACCTCCACACTCTGATTGGAAACTACTGGACTGTTGTTAATGCTTTCCTTCACATCAAATTTAGCTGTAGCCAATTTATCATAGCCATCATCTTCAAATAAATGCACCTCATACTTCCCAACTGACAGTGAATCAAAATGTAACTCTCCCAAAGTCTGGCCGCCTACATACTTATATTGGACAGAAATAACTGCGTCTGGCGTCTGCCCCTCTTTGTAGATTCCTATCCAATCTAAAGCGTTTCCAGGGCCTCCATTAAATGTTACAACTATCTTATCTCCCACTTCATATGTTGTCTTGGATGATGTTAGTTCAGCTACTACGTTCTCAATCACAGTAATGCTCACTGTTGCCGTATTTGAATCTGCACTGCCGTCATTAGCTTTAAAAGTAAAGCTATCACTCCCTGAATAGTTCGCATTAGGACTGTAGCTAAGCACCGGGGCCGTGCCACCCAGTGTCCCGTTCTTTGGCTGACTTAATACTGTGAAACTTAATGTGTCTTCTTCCTTGTCACTCCCAATCAGTGTTATTGACACTGCCCCATTCTCATCCACCTCCACACTCTGATTGGAAACTATTGGACTGTTGTTAATGCTTTCCTTTACATCAAATTTAGCTGTAGCCAATTTATCATAGCCATCATCTTCAAATAAATGCACCTCATACTTTCCAACTGACAGTGAATCAAAATATAACTCTCCCAAAGTCTGGCCGCCTACATACTTATATTGGACAGAAATAACTGCGTCTGGCGTCTGCCCCTCCTTGTAGATTCCTATCCAATCTAAAGCGTTTCCAGGGCCTCCACTAAATGTTACAACTATCTTATCTCCCACTTCATATGTTGTCTTGGATGATGTCAGCTTTGGTGATTCTACATCTTGAATAATTTCAAATTTAGCCGCAGCCAATATGGCATAGCCATCATCTTCAAATAAATATACCTCATACTTCCCAGCTGGCAGCGAATCAAAAAGTAACTCTCCCGAAGTCTCGCCGCCCACATACTTATATTGGACAGAAATAACTGCATCTGGCGTCTGCCCCTCCTTGTAGATACCCACCCAATCCTTTGTGTTACCCGGCCCCCCGGAAAACGAAATGACAACATCCTCGCCCGGCTTGTATGCCCCTTTATCCGGAGCCAACTCTTGGGCGCTGACATGAGCGAGACTCAAAATGTAAATAGCTATTATGTAATATATTTTGATTTGTTGTTTCATAGGGAAATTTTATGGACTGGCGTATCAGCTGCACCCGGTGGATGGCACATTACCACAATAAAAGGCGTTCAGAATAGAAAAAGAGATCAAAAAAATGAAGCAATAGAGAGGGCCTAGTTATCCCTTACAATTAAGTGGAATCATAAAAGAGTGTATTCAAATCAGTACTTACGGGTAAATCGACAAGTAACGATTACGTTGAGCGAGAGAGTAAGAGCAACATCGACATTAACGAAAGACGACGATTGCTGAGAACGAAGCAATGAGATGAACCGTCTTAGACAGAGGCAGCAACAGTAGATTCATCAATTGATAGAGAAGCACAGAGATCAGAGCACAGAGTTAGAACGTCAGATCTCGGATGAAGCTCATTGAATCCGTTGTGGGAATCAGAATCCCCACTGCTCTATCGTAGCGGTAAACTGTTCAGACTGAAGGGTTGATAAGTGGAGCGGGTGAAGGGAATCGAACCCTCTTCACAATCTAAACTCTAATGAATGAGTGGCTATGACAGTGCAAATCCCACTGATCTCCCCTTTTCTCAATGAGTCTCACACAGTTTCAGTGAAGAGGTTATTTGGACTTCTTTATCCACCACCAGATCTTATGGCTTCATCCTTCTTACCCCCATGTTTGGGGAGGATTTTGTGAATGCAATGAATAATAGCTAAGCCTTATTATGTCTTGAATTTCATGGATCTTGTGAGGGATGCCGCAAATCGGCTGATGAATCGGGTGAACACATTTTTCATCATTATTTGTCCGCTCTTGTCCAGTCGCTTTGAATAGGTGAAGCGATTCTTTAGCAAAAAAATCACTGCCCCGGCGCCTCTGGCGGCACCATCTCGTCACCCAGCCGAATGTAATGGTGCAGCGCCTCAATCTGCTGCCCGGCGTCGCCGTCCAAAATATCGAACAACGCGCTCTGCCCTTGGTTAAAATAAGCCGGCATCTTACCCGCCTTCCCGGTGCCCGCTACCGTTCCGATGGTGGAGCTCATAACCGTGATCCTTATGAGCAGAATTAAAAGCAGTGGGCGCATGGCTATTTCTGCCTGCGTTTTCGTCCGCGTGAAAGTCTGGAATTGTTGCGGCCATTAGCGTCCATGCGTTAAAATTTTGTATGGATTTGGGAATGCCTCCTGTTTTGCCCCCTTCTTCACCTCCGGCTCCCCGGAAATCACGCTCTTGGTTATTTATTGTCTTAAGCTTGGCTGGGGCCGCAATACTGGGGCTTCTGCTGGTTGTGGGTGCCGGTGCTCTATTTGTTCTAACCGCTAAGGAGCAACCGCTGTCAGCGATTGACAGGCCTGTGACCCCTCTCATAGGATCCTCGCCTTGGTGGAAAAAACCTACGACAAGATCATCATTGGCGGCGGCTCGGCCGGTTGCGTTTTGGCTCGCCGACTGAGTGAAGATACGTCCACTCGAGTGTTGGTCCTCGAAGCCGGCCGGCCCGATCACCGATGGGACTTCCGCCTGCACATGCCGGCGGCTCTGACCTATCCCCTGGCCAGCCGCATGTACAATTGGTGGTACGAGTCAGGGCCCGAGCCCTTCATGAATGGCCGACGGGTCTACCAGCCCCGGGGCAAAGTCTTGGGTGGGTCCAGCACCATCAATGGCATGATCTATATTCGGGGCAACGCCCTCGACTACGAAAAGTGGGCGCGTTTTCCGGGTCTAGATGCCTGGAGCTACGCCCATGTACTGCCGTACTTCAAGCGCATCGAGAATCGACTCGTTGGCGACGACGATTACCACGGAACCGATGGGCCGCTGTATCTGACCACCGCCGATTGCGACAATCCCCTCTTCGATGCGTTATTCGCCGCGGCCAAAGAAGCAGGCTATCCCCTTACCGACGATGTAAACGGCTACCAGCAGGAAGGCTTTGGTCCCTTCGACCGGACCACCTGGCGGGGTCGTCGCTGGAATGCCGCCCGAGCGTATCTACACCCGGTCACGAAGAGACCCAACCTGACGGTGCAATGCGGAGTCATGGTCAACCGCATCATCTTCGAAGGGCGTCGCGCCGTGGGGGTCGAGATTCGTCGGAAAGGGCGTACGTCCATCGTACGGGGCGACGAGATCATCTGCTGTGGCGGGGCTATCAACTCGCCCCAACTTCTTCAGTTATCGGGCATTGGTGATCCCGAGCGCCTCGAGCCTCTGGGCATCGATATGGTGCAGAGCCTGCCCATGGTGGGCGAAAACCTCCAAGACCACCTGGAAGTCTATATTCAATACGGTTGCACCCAGCCCGTAAGCCTGTACCCAGCGCTCAAATGGTGGCGCCAACCCTGGATTGGATTTCAGTGGTTGTTCCGGCGGCGGGGGATCGGCGCCAGCAATCAATTCGAAGCGGGTGGATTCATCAGGGGCAACGACCGGGTGGCCTACCCCAACCTGCAATATCACTTTCTGCCCATCGCCATTCGCTACGACGGCTCCAGCGCACGGCCGGGCCATGGCTACCAGGTTCACGTGGGCCCCATGAACACCGATGTCCGGGGTCATGTGCGCATCAAATCCGCCGACCCCACCGACTATCCCGACCTCGTCTTCAACTACCTGGGCACCGAACAGGAACGGCGGGAATGGGTCGAAGCCATTCGCTGTACCCGAAACATCATGACCCAGCCAGCTTTCGACCGTTTTCGAGACGAAGAGTTGGCCCCGGGACCAGGGGTAGAAACCGACGAAGAGATTCTCGAGTTCATTCGCCAACAGGGTGAAAGCGCCTACCACCCCAGTTGCACCTGCAAAATGGGTATCGGCCCCGATGCGGTGACCGACCCCGAACTGCGGGTGCACGGCGTCGAAGGTCTCCGCGTTGTGGATGCGTCGGTCATGCCCGCCATCACCAACGGGAACATTTATGCCCCGGTCTTGATGATCGCCGAGAAGGCCGCGGACATGATCCTGGGCAATACGCCCTTAGAACCGCTACACGTACCCTATTACGTGAAGGAGACGACCCAATGAGCAGGCTGTACATCGACGGGGCGTGGTTTGACGCCGCTTCGGGGGAAACCCGCTCCATCATCAATCCCTTCGATGGCTCCGAAATCGCCCGGGTGGCCGAAGGGGGTCGGGCCGATGCCCGGGCTGCAATCATCAGTGCCCGGCGGGCCTTCGATACCGGCCCCTGGTCGCAGACCACCGGCGCAGAGCGGGCTGACCTGCTGGTGGCCCTGGCCGACGCAATCGCTGCAAATCGAGAAGAACTCGCCCGCCTCGAGACCACGGACACCGGCAAGACCACCGAGGAAAGCCGCTGGGACATGGACGATGTGGCCGCGGTGTTCAATTACTACGCTGGACTGGCCCGGGAAGAAGCCCGCGAAGTCCTCGAGGCCCCTGACCCCAATGGCAAGAGCATCGCCGTCCGTGAGCCCGTCGGCGTCTGCGGGCTGATTCTGCCCTGGAACTATCCGTTGCTGCAGGCCTCGTGGAAACTGGCCCCCGCCCTGGCGGCGGGATGCACGGTGGTCATGAAGCCCAGCGAGTTGACCCCCCTGACCACCCTACGTCTGACCGAACTCTGCGAAGAGGTCGGTTTTCCCAACGGCGTCATCAACACCGTGCTGGGCCCCGGCGCCACCGTCGGCGCCGAGTTGGCCGAGAACCATGGCGTCGACCTTCTGTCGTTCACGGGCGGCAGTCAGACCGGCCGGACCATCATGGGGGCCGCTGCCGGCAACCTGAAGCGGGTGGCCCTGGAACTCGGGGGCAAGAATCCCCACCTCATCTTCGCCGACGCCGACCTCGACGTCGCCGTCGACTACGCGCTCAACGCGGTGTTCTTTCACGCCGGCCAAATCTGTTCGGCGGGCGCAAAGCTGCTGGTCGAATCGCCCATTCACGATGCCTTCGTCGAAGCCCTCTCGGCCCGCATGAAGGCCATCACCGTCGGCAACGGCGCCGATCCGGATACGCGCATGGGCCCGCTCATTTCGGCGGCCCACCGGCAAAAGGTCGAAGACCACGTGGCCCTGGCCCTGAGTGAAGGTGCAACCCTGGTGGTGGGAGGCGCCCGACCCGACGATCCGGCTCTGGCCAATGGCTTTTTCTACCTGCCCACCCTGCTGACGGGCTGCACCCCCGAGATGACCATCTCCCGGGAAGAAGTCTTCGGCCCGGTCATCGGCGTCGAGCGCTTCGACAGCGAAGCCGAGGCCATCGCCCGGGCCAATGACACGGTCTATGGGCTGTCGGCGGGCTTTTGGACCACCGACGAAGCCCGCATCGAACGGGTCAGTCGCGCCCTGCGCTTCGGCACGGTGTGGGCCAACGACTTCAACGTCTATTTCCCCGCCGCGCCCTGGGGGGGCTACAAGCAATCGGGCATCGGCCGCGAACTGGGCCGAGCGGGTCTCGACGAGTACACCGAACTCAAGCACATCTATCGCAACCATGCCCCCAAGGCCTTTGGCTGGTTCGGGGCTGACGATTGACGTGAACTGGCCCCACCCCATCGAAGCGGTTCTCTTCGACATGGACGGCACCCTCCTCGATTCGGAGCACCTCACCGACGCCGCCGTGGCCCATCTGCTGACAGCCCACGACCTGGACCTCGAGGTCGACAGCACCGCCTTTCACGGCCGCACCTGGTCCCGGGCAGCCGAAACACTGCAGAAACTCGCGCCCAGCCTGCGGACCGTCGACGTCGCCGCCGAGTTGCAAGCCGAGTTTCACCGGGCGCTGGTCGAAACCGTGCCCCCGGTCATCGCAGGCGCCCCCGAAGTGGTCATGGCCGCGGCCCGACGCCGAGCCACGGCCCTGGTCTCGTCCAGCGACCGAGAAAGTGTCGAGCACGTGGTTGCCCGCCTGGGTCTCGGCGAGCACTTCACGCACCTCGTGTGCGCCGAAGACATTCAACGGTCGAAGCCCGACCCCCAGTGCATTGAAGTCGCCGCCCGGGCCCTGGGCGTCGAGCCCAACCACTGCCTGGTTTTCGAGGACAGCATCCCCGGCCTGCAGGCGGCGATAGCGGCGGGCATGTACGTCATCGGCATCGGAACCGATGAGCAACGGCAGGCCATCGCCCACCGCTGCATCGGAGATTTCACGGAGTTGGCAGAAGGGTTCTTCGAGTAAGAGTTTTTCATGAGCGCTCGGCGCCCTACCCGGCTTTGGTCCCCGGAGAACTTCAGGGTCTTCCGTTCACTCAGCGACCAGACAAAAGTTGAAGTGAAATCGTTACGGAATGGATACGAACAATCGGTACATGCGATAACTTCCTGCATCGTCCACTCCGTCTCCAGCGGCGCGAACGGCTTATCCACCACCGGCGGGGTATTTTTCTTCGCCGCAAACAGCAAAACGGTAAGCGCAACAAAAACCAAGCCGCGCCAAATCAAGAGGGGGATTGTAATCGCGTTTCACGGACTCGCAAATATGGCCTGTTCAAAACCAAAAAGACCCTTTTTTTATCTTTGCCCACATTGGACAAATCAATGAGGCCTTGTTTAAGGCGAATCAGTTTTCTGTTCGTAGTGCCTTGAGCAGGCTCCATCCCATGAACAGCAGGACAATGGCAAAGGGCAGGCCAGTCAGGATGCAAGCCGTTTGCAGTGCCAGGAGTCCGCCACCGATAAGTAATACGGCCGCCACTACGCCTTCCAATACAGCCCAGAAGATGCGCTGCTTTACGGGTGGGTCCGTTTTGCCACCGGCAGTGATGATGTCGATAACGAGCGAGCCTGAGTCGGATGAAGTGATGAAAAAAGTGACGACAACGAGGATGGCCAGTCCCGAGGTCATGCCGGCCATGGGGTAGTTTTCCAATAATGCGAAGATGGCTACGGCTACGTTGTCTTTGACAGCTGTAGCGACGCCACCCTCGGCGAGTAGTTCCTGGTGCAGTGCGGCATTGCCAAAGATGCCGAGCCAAAGAATGCCAAGGAGTGAAGGAACGAGTAACACACAAGTGACAAACTCGCGCACGGTGCGCCCTTTGGATATTCGCGCGATGAACATGCCAACGAAAGGTGACCAGGAGATCCACCAGGCCCAGTAAAAAATAGTCCAGTCGTTTTGCCAGTCCGTATCGGCATAGGCTTCCGTCCAAGTGCTGAGAGCCGGCAGTTTTTGTGCATAGTCTCCGATGTTTTGGACAAGCGCGTCCAACAAGAACAAGCTTGGGCCGAATACCAAAACACTCAGAAGCAGCAGTGCGGCCATGACCATGTTCAGCGTGCTGAGCTTTCGTATGCCGTTATTGACACCGGAAACTACCGAGATCGTGGCGATACCGGTAATTCCAATGATGAGCAGTATCTGGGTGTTTACCCCTTCTTCAACGTTCCACAAGTGATTGAGCCCTGCGTTTACCTGCTGTACCCCCAGCCCGAGCGAGGTGGCCACGCCAAAGAGTGTTGCAACCACAGCGAGGATATCGATGAGGTTGCCGAGTGGACCGTGAACCTTGTCGCCGAGCAGTGGGTAGAAGGTGGAACGGATGGTCAGCGGCTGCTTGAGGTTGAAGCAGGCATAAGCAATGGCCAGTCCCACCAGTGCGTAGATGCCCCATGCGTGAAAGCCCCAATGAAAGAAGGTGTAGGTCATCGCTTCTCTCGCAGCCAACGCGGTTTCGGCTTCGGCGACCGGTGGGGAGCTGTAGTGGGAGATGGGTTCGGCGACGCTCCAGAAGACCAGCCCTATGCCCATACCGGCGCTGAAGAGCATGGCAAACCACGAGAGGCGGCTGAACTCGGGTTGCGCCTCTTTGCCGCCAATACGGATATTTCCGTACTTGGAGAATCCGATATAAAGAACCAAGATCAGAAAAATATTAACCGAGAGTATAAAAAACCAGCCAGTCGCATTGGACATCGTTGTTTTCAAACTGGAAAACAACTGCTCTGCTTGTTCTGCTGAATTTTGGCCGATGTAGATCAATCCGATCACAACAGCTAGTATAATGATGATGGCCGATGCCAAGAACACGGTCGGGTGGAAGTCCCAAGCCGGTTTTTTTGAAGGGGAATCTTTCATCATCGACAATGCTGCCAAACATTAGGAGTACGCCTTGCGGAAATGTAATATACCCCAGTCGAGTGCATTGTTTTTGCCGGCATCAATCCAGTGATTGAGTCCGTTTTGCATGCGCTCAAGGTAGGCAGGATCGCAGACATCTTTGAGTTTGTCATGCCTGCTTTCCAGATTGTGGAGGACTGCGCTGTAATGGTTCACCAGCTGCTCCGGCATTTGCAGCACTTCAATCGTCTCCATGCCCAGCTCGCGAGCATAGTTCCCATAGCATTCCACGCTGCCCATGGATTCCAAATGAATGCGTTCCAGCACGGGTTTTAGGGTTTCAGCATCGGCGCCGGGTTTTTGCATCGGGTCGGTAAAGATGAATTCGCCTCCCGGGCGGAGCACACGGTGGACTTCCTCAAAAACTTTTTTGCGGTTGCCGCTGTGAAGAATGGCATCCTGCGCCCATAACATCAAAACTTTTTTATGGAGAAGGAATGAAGGCAAATCAGATCGCCGAGGCATTGGATGTGATCGTCAGCTCCGTGAAAGTATGGCTGCATCGCGCCCGTAAGCGCTTGGCTGCTCACCTTAAGCCGACCTGATGAACTCAAAAAACCATAGCCTTTATTACAAGCTGCAATGGCTGCTCATTGAATCCGTTGTGAGAATCAGAATCTCCACTGCTCTATCGCAGCGGTAAACCGTTCAGACTGAAGGGTGGAAAAGTGTAGTTGGTATAGGGAGTCGAACCCACTGCACACTCGTAACTCCAATAAGGAAATCTCTAAAACAGTGCAAACCCTAATGCACCTCCTTTATCTCAATGAGTCTCACATAGTTTCATGTTACCATGATTTTTATTGGATTTCATTCGGTAATACGGGTAAAGAACTCCTTCATCTGTCTTCAATCATGATTTATAACTGCATAAAATCCCCCTTAATATTCCTCTGCCTGATAGGCATGGTTTGGGGATTAAACGCCCATATGGATGCAAATGTGATTGGGTCCAGCCAGCCCACGGTTTCAGGCACATTAATCGGGCGTGACGGACTACTTGCGGTGCCTGTCATGCGAGACGAGTTTATGCCCAAGCCCATCATGGGGGTTGGGATTAGTTACGATGGCAAGGTTTACGTTACCGAAACTATTCGGCAGCAGCGTGAAGAGATCAGTCTTATTCAATCGCCTTTCCTGCATGAAAAGGACATGGAGCTGACATCCACAAAAGCGAAGCGCAAGTGGATAATAGAGAATTACTCACCACAAATCGCCGCACGACAGAGATTGGGTGACTACAACGGTGATGGTAAAGTGGACGTCAGGGACTTATCTGTGCGTAGCGAAAAGATCTACACACTGCAAGATGAGAACGCCGATGGAGTATTTGATAAGGCAACTCTATTTGCTGACGGTTTCAACAAAGTTCTGACTGGGGTAGCACACAGCGTTACGCCGATTGACGGACACGTCTACACCACAATTATTCCCGACCTTTGGAAGTTGACCGATACGGATGGTGATGGGGTTGCGGACCGCAGGGAGAGCATTGCCCATGGCTTCGCTCCCCACATTGGTTATGGGAATCATGACCTCCACAGCATCGTTCAAGGCTATGACGGCAAGCTCTATTGGAGCATGGGAGATCGTGGTTTGGATGTCCTGACAAAAAAAGGCAAGCGAGTTAGCAACCCGCATTCCGGCTGCATCTTGCGTTGTAACCCAGACGGGAGCGAGTTCGAGATTTTTGCCAATGGCCTTCGTAACTGCCAGTACTTCGATTTTGACAATTATGGCAATATCTTTGCCGTAGATCATGATGCTGATTTCCAAGGAGAGCGAGAGCGTCTCGTATATCTACCTGAAGGTTCGGATTCGGGATGGCGCATGTATTATCAATATCGGAACACCACTCTTGTTCGAGCTGCACGAGATAATCTTTATAATCCGTGGCTAGGAGAAAAGATGTGGCTTCCATTTCACAGGGAGCAGCCTTCTCATATTCTGCCTGCAATTGAAAACAGCTGGAATGCCCCGGCAGCCTTCTCATTTCAGCCTGGTACTGCACTAGACGGAGCATACAGTGATCATTTCCTCCTGGGTGGAATGGGTAATATTCGTGCTTTTAGGATGATCGCTGACGGGGCTGGCTTCAAAAGACAGGGTGATCATATCCTTATACAAGGACTCGGGGCGCAGGTATTAACGTCGGCTTTTGGGCCTGATGGACGGCTCTATTTCACCCTCTGGAGGCCAAACCGTGGAATGAGTCAACTTTGGACCCTGCAGGCAAATACCAATTTGCAGAATATGACCCACGTTAAGGAGATCTTGGCTAAAGACCAAAAAACCCAATCCGTTGATGAACTTCTTGCCCTTCTTGGACACTCCGATCGCCGAATTCGCCAGCAAGCGCAGTTTGCACTTGTCGCCCGAGGTGAGAGTAAGGCCCTGCGTGCTTTGGCAACGAATCGTAAAGCCGAGCTCCTCCCTCGGCTACATAGCTTGTGGGGGCTAGGACAGTTAAAGCACAGGGACTCGGACTTACTTACAGTCCTGTGCGCCGACGACAGTGATGAACTGCGTGCTCAAGCCGCTCGCTGGGCGGGCGAGCTTGGCTTTGATCCGGAAAACCGGATACCTGTCATGCTTCGGGATCCATCACCGCGCGTGCGACTGATGGCCGGTATTGCCTGCGGCAAGCTCAATAGCAAGAATGCGTTGGGCGCTCTTGAAGAACTGATCGTTTCGGCTGAAAACAAGGAGCCTATTTTGCGCCATGCCGGCGTCACTGGCTTAGTCGGAGTTGCTACACTAAGAGAACTGGAAACCTTCGTCGGGCACCCTTCGGAAGCCATGCGTATTGCTGCCGTCGTCTCCCTAAGGCGACTAAAAGGCTTCAAGGAATTGACGGCCTTTATAAACGATGCTTCACCACAAGTCATGAGCGACGCTGTTCGAGCCATCTACGATGAAGCCGAAGCTCAAACATTTTTGGAGCATCCAAAAAGCCTTCCCGCCGTTGCAGGGTCGCTCGATCCGCAACATCCGCCCGCGGTTAACGTTCGTGCAATTGCGGCTAATCGTCGACTCGGAACCTTCGCTTCTGCAAAGCGCATTTCCCGTTTCCTCGCGAATCCAAGTCTGAGTCGCGCTCTTCGTATTCAAGCGCTTTACGCTCTCGAATCTTGGCCGCAAGCATCCCAGCTAGATCCAATAGACGGGCGTTACTTCCCCGTTTCAGCAGGTGACATGGACGCACTCAATGCAGCTATTGGCCCAGAAATTTGGGCTCTGGCAAATGACACTGACGACAAGATTTCGCGACAAGCCATCTCAGTATTACAGAGGATAAATCCGGACAAAGCAAAACTGGATCAAGCGACTGGCTTCGTATTGGACGAAAAGCAACGGAGCGTTGTGCGAAAGGAATGGCTTCGTTTGTTACGCAAGTGGGACATCACTTTGTTTAGTTCAGTCGGCGCCCAAGCCTTAAACTCAAAGTCTCCTGCACTTCGCATGGTCGCTGCACAAGAGTTGACGGAGGCCGAACGTGGGGGCTCTGCCGTTGATAACTACCTGCTTACAACACTTAAAAATTCCGGCGATACGGTTGAGTTGCAGCAAGCGATTAAAATGATCCCAAGGCTGACCTCAAAGAAGTATATCATTGAACAACTCGTCAAGGAACTAATCGCAGGTAGAATCTCTCCTGAAATCCAGCTGGAAGTCCTCGAAACAGCCACAACTATCTCGCGTGACTCCGCAGATCTCAAGATGCAGTTGGAGCATTATAATAATTACATTAACAAACAGGATATCATGACGCGCTATGGCGTTGCCCTGAAGGGAGGCAACGCCGAAAAAGGAAATAGTATATTTTTTGGCCACGCGCAGGCCCAATGCTCGAAGTGTCATGCGTTAAAGCAGATCGACAAGCAGGTTGGCCCGAGCTTGGAGGGCATCGCCAAACGGCATTCGCGTGAATATCTGCTCCAGTCCATCGTCGATCCACAGGCCGAAATCACCCTAGGTTACGGGATTGTCACAGTGCAACTCACGGATGGGCGTACAATAAGCGGCACCTTGATAAGCAAGGGAGGAAACAAAATTACTATCAAACTTCCTGACAACTCGTTGGAATATTTTGCCACCACCGAACTTAAATCCCAATCGAAGCCAATTGGGACAATGCCCGACCTCAAAACGATTCTTAATCTGCGACAGGTTCGCGATCTGGTTGCCTACCTAGCTACGTTGAATTAAATTTTAATGCCTACAGAGTGATGATTGGTTTGAATCAACTGGGTGAAACACAAAAACGAAGCAAGCCTAATCATAGCACCTACGCTCCAAAACAGGCCGGGCGTTTGCCCTCTCAATTTTAGTGCGTTGGAGAAATGGAGCGGGTGAAGGGAATCGAACCCTCTGCACACTCAAAACTCCAATGGATAATGGTCTAGACTGTGCAAATCCCACTGTGTCTCCCTTATCTAAATGAATCTCACAAAGTTTAAGTGTGTTGGCATGCTGCCTAGACTTAGCCAAAAAAATTAATCAGGTTGGTAACCTTGCCAAATCCAGATCAAGGTATCTGCAAGAGTCTGCTCATAAACCCGCCGGTCGCAATGGCTGGAAGAACGGCTAAATATAAAACGATAATTATACCCTTTTGCTTTAAGCGTTGCTGCCGTGCGCTTGTTGGCCATCACCCAATTATGATGGGACAATTCTGAACTTTTTGCGCCATTGTCGTTTTCAGATACATGAGTAAAAATGCGCAGTGGTTTTCTAACACTGTTTTCAATCAACTTTTTCCCGGAATGGTACTCCCATGCTCCGAGTGGATATTTTATTTCTTCTGGCGCATCATCATCTTGTTGATCAACGAATGTACCTGAATAAGTAATTATCCGCCTGAATAAGTCGGGGCGAAACCAGCCCATCGTTAGAGCTGCTGCCCCTCCAGAGCTACAGCCCATTGTCGCTCTTCCCCAAGGGTTAGCTGTAAAGGCAATATTAGGATAAGTTGCCTTAATCTCACGGTTGTTCAATACGGCAGGCAAAACTTCATCATTTATAAAACATGCAAATCGATCTGAAAGCGTATCATACTCCAAACCCCTTTGACTTCCCTTGCTGTCGTTACCTCCATTTTGAACAGAAATAACTATAAAAGCTGGGATTTTACGTTTTGGATTTTTTGAAATCGTCAAATTATCGAGTGCGTTTTTCACAAGTTTTAGCCGACTGGGGCCGTCATGCATTACGAGAATTGGAGCCTTTGTTCCATTTTTGTAAGCAGCTGGCACGTAGGCATAAATCTTTCTCTCCTTACGGACGGGCTTCTTGGGGTTCAGTGTGGCATCTGTACCTCTAAAGATATTGCTATTGGAGAGTCGCATTGTGAACTCAAAGCTTCTTCCCTTTGCATTCCCTTTATCTGTTAAATCCGGATCAACAACATAATCTGGTCCGACAGTGTAATCGCCGCCTCCCCCTAAATTAGGATTCTCTGAATTTGAATCGGCAGAGAAACCAGCTTCAGCATTGTGGAATATAATTAATAAAATATAAAAAAATGAGAGGTTGATGTTAGGCACAGGGGACTTATCCCCTCGCTCTATTGAAGCTTCAAGTTAATTTGTAGAATTGGTTTTTTTGAGTGCAATGAGTTGGGAAGATTGGATCTTAGATGAAGCCCCCCGAATCCGTTGTGAAAACATGAACCCTTACAACTCCATCGAAGCTGTAGGCCGTTCAGGTTGAAGGGTTCAAGAAGTGGAGCGGGTGAAGGGAATCGAACCCTCGTGTCAAGCTTGGGAAGCTTGCGTTCTACCATTGAACTACACCCGCACTTAAGGGGAAGCGAAGTTTCCGGCCGGCCCACGGCTTTGGCAATGTTTTTGTTTCGCTGCCCCGGTCACGGCTTGGCCGGCTCGAGGGTGCGGGTGATTTTGCCGGTGCGATTCCACGTGTAAACGCGGCCGTTGTCCGCGCCGCCGTAGAGCAGTTTGCCGTCGGCTGTGGCGGCGAGGCAATGAAGCAGGCCGTCGGCCTTGGCCCATGTCTTGCCGGGGCTTTTGCTGGTTTCGATGCAGAGGCGCAGTGCGCCGTCGTCGCTGGCGGTGATCAACTCGGCTTTCTTTTCCGGCCAGGCGATCGCGGCGACGTTGCCGGGGTGTCCGGTCACGAGATTTTTTTGCTCGCGCGTTTTCGTGTCCCAAATTTTGAGCTCCTTGTCCGCGCCACCGCTTGCCAGCAGTGCGCCGTCCGGCTTGTAGGCGAGCGAGAGCACCGGCGCGGTGTGGGCCTCGATCTGCATCACTTGTTCGCCCGTGGCCAGGCTCCAAAACCGTACTAGCTTGTCGGCGCCGGCGGAGGCCAGCGTTTCGCCGTCGGGCGCGATGGCCAAGTCGAAGACGGTGCCGTCGTGTGCCTGCCATGCCAAGCCCCTGGCCAAATCGGCGACATTCCAAAGGGCGATCTCTCCCGCTTGGCCGGGGGCGTTGGAGGCGGTGGCGAGTGCCGTGTTGTCGGCGGTGAAGATCATCGATGAGACGCGCCCGGGCAGGTCACTGATCTCGCCGGCGGGCGACCAGTCGGCAGTGTTCCAGAGCAGCACTTTGCGGAAGCCGCCGGTGGCGAGGTGTTTGCCGTCGGCGCTCCATGCGATGGACTGGATGGCGTCGAGGTGGCCGGTGAGTTTGGCAGTGGCCGGTTTGTCTTTTTCGGCGAGGTTGTGAACGGTGACGAGATTGCCGTGGCCAGCGGCGAGTTGTTTGTCGTCTGGCGAGAGGGCAAGAGCGAACACCGGCTGGTAGTCGTTGGGCAGTTGGCCAAGCGTATCGGGCTCGATCAGGTTGGCCTCGATGACGAGTTCACTCGGCAGCCACTCGGCCCCGGCATCGATCCATTGGCCAAGCGCGGCAATCTGTTCGTCACTCAACTGCTTTTTCGGCGGCATGTGGGGGTCACTGTCGGGCTGGAGTAACCGGGTGATGTGGCTTTCTGCAGCTTGGCCGGGGATGAGTGCCGGGCCTTCGCCGCCGCCCTTGAGGGCAAGCGCGCGCTTGGTGAGGTTGAGGTCACCCTTGGTTTTTTGAGTGTTGTGACAGCGGATACAGTGGTCGCGTAGGACATGCATCGCGCGCTTGGCCAGTCCAGCCTCCCCGGCCTCGGTCCGCCAGGCGCTGGGCCAAGCGGCAGCGATGGCCAATGCCAGCTTGGCCAAGTGGGGGGTTATAAATTTGAGGCTTGGGCATTTCATGCGTTTGCGGCCATTAAACATTGCCGGGCCAAGCGGTGCGAGTCTGCGCTGTTTGTTGTCAGGCTCCTTTTCAGGTTGGCTCATGGTCAACGAGGGGGCAGGGTTCGACCGCCGCTTTTGTAGCCGCTTAACCATTCTTTTGAGAAAACATAAATGGAATTTGACCTCATAGTCATAGGTGCCGGGCCGGGTGGGTACACCGCCGCGATCAAGGCGGCACAGCTTGGCATGAAGACGGCCATCGTCGAGAAGGACGAAACCCTCGGTGGTACCTGCCTCAAAGTCGGCTGCATTCCCAGCAAGGCGCTGCTCACATCGACCGAGCTGTATTATGGGGCGCGAAGGCACTTTGGCGCACATGGCATTTCAGCTGACGGGCTGTCGATGGATGTCGGTGCGATGATGAAGCGCAAGGACGGCGTCGTCCGCAAGATGGCGCGCGGCATCGACTACCTCATGAACAAAAACGGCATCGAGCGGGTGGTTGGCCTTGGCCGCATCGTCCGGCCGAACGAGGTGGAGGTGACCAGCGACACGGGCCAACAGTGCCTGAAGGCCAAGCGCATCCTGATCGCCACCGGCAGCCGCGTCGCCGGGCTGCCGTTCCTTGAGTTCGACGGCGAAACGGTGTTAAGCAGCGACGACACGGTTGCGCTTAGCCAAGCGCCAGAGTCGATGGTCGTGATCGGTGCTGGAGCGATTGGCCTTGAACTGGGCTCGGTTTGGGCCCGGCTCGGCACGGCGGTGACGGTGGTTGAGGTCCTACCACGCATCGCCTCGACATTCGACGAGGACATCACCCAGGCGTTGCAAAAGCTGCTGCAGAGACAGGGGCTGAAATTTCATCTCGGCACCTATGTCGAGTCTGCTGAGAAGACAGAGGGCGGTGTCAAGTTGATCGCGGTCAAGGGCGACAAAAAACTTGAGTTCGAGGCCGAGAAATTACTCGTTGCCGTCGGCCGCAAACCTAATACCGGGGGCCTCGGCACCGCCGAAGCAGGCGTAGAACTCGACGAGCGCGGCTGCATCAAGATCGACGCCGAGTGGCAGACCAGCGTCTCTGGCATTTATGCCATCGGCGACGTGGTGGCAGGGCCGATGCTTGCGCACAAGGCCGAGCAGGAAGCCATCGCCGCCGTGGAGCGCATGGTCGGGCAGCCGGGCAGCGTGAATTATGACGCCATTCCATGGGTGATTTATACCTCGCCCGAAGTCGCCACTGTCGGGCTCACAGAGGCCGAAGCCGTGGAGAAGGGCCATGAGGTCGGGGTGGGTGTTTTTCCATTCCAAGCAAACGGCCGGGCCGTCGCCAGCGGGCATGCGGACGGCTTGGCCAAGGTCATCGCCGACAAGGCGACTGGCCTTGTGCTCGGAGCGCAAATCCTCTCTGCCAATGCGTCGGAGCTGATCGCCGAGGTGGTGCTGCTGATGGAGTTAGGCGGCAGCGCGAAGGACATGGCCCGCACCATTCACGCTCACCCGACGATGTCGGAGGGCCTGCGCGAGGCAGCGCATGCGGCGACGGGTGAGCCGCTGCATATTTAGCCCTTGGCCAGGCACATTATTCCAGACCAAGTTGTCTGGAAAAGTAGACGTACTCAAGGGCGTAGCGACGGGCGTGTTGCTTGAGGTTGGCACCGGCGGCGTGGCCGCCCTCGGTATTTTCAAAATACAAAACAGGGTGCCCCTGATCGCGCATTCGGGCGACCATCTTTCGTGCGTGACCGGGGTGCACCCGGTCGTCCTTGGTCGATGTTTCGATGAAAACTTTCGGGTATTTACGCTCGGGGAATATATTTTGGTACGGCGAATATTTGAGGATAGCCGTACGCATTGCTGAGTCCTCGGGGTCTCCGTACTCGGCCGCCCAACTCGCGCCGGCCAGCAACTTGGTGTAGCGTAGCATATCCAGCAGCGGCACTCGGCAAACGACAGCGTTCAGCAGATCCGGGCGCTGTGTAAAAATGGCGCCGACCAACAGACCACCGTTGCTGCCGCCGGAGATACCCAGGTGCTTGGGCGAGGTGATGCCGCGCTTGGCCAAGTCCTCCGCCACGGCGATGAAGTCGTCATAGGCACGCTGGCGATTCGTCTTGAGCGCGGCCTTGTGCCAGCGTGGCCCGAACTCGCCGCCGCCGCGGATATTCGCTACGGCATACGCGCCGCCGCGCTCAAGCCAGAGTTTGCCGATGGTCGCCGAGTAGCTTGGCTTGAGAGAAATCTCGAACCCGCCGTACCCGTACAGGATCGTCGGCGTTCTACCGTCGAGTTGCAGTTCCTTGCGATGAATGACGAAGTACGGAACCGACTCGCCGTCCGCGCTCCTGGCGATGTGCTGGCTGACCTGCAGCCCGTCGGCCCGAAAGCGCGCGGGCAGTGACTTTAGCAGGGTTAGCACATTCGCCCTGGCGTTGTACTCACTCAACTGGTCCGGCGTGATGTGGTCTTCGTAATTGATCAGCACCGTTCTGGAATGGGGGTTCGCTGCCGAGAGGGACACTGTGCCATTGGGCGGTAACGGCAGTGGTTCGGCACTCCACTTGCCGGCCTTGGGGTCCACTCCGAAGCGCAGAATCCTCCCCTTCACATTTTGCAGCAGCGACACGTAAAGGCCGCTGCGTGAAATGGTGATGCCTTCGATGCTTGTCCTGTCATCCGGCGTGTAAACCGTCTCGATGCGTGGCAACTTGCCAGCTACCCGAAACGCAGCTTCGTCGATTGCGAGCAATGCTCCCTGTGGGAATATCCGCCCTTGGATATCCCACGCGTCGCGCAGTGTGAACAGGATTCGGCCAGCGTAAAACCCGGCCAAGTCGGCCGACTCCGGCACCGGCAATCGCTGGAGTTTCCCGTCATCGCCGATGAAGTGGTACGCGCCGGTGTAAAACGTCAGAGACTGGTTGATCATCGGCAGGGTTGCCTCGCCAGAATCCATCACTCGCGGCCAGATGCCGATGTCCTCCTGTCGTCCCTCGAACACTGTCACGGCTTTGGCCAGGGGAGTACCGCGCTTCCAGCGTTTTGCAATGCGAGGATAACCGGACTTGGTCAGCGAGCCCTCGCCCCAGTTTGTGCCGACGAGCAGCGTGTCGCGATCGAGCCAGGCTACGCCGGACTTGGCCTCCGGCAAAACAAAGCCACCCTCGACGAAGCGCTTGGCCAGGGCATCAAACTCGCGATGCACCGACGCATCGGTACCGCCCCGAGAGAGCTTGACGAGGCACCGTTCGTAGCCGGGAGCGAGCCAGGCGATACTTTTGTAAACCCAGTTTTCATCCTCAGCTTTGGCCAGGGCATCGACGTCAAGTACCGTTTCCCACTCCGGTTCGGCGGTGCGATACGACATCAGCGTCGTCCGGCGCAAGATCCCCCGGATGTGCTCGGCGTCCCGCCAAAAATTGTAAATGTGCCGGCCTCGTATCGAGCCGTACGGGATGCGATCCCTAGCATTGAGTAACGCCTCGGCCTGCGCGAGGAAGGGCTCGTAGCGATTGTCGGCCTGAAGCTCGCCGAGCGTCTCGACATTGCGTTGCTTCACCCACTCCAACGCGCGTTTGCCCTCGACCTCCTCAAGCCAAAGGTACGGGTCGTCTAGGATAGGTGGTCGCCGGGTCTCGTCTTCAGCCAAGGTTATGCTCGCCATGATTAGTCCACAAAAAAACCAAGTCCATCTCTTCATCGTTGGCACGGGAGGCTACTGCGCGAAGCTGTACAGCACAACCAATCGCTTGGCTCAGACTCCATCAATGTCCGGCAATCGGCTTCGACTGTCCAGAGGCTGACCGCGCAATTCCCTGGGTCAGTAGGCAGGGCTCGCTCTCCACCCCCCCTCGCTGATAAAGTTGGCTGGTCGACTAAAAACGTTCACATTACTGATCTCTAATGAAAATTTTTTGTCTGGGTGCCGCTGGGAAAATCAGCCGCGAATCAGTTCTCGACCTTCTACAATCCGACAAACCAACTCGGGTTACTATCGGCGACCTGGACGAGGCTCGAGGACGGGAGGTGGTCGCTTGGCTGGACGACGACCGTGTTGACTTCGCCCAAGCTGATGTTTTCAAGACCGACCAAACCGCTAACTTGATGCGGGATTACGATCTCGTCATGGATGGCACTCCCATCTCCATCAACCACGAGTCAACACTGTGCATCGCGAGGGCGGGTGTGCATGGCGTGAACCTAAACGGAACCGGGCCGGAGTTCGCGTTTCATGATGCATTTGTGGCTGCAGGCAAAACCTACGTGCCTGGATTCGGGATGACACCGGGCACCACCAACGTGATGGCTCGTTACGCGCACGACCGGCTGGAGTCGATTGACACCATTCGCATCAGCCACGGGGCGTTCCGGCCGTTTGCCTTCTCGCCAGCGATCACTGAGACCACCCGTATCGAATACGAGCCCGGCTTGGAAAGCCGGATCGTTTTTGAGGACGGCGCGTTCAAACAGGTCGAGCCATTCGCGCGGCCGCTGGAGATAACACTGCCCGAGCCGTTTGGGACACACACGCAGTACATCATCCCCCATGCCGAAACCCAGACAATCCCGGAATCATTCAAGGAGAAGGGAGTCCGGTTGGTCGAAGTGCGTGGGACGTGGCCTCCCGCGAACATGCAACTGCTGCGCGTTCTGTATGACTGGGGTTTCCTCGAGAACAAAACGGTGAGTGTAGACGGAGTCGACGTGGGCGTGATGGATACCATCGCGAGTTATCTGCTGCAATCCGCTCAAGGAACCACGACCAAGCTGTATGGGTATGCCCTGCACGTCGAGGTCACCGGGACGGAGAACGGCAAACAGGTCTGCTACACCCTGACAAGTTCACATCCGGCCTCGGATGGATCGGTCGCCGACTGGGAAGGCCTTCGCGCCTACACCCGCTCTGTCGGAATCCCGATGTCCATTGCGGCTCAATTGATTCTCGATGGCCAGGTTTCGGCCTTGGGGGTTGTCGCTCCGGAGCTGGCGTTCGATCCGGAAGTCGTCTTTGCCGAACTAAAGAAACGGCAGATTGCGATTCATATCGACAAACAGGATATAGGTTAGGCACCGACCGCCCCGAGCCAAGTGTTCAAGCTGTCAGATTTGGCATTGTCCAAAAAACGCTTGAGGTGCTTCATTCCGTAGGCGTGGAAATCCACGTCGAGAGTCGAGATGCCCACCTGCACGTAGGACCACATCGCTTCGCGCAAATCGGAGAGCACCCGCAGCAGATGCAGTTGTGCCATTTCCGACGGGCTTGGCTCCCGGCCGAGGTACGACTTCATCAATGCCCGGCAACCGGCTTCGTCCATACAGAAGTTGACCGCGCAATTCCCCAGGTCGACATAGGGGTCGCCCATGCCGGCGTACTCCCAATCCAAGAGGTAGAGCTGGTCTTTGCCTTGCAGAAAATTCGCCGCAATCAGGTCGTTGTGGCATGGAGCCGAAACTCTCGGGCAACGCCCGATCGCATTGACAATTTCCTCAGAGAATTCCAGTGCCTCTCCGAGTTGGCTTGGGTGGGTGACGTTGAACCGCTTGGCGGTCGAGATGTAGTCGTCGATCACCGACGGCAGATCAAACGTGCCGGGAACCTCCGGCGCCGAGTGCAGACGGTGGAGCAGCCTGGCCACGCTGCGGATTGTCACAGGGTCGGTCGTTTCAATTGGGCTGCCTTCCACGAAACGTGTGACGAGTATTTCGTGTTCGGCGAGGAAGGCCACCGGCTCCGGGGCTATGCCGATCTCCCAGGCCACGCGTGAAATCGCGTGTTCGGTTTGCCGGTTGATCCCGAAGAGGTCGGTGTCTTTCCCGGGCAACCGGGCCACGAACTTTTCGCCGTTGTCGGTCTCGATGAGGAGATTTAGATTCGTGAGGCCGCCGGGAATAGGGTTGAGCGTAAACGTCCTCCAGTCGGGGAATTCAGCGCTCAACAACTCCTTGGCTTGCTCCGTTGAAATCATGCTGAATGACCCGCTTGGCCAAGCGGGGCGGCTAAATGTTCTCCTTCGGCGCGTCGGGGTCTTCCTCGGCCGGCTTTTTCGCGCCGGGCGGTGGCTTGACGACGAGCACCGGTATCGGGTAGCGCAGCTTCATCACATCATCCACGACCACCTCGATGTAGTACACGCCGGGTGCCTCAAACTTGGTGCCGGCAAACACTGCGATGTTGGTCGCGTGATGCGCCGGGTCGCGCAGGGCGAACTTCGTCTCGCACTTGCAAACGACTGTTTCCTGGTCGGGCGCGATGAGGCGGATGTTCTCGTGGAACGCGCCTACGCCAGCGACCCAGCGGGTGAACACGCACAGCTTGCCGGCGACGATTGGCATCTTGGGCACGCGGATCATGCCAATGATACCCAGCGCGATGAAGTTACCGGTGGCCTCCTGGCGCACGTCTTCGCACAGCACGGAGCATTGTAGGTCGGGGAGTATTCGGGATGCTTGCATTCTGTCTTTAAATTTATCGGGCACACTCGTCAGTTTGCTGTTCGGCGGCGCGGACGGTGTTGCGCATGAGCATGGCGATTGTCATAGGGCCGACGCCGCCAGGGTTCGGGGTGATTTTTCCGGCAACCGGTTGGACGGCGGCGAAGTCGACATCACCGACAAGCCGGTAGCCCTTCTCGGCGGCGGGATCATCGACACGATTGACGCCGACGTCGATCACTGTTGCGCCAGGCTTTACCATGTTAGCCTTGACGAACCCGGCTACGCCCATAGCAGCAATGATGATATCCGCCCGGCGGCAATACTTCGCCACGTCTCGGCTACGCGAGTGACAGAGCGTGATGGTGGCGTTGGCGTACTTGGCCTTTTGGCAAAGGATCGCCGCCATTGGTTTACCGACAATGTTGCCCCGGCCGAGGATCACCACGTCCGCGCCCTCGATAGTCACGCCGGAGCGGATGAGCAACTCGTGCACGCCGCCCGGTGTGCACGGAACAAAACCGCCACCCTCGCCGAGCATCAGTTTCCCGGCGTTTAACGGGTGAAAGCCGTCGACGTCCTTGGCCGGCGACACGGCGGAGAATACGTTCGTTTCGTCGATGTGCACAGGCAGCGGTGCTTGCACGAGCACGCCGTGTACGCTGGCGTCTGCGTTGAGTTTGCGGAGCAGCTCAAGCAATCCGGTCTCCGGCGTGTTCTCCGGCAGCACAGTCGTATCGGAGCGGATGCCGAGCCTGGCCGCGGTGCGCTCCTTCATGCCGACGTACACCTTTGATGCTGGATCCTCCCCGACGCGGATGAACATAAGGCTCGGCTCGACGCCGGCTAACTTGAGAGAAGCAACACGGGACTCGGTCTCCGCGTGAACCTCCTGGGCGATCGCGCGGCCGTCTATCAGGTTATCAGTCAGCATCAGGGAAGCGTCTTGAGCGTACGCACGTCGAGCAGCGGCAGCGAGGGCCAGCGAGGGTCCACGGCTTCGATGCCGGTCAGGATGACCCTGCGGTTGCGCAGCATACTCATCAGATGCTTGAAGGTGATCGGCTCACCGTCTTCGCCTTTGGCTGACTTGAGCGGCCCGGAGTCGGATGAGTAGAGATAGTTGATGGTGAGGCCGTTGTCGTTGATCAACTCGAACCGGCTTGGGGCTTTTGGGCTGCGGAAGAAGCGTCGCTTGATGGTTCCCTCGCGTGAGACAATACGCGGTGGCGGGACTGGCAATTTCGTGTCGTCGACCGCGGTGGCTGGTTCCGGCTTGGTTTCCTCGGCATCCTCCGGGTTGCCCATAGGCGGCTTTTGCGCGTCGCCGGACTCGGGGGCATCGACCACCACGACTTCCGGTGCTGGCGGCTCCGGCAAGTCTCCCGGCTCGGTGGTTTCATTCGATTCTTCCGTCTCGCCCTTGGTTTCCTCCGGCTCCTTCGTTTCCTCGGCGGCTGGCTTGGCCTCGGGAGTTGCTTTTGGCTCTTCCGTTTCGGTCACCTCAGTCGGCTTGGCCTCGGGGCTTTTCTCCGGCTTGGCCTCCTCGGCGGCCTGGCCAAGCTCGATGAACTTGGCCGCGACGTAGGCATGGGCTCCGGCGGGATGCTCGATCTCAATCCAGTCGCCGGCAGTGCGTTTTTCCTTCACGGAATCGCCCTTGGCTAGGCGGCCGATGATGCTGAAGCGCTCGCTGCCTCCGGCGCGGACGTTGAGTCTTTTGGCGGTCACTTTACTCTCTTTGACGAAGCTCATGTGCACCCATGTCTGGCCGGCGGCCGGCATGGCGATTTTGAGCCAGTTGGTCGGTTCACCCTTGCGCGGCGGTGCGACGGTCACTTTGGCGAGAACGGTCACTGGGTCGCCCTTGCGAAGATGGGCCACGCGTTCGCCGATAAGGCTGGCCCGGGCGCGGACGTTGACTCGGTCGGCCGAGACGGTGCCTGCCTCGTGGGGGGTGACTTCGCTGACGACGTTCTTCGCGCTCAAGCCTGAAACGGCAACCAGCAACGTCAGCGCGGGGATGAGGAAACGACCAAGTGGTTTCACGGGGGAGGAGTGTGAAACGTCGCCCCACCGGTGTCAATTCCGCCGAGGGGGACGAGGCGATTTTACGCGCGGTTTGAGACACGACGCGACCTCGGCGCGACTGAGCATGCGCCACTTGCCGAGCGGTAATTCGCCCAGTCTCACCGGCCCGACCGCCACCCGTTGCAGTCGCAACACACGGAAGCCAAGCGCTTTAAACATACGGCGCACTTCGCGGTTTTTGCCGTCAGCCAGCACGAGTTCCGCCTCGCTGCGGGTGTTGTTGGCGGAGATCAGGTGGGCGCTTTTGGCTTTGAGAAAATCTCCCTTGTCGCTCAGGCCAACCGTGAGCTGCTTCAGTGTCTCCAGCTCGAGCCGCTTGGCCAGCGTCACGCGATAGGTCTTGAGCAGGCCGTGGCTCGGGTGAGCCACCTTTTGGCAAAATTCACCATCGTTGGTCAGCAGGATCAGCCCCTCGCTGTCGGCGTCGAGCCGGCCGATCGTGAAGAGGTGCCCCCAGTCCGCCGGCAACAGGTCGAACACCGTCCGGCGATCGTGCGTGTCGTGGCGGGTACAGAGAAACTTCGGGGGCTTGTTGAGGGCGACGAAGCGCTTGGCCTTGGCCCGGATCGGGCGGCCGTCGAGCGTCACTTCGTTTTTGGAGGGATGAACCTTCGTGCCGAGCAAGCGGACGACTTGGCCATCGACAGTGACGCGACCGGCGAGTATCAGCTTTTCGCCTTCACGGCGGGAAGTCACCCCGGCCTCGGAGAGAAACTTTTGCAGACGAACCATCACCAAAGGGGAGGCAAATGCGGTGCGGTCAGTGGCGTTGAGGGCAACGGAATCTGGGGAGATTATTCGTCCGGCTTGGTCTTTTTCAGGCCGGTGATGTGGTCGTCCTCCTTGAGTTCGCCGCGTTTGCGCAGCAGTTCCACGCGCTCATAACGGGTTAGCACAGTGCGCTTGGCTTCAGCGGCACCACCGACTTTCAGGCTGGGATGTTGTGACATTTTCTTAAAAAATAAACGATTTGGAGTCTCTCCGCCCGTAAGCGGGCGCGGGAAACTACCACACCCCCCCTCGATTGCAACCGGATATTTTGCTATAAATGCAGGCTTTTCTGCTTCTTCCTCAAAGGGCACGCTTGGCCAAGTGCGGCTTCTATCGTGACGTTTTTTTTGACAAAAACTAGGCTCAATATGCTTGGCTTCGTTGCTGCCCTGTCTTTGGCTCGCGCGGAGGTGCCTGATATCCGTTCGGTCGAGCAGGATCTCACCATCCCTAGACTGGAAGCCGGCCAGCCGGATGCCGGCAGGCGAGTGAAGCAAACTATCCCCGGCTACGAGCAGACTGGCGTTTATCATGTCACCTATCTGCCGGTTGATTGGGTACAAGGCAAAAGCTATCCGGTGCTCATCGAATATGCCGGGAACAAATACCAAGGAGCCAACGGTGACATTAGCACCGGCCGGCCTGAAGGCAGCAAGATGGGTTACGGAATCTCCGGCGGACGCGGCTTTATTTGGGTATGCTTGCCTTACCTCAACGTTAATGGAGATGACATTGCACTCACTTGGTGGGGCGACGCCAAAAATCGTACCGCGCAGCCGACGTTGGATTACTGCCACAAAGCCGTCCCGTGGATTTGCAAAAAATACGGAGGCGACCCTGACCGCGTGATCCTGTGTGGATTCTCACGCGGTGCCATCGCCTGCAACTACCTTGGACTGTACGATAACGAAACCGCCAAACTATGGCGGGCCTTCATTCCATACAGTCACTACGATGGTATCCGCACTTGGCCTTACCCTGCCTCCGACCGCGATTCCGCCCTCGCCCGACTTAAGCGCCTAGCCAAGCGCCCTCAATTCATCTGCCACGAAATTACCGGCGCTCAACTCAACCTTGCGGCGACAAAAAATTGGATCAAATCCACCGATCTTACTGAAAACATCACTTTTGCCGAAACCGGTTTCCGCAACCACAACGACGCATGGCTTCTCCGCCCCAGCCCAGCCCGCGAAAAACTCCGAGTTTGGCTGAAGGACGCACTATCCGTCCCTTAGCCTCTAATCACTCTCGAAGGCAAATTCCGTATTGCGTCGGGGCGGTGTATGATTAGACTACCGCACCGCTTGTTTTGTTTGTCGACATGAGCCACAAAGAACAGTTTTCCCGCGAGGATATTCCCGACGAGTTGCGCCAGCAATTCGCTGTGGTGCTGCGGCGGCTGTGGCGTGTGGAGACGACGATGGCAGTGTGCCTCGCTGCGGCCGGGTTGTTCGGGTCGTATCTCATCCTTTTTTTCTCCGACCGCCTATGGGACAGCCCGGGCTGGCTGCGGCTTAGCCTGCTCTCCGCCGGTGTGGGTGTCGCGGTCGCCTCGGTGGTTTGGTGGCTCTCGCGATGGGTGTTCCACAAACGAGATACGCGCGCCTTGGCCAAGCTGGTGCAGCGGCGGTACCGGCGCCTCGGCGACCGGTTGCTCGGCATCGTCGAGTTGGCCGACGAGGAAAAACGCCCGGCCATTTTTTCCCCCGCGCTTTACGAGGCGGCGATTAGCCAAGTCGCCGGTGAGGCGCTGAAGCTCGATTTCAAGCAAACGGTCAGCCCGCGGCCAGCGCGGCAGAGGGCCATCATCGCGGCGGTTCTTGTTACGGTGGCGGTCGTCGCCTGGGTGATTATCCCACAGGCTGGCTGGAACACGCTTCAGCGCTGGGGTCTGCCGGCAGCCGACATTTCGAGGCACACGCTCGTTCGGCTCACCGGGTTTCCCGTCGAGATGGTCGTGGCCAAGGGCGAATCGTTCGACGTCAACGGCGCGGTTGAGTACCGCAATCCGGATATTTGGAAACCTGGCGCCGCCTCGGCACGGTTCAACGACAGCAAGCCGATACGAGCCGACATCGCCGGCACCAACGTGAATTTCACCGTCTCCGGTAAGGTCGAGGATGGCGCCCTCACGGTGAAGGTCGGCGACGCCCGGCACGCGGTCGAGATACGCCAGGTGCAACGCCCGGCGATGCGCGTACTGGACGCCCGCATCGAGCTGCCCGAGTACTTGCAGCACCCGGTGCAAAACGAGACGGTGCAGGCGGCTTTCCTGCCGGTGCTGCGCGGTAGCACGGTGTCGTTCCAGGGCCGTGTCTCTCGCGAGCTCAACCAGGCGCAGGTGACGATTGACGGGGTGGCCAAGCCGATGAGCTTTCGAAATAATAATTTTTCTAGTCCGGCGCATGAGGTGGGCGGCACGTCGCATTTTGCCTTCACTTGGCGCGACAAACACGACCTCCGCGGGGCAGCCGCGTGGCAGTTGAACGTTGAGGCTATCGACGACATTGCGCCGCGTCCCGACCTTGGCACGCTGGGCCGCGACCTGGCCATCCTCGAGACCGAGGTGCTCGAGCTCAACGCCACCGTCCGCGACGACTTCGGCGTGAAGGAAGCCGGCATCGAGTGGCGTGCGCTTGGCCAGGCGGAGGAGCAGTCGCCACAAATCGCCTCTGCACTCACGGTCTTGGCCAACGGCCCGCAGGAGACCGAGTTTGAGGCCGCTTTTCATTTCAGCCCAGCGGTGCTTGGCATCGGCAGGGACACGACCGTTGAGCTTGCCGCCTGGGCGACCGACCATCTGCCCGGTCGTAAGCCAAGCCGCACGATGCTGTATCGGCTGCACATCCTCGGCATTGAGGATCACGCCGAGATGGTTAGACAAAAACTGGAGGAAATCCTGGAGAACCTCGAGGAGGTTTCGCGCGCCGAGGAAGACATCGCCGAGGACACGCGTGAGTTGGCCAAGGCCGACGACGACACCTTGGCCAAGCGCAAGACCAACGAGAAGATCGAGAAAACCGCCGAGGATCAGAGGGAAAACGCGCAGGACTTGAAAGACCTCGCGAAGGAGGGAGCAAAGGCGTTGATGGAGGCCATGCGCAATCCGGCTTTCGACGAGCAGACGCTGCGCGACTGGGCGCAGAACATGCAGAAGATGAACGAGCTGGCCGACCAGCAGATGAAGCAGGCCCAGTCCAAGCTCGGCGAGGCGCAGGAGGGCGGCGAGCCGCAGGAGAAAAAAGAGAAGCTCGCCGACGCGCTCGAGGAGGAAGAGGAGGCGCTCGACGAGCTGGCCGATTTGCAGGACAAGGTGAACAAGGACCTCGACAACCTTCAAGCCCTTACGCTGTCCCAGCGGCTGCGCAAAATCAGTAAAGAGGAAATGGCACTGCGCAAAAAAATCAAGGACATCATCCAGGAAACCATCGGCCTGACGCCGGACGATCTGCCGGAGCGCCACACCCGCGCCAACGGCCGCTTCACCAAGTCGCAGGGCCGCACGCAGGCCAAGGCGGTCGAGTTGCAGGGCGAGATTAGCCGCTTTTACGAGCGCACCGGCAAGGGGCAGTACGGTGAGGTCACTCGCGAGATGGAGACGGAGAAAACCGGCGAGTCGCTTGCGGAGATCGAGCAGCAGATTTCTTCCAACATCTCCATGTTGGCTATCCGCAACCTCGGCGACTGGTCCGGCAATTTCGAGGAGTGGGCCAAGAAACTTGAGCCACCCAAAAAGGAATCAGACGGCGGCGGCGAGGGCGGCGGCGAGGGCGGCGAGAAAAAGGTGAACGAGCTGATGAAACTGCTTTTCTCCATGCTGCGCCTGCGTGAAAGCGAGCTGCTGCACCGCCAGCAAACTTCCCTGCTCGAGCAGCAGAAGGGTGAGGCCGGGATTTACGCGAAGGGCGTCGAGCGGGTGGTGCAAATGCACGCCGACTCGATGCTCGAGCTGAACCGGATGCAGTTCGAGACCGTCGAGCCGGCGATGCTTGACCCGTTGCAGGAGGCATTCGACTCGATGGAGATCACCGACAACCTTCTCGACAAGCCGCAGACCGACTCGACCACCACCGAGGCGCAGACCGGCACCATCCGGGCCATGTCCGACGTCATCAACCTCATTAACGAGGAGGTCAAGCGCGACAGTGGCGAGCAGGGCCAATCGCAGGCCCAGCAGGAAATGGCGTTCATGATGGCGATGATGGCGATGAAACAGCAAATGGGCCAGGGCATGAAGCAGAGCCAAAGCGGCGGCGGCAGCCAGGCAGGGGGCACGACTAGTCAATCAGCCTCCGCATTGAGCGGCGACGCCGTCGGCCGCGAGGACAGCGAACGTGCCATTAGCCGGGGCAGTGGTGCGGCGGCACGGTTGCCGGAGGAGTTTCGCGAGGTATTACAGGATTATTTCAAGGCAGTGGAGGTGATGGAGGGGGACGGGAAGCGATGAGGCGGACGTGGCTTTCGCTTCTCATCGCGGTGTGCCTGGCCCTGGCCATTCCAGCCCAGGCGCAAAAATTGTTTGAGGAGTCGAGCGATCTGTTGCCGAAAGAGATCGAGCGTATGTACTTGAAGGGCTTGCAGTTCATCGTGCAGTCGCAGATCGCCGGCGGCAATTTCAAGGACAAGCCGTACGGCACGTCGCCGGCGGTGGTCGGGCTGGCGGTGGTGGCGATGCTCGCGCACGGGGACGACCCGGTTCACGGCCCGTACAGTGTCCCGATCAAGCGTGGACTCAACTTTATCGTCAGCCGTCAAAACAAGACCACCGGCTACATCGGCACCACGATGTATAACCACGGCTTTGCAACGCTGGCTTTGGCCGAGGCGTACGGCGCGGTGGAGGACGACCGGCTTGGCCCGGCGCTCGAGAAAGCCATCGCCCTGATCATCAACGCACAGAAAAAAAATCCGCGTGGAGGCTGGCGCTACTCGCCGGATAGTACCGACGCCGACACCACCGTGAGCGGCGCGCAGATGGTGGCGTTATTCGCTGCGCGCAACGCCGGCCTGGCTGTGCCGGAGTCGGTCATCCAGACTGGCCTGAAATATTTCAAGACGTGCCAGACGCCCGAGGGCGGTTTCGGCTACACGTCCAACCGAGGCCCTAACGCCGCCCGTTCGGCCATCGGCACGCTGGTGTTCGCCCTGGCCAAGGAGAAGGACAGTGCGACTTTCCGGAAATCATTCGGCTACCTCCGCAAGGCCCCGGAGACGGCGAGCTACCGGAACTATTATTTGTATTACGGCGCGCAGGCCTTCTTCCATGCCTCGCCGGTGGAGTGGGCCAAGTGGAACCGCAAAAACATCACCACGCTCAAGCAAAACCAGAACGAGGACGGAAGCTGGAGTGGCCAGTTCGGTACCACGTTTGCCACCTCCGCCTCGCTGCTTTCGCTTGCACTCAACTACCGTTTCTTGCCGATCTATGAGCGGTAATCCATCCCAGCCAAGGCGATGGTTCCGCTACCCGCTTTGGGTGGCGGCGATCACGCTTGGCCTTGGCCAGGCCTTTGGCCAGGCGGCAGGCAAGGACGACCTCGTGCGTTTCCTCGACGGCTCGATGCTTCACGGCGAACTGCAGCAGGTCAGCCTCGGCGACGGAGTACGCTGGGAGCGGCCCGACTTGGCCAAGCCGGTCGATTTTCGGCCGGACAACCTGGCTTGGATCCGCTTCGAGGGCGCGCGTCCTGTGAAGCGCCCGTCCGAGCCGACCGTGCACATCCGCTTTCACAACGGCGACGAGGTGCTCGGCAACCTGATTGCGCTGGACGAGCAGCGCGTCCAGTTCTCCACTTGGTTCAACGAGCAGTTGTCCGCGCCGCGCGGGGTGCTGCAGTCGCTGGCTTTTCTCTCGCCGGGCTTCCGGATTCTATTCGAGGGGCCGACCACCATCGCTGGATGGAAGCTGGGCCGCGACCCAAAGGCATGGAAGTACCGCGACGGCGTTTTCATCTCTGAGGGCGTCGGTGTGCTGGGCCGCGACTTCGGACTCAAGGGCTCGTCCCGCATCGAGTTCGACCTCCAGTGGAACGGTACTTTCAGCCTGATCGTGCCAGTGTATACCTCGGCGCTTGACCGGTTTGATTACCGCAGCAATTCGTACATGTTTTACATCAGCCGAGGCTACGTCAGTTTGCAGCGCGTGCAGAACGGCGCCGGTGTGCGCAACCTTGGCCAGGGGCAGATCCCCGAGATGCAGTCGAAGAACCGCGTGCAGGTCGAGATCCGCGTCAACAAGCCCAAGGCCGAGATGGAACTTTACATCGACCGCAAGCTCGTCCGAAAATGGCGCGACGCAAACGGCTTCGCCGCCACCGGCTCCGGCATGGCGTTTTTCTCGCAGCTCAACGGCCCGATCGTGAGGGTGAGCAATCTGCGCGTGTCGGCATGGGACGGCCATTCCGACCCAGTCCAGCTCGCCTTGAACGACAGCTCGGAGGACATGGTTTTTCTCAAGAACCGCGACGAGGTGCCTGGCAAGCTCAAGTCCATGAATGACAGGACGGTCGTGATCAACTCGCTCGGCGCGGACCTCACAATTCCGCTCGATCGGATCACCCGCGTGGCGCTCACCAAGCCGGAAGCGAAGCCGGAAGCCAAGAGGCCGTGGGAAGTGCGGGCGCACTTCGCCGGCGGCGCGGCCGTGTCGTTTGACCTACAGCAATGGGAGGGCAGCACCCTCACTGGCCGCAGCCGAAACTTCGGCCCGGTGACATTCGACTCGCAGTACATCCGGCGGCTGCAGTTCAACCTCGGCACCTCACAAAAAACCAGCGACACCAACGCCGGCGGCGCCGACCAACTCTGGCCCTGGGATGATTGACGAAATAAGACATTCATTTTCGTGGTCGCGTCGTGGGTTTTCACGGGTTTTCACGAGTTTGTTTTTAAACGCAGAGGACGCAGAGACGCAGAGGGCTGCAGAGGGAAAAGGGCGTAAAGCTTCGAGGCAGTATCGTGGAGTGCGGTTATCTGCGCCGCTTTTTTTATCAGTTTCAAGTTGTTTAGAATCCGTGTTCACTCGTGTCTTAAAAAGTCTTCAGTTCAAGCCGTCCATTCGCGTCACTTGGTGTCCATTCGCGGTTTTCATCCTGGCCGCAACAACTGCCCTTGGCCAAGTCGGCCCGGCCAGCGACAGCAAATCCACCATCCATTTCAAGAACGGCGACTGGCTGCGCGGCGCTCTCGCTGCATACGACACGGCCGTCGGCGTGACGTGGCGCCACGCCGACGCGACGACTCCGCTGCACTTCAACACAGGCCAACTCACCGGGATCACGCTGGACGGCACCGCCGTTGGTCGACTCGCCGCCGGAAACCTCTGCGAGGTGGAACTCGTCAACGGCGACCACTTTCGCGGCAACCTCGCCGGTGCCACGGCGCAACATTTCCTGTTCGACACCTGGCACGCTGGGCAGATGCAATTGCTGCGCAGCACCGTCCGCAAGATCGCTCCGCTGCCCAAGGGGCTGAAGACGATCTTTCAGGGGCCGGAAAGTGACGACGGCTGGACGCACGGAAAAATTAGCAACGAGACCATCGGGGAGTCCGGCAACTGGCGTTATCACAACGGCGGATTCCACGCCAAGGCGGCCGCCTCCATCGCCCGCGACCTTGGCCTGCCGGACAGTTCGCACATCTCGTTCGATCTGGAGTGGAGTGGCGCGATGCACCTGGCATTCGCGCTGTACACCGACACGCTGCAACCAATCAGCCTGTCCACCAAGGAGAACGAGCCGGCCTTCGGCGGCTTTTACAGTATCCAAGTCAACAGTTACTCGGTGAACCTTTTGCCGGTCAAAAAACACACGCCGCTCACCTACCTCGGCCAGGCGACCGTCCCTAGCTTCCGGAATAAAACCAAGGCGCGCCTCGAGTTTTTTGCCAACAAGGCACAGCGGTTGATCGCCGTGGCGATCGACGGCAAACTGATCCGCAAATGGATCGACCCCAAGGGCTTTACTGGAGAGGGCAGTGGCATCCGCATCGTGCACCAAGGCCGTGGCGCCGTGCGCATCAGCAACCTGCGCGGCGAGGAATGGGACGGCCGGTTCAAGGGTCCGCCGACCCATCCCATCGGCGCGAAGGACGACCTCGTTAAGCTGATCAACAACGATCGCATGCAGGGCCGCATCAACGGTATCGAGGACGACAAACTCAACATCACCACGCCCGAGGGCGGTTTCCCCGTGCCACTCGACCGCGTGAAACAGATCGAGCCGGCGACAAGCAAGACCGCCGCTGACATGCCTCTCAAGCACCGCGTGCGCGCCCACTTCAGCGACGGTAGCCGGCTTACTTTCGTGCTGAACCGATGGGCTGCCGCCGGCGTCGAGGCGCAAAGTCCGAGCTTCGGCCGCGCCACCTTCAAGCCCGGCTCCATCATGCGCCTCGAGTTTCAGCCGGAGAAAAAGTGAGCAGTGAGCGGGCTTTCTGTGCCAGCGTCTTGGAGTGCGCCCGCTGTGCGCCGCTTTGGAAAAAAAGTTTCAAGTCTCAAGTTTGGAGAAAACCTTCATTGCCGACTGACTGAAAACTTGGAACTCCTCTAACTGCGTTTAACTCAACCGCCGTTTTTTCGGTAGGCGGCGTGGTTTGTCGGGATGCCCTGTGCGTTGAACTCCTGCTCGAAGTCGGTTACGAGCGCCTTGAGCGGCCTGGGCGTTTCCGTGCGCTCGAACCCCGTCGCCCCATCGAAAATTTCCAGCATTTGCTCGAAATAGTCGATGTCGTCGGTCCGCAGATAAACGACGCCTTCGGCCTTGAGCAGTCGCTTGGACAGGGGTGGGAACGGCTCGCTGATTAGTCGGTTTTTGTGGTGCCGCTTTTTCGGCCACGGATCGGGGAAGTAAACGTGGATCGCGTCCAGCGTCCCAGGCTGCAGCAGGTGCTCGAGTACGTACGCCGCCTCGGCCCGGAGGAGCCGAAGATTCTTCAACCCGGCGCGATGTCCCTTACGGTCGAGCTTGGTGATGCGCCCGAGCAGCCGCTCCAGCGCGACGATGTTCCGGCCGGGATGGGCCAGTGCGTACTTGAGCGTGAAAGATCCGTCGCCGGAGCCAAGCTCCAGTTCCAGCGGTTGCTCCGCCGTGAACAGCGAGGCCAGGTCGATCGGCTCGATGGCCGAATTGATCGGGTGAATCAGCGACTCGCCCGGTGGCAATGACTTGTTACGACTCACAGCTTGGCCAAGCGCAGGGCGTTTTTGAAGTGCGTCGGCAGAGCGAAGCGGCGACAGTGCTTTGGGGAGGGATGGGTTCTACCCCGTTCTCTATTTTAGGAGCAAGGTGGAACTCATCTTTCCCCAAAAAAAGCGAAATCGCGAGGTGCGTGTGCTCCCCTCCCTCTCCCAGTGGGAGAGAGCCGGGGTGAGGTAGAAAGCAGGTCAACTGTGAGGTCGTACAATACACTGTCAAACTATCGGATATTTTTGGGTCAGCGGTAGTCGCCGCCGTTGAGGCTATTCACCACCGACTTCTGCCAAGCGGCCAAGCCGGCTTTCATTCGTTCCACGCGTGTGGCCAATTTCTTGGTGCTGCCGAGCAGGTTTTTCTGTTCCTTCGGATCGTCGCCCAAGTGATAAAGTTCGTAGGCAAACTCTACCTTATTTTTCTTCACTGGCGCGCGATGCAGTTTGTAATCGCCGTCGATCCATGCGGCATGACCGGGCAGAGTGTCGGTCGGATACTGCCTGTCGATCTGTCCCTCTGGCTCGGCCGGTTTTTGGTTGCCGGCGAGTTGCTCTTGCCGCAGCACCTCGAGCATCGCCCGGCTTTTTCTCGAGCGGCCTCTGGCTTGATACGTCCAGAATCCCATCGGCTTTTCACGGCGCTTGGCTTTGCCCCCGAGCAGCGCCACGAGGCTTGTGCCGTCGAGCACCGGCTGATTTTTGGGCAACGCCGCGCCGGCTAACTCGAGCAGCGTCGGGTAAATGTCCGACGTATTGGCGTTCATGTTCGTGATGCGGTTCGACTTGATCCGCGCCGGCCACTCGATGATCGCCGGCACGCGGATGCCGCCCTCGTACAGGCTGCCCTTTCGCGCGCGCAAACCGCCGGTTGAGCCTTTCGGGATTGCGCCGTTGTCGCTGCAATACCAAAGCACCGTGTTGTCAGCGACGCCGAGTCTGCGGATGCCTTTTCGCAGTTCGCCCAGCGCGGCGTCCATCGCCGTGATCTCGCCATAAAAATGCGCCGCGCCGTCCGGCTGATCGGCGTACATTTTTTTGTATTTATCGACCGCGACGTGCGGGCTGTGGGGGTTGCCGAACCATATCACTGCGAGGAAAGGCTTGTCTCTCTTCGCCGCCTTGCCGATCCAGTCCAGCGCCAAGCCGGTCGTGACGTGCGAGCTTTCGCCGTCGGTCTCGATCACCTGCCCGTTGTGGCTGAAGAGCGGGCTGTTCTCGTAAAAATTAGGACTCGAGAACCAATCGTCGAACCCGCTGTTGCCTGGACTGGCCGCGCCGTCGGCCCGCATCGAGCCGATGTGCCACTTACCAAAATGCGCCGTGGTGTAGCCGGCTTTTTTGAGCGCCTCGGCGACGGTGATCTCCTGCGGCCGCAGCGTGTGGCCCCACGCGAAGCAGCCGAAGCGGTTCGGGTTGCGCCCGGTCATCACGCTGCCGCGTGTCGGCGAACAGACGGCCGCCGCCGAGTAGAACCGATCGAACCGCAGGCCGGTTTGCGCCATCTCATCCATCACCGGCGTCTTTAGGATCGAATGTCCGTTGTAGCCGGTGTCACCCCAGCCCTGATCGTCGGCCATGCAGAGAATGAAGTTCGGCCGCTCGGCCAACGGCTTAGCCAATGCAACTGCTGCGAACACGATTAAAATGAAAGTGTGTTTCATTAGAAATTCCCAAACACGGGTTCTGCGGAAAGACTTGCTGCCAAGCGGCAAATAGTCCAGCGCCGCTTTGGCCTTGCGCGGTTGGACGACGACCTGGGCAACACCGTTTACACCATGCACGCCTGCGGGCACGACGTGCATATGACGAGCTTCGTCGGCACGGCGCGGCTGCTTGGTGCGCTGCGCGATGAGTGGAGCGGGACTCTGGTGATGATTGGCCAGCCGGCGGAGGAGCGCGGCGCAGGCGCGCGCGCGATGCTGGCGGACGGGCTGTTCACTCGGTTCCCGGTGCCGGACTACTGCATCGGCCTGCACGTGGCGTCGGATCAGCCGGCCGGTACGATCGGCTACAATTCCGGCTACGTTTACGCGAACGTGGACTCGGTGGACAT
>CALJHX010000005.1 GCA_937770485.1 uncultured Verrucomicrobiae bacterium | reverse complement strand
TCCGAACACCGCGAGGCCATCGTCTCCGTCGTCAAGAAACGCGAGACCTCAATGAGCACCGGCATCGGCTTCGGTATTGGCATACCGCATGCCTCGACCGACCTGATCGACGACGTCACCGGCGCGTTCGGACGCAGCAAGGCGGGCGTCAACTTCGACGCGCTCGACAACCAGCCGGTCAATCTCGTGATGCTTTTCCTCGTGCCACAGGGTCAATTCCAAAAACACCTCCATACGCTGGCCAAAATCGCGAAGGTGCTGCACAAGAATGAATTCCGCAAGTCCCTCGAGGATGCCGGCGACGCCGCGGAGATGTACCAGATCATCCGCACCTCGCAGGAGGGCTGAGCCGACACAACTTTTCCTTTCGGCCAAGCCTGCATCCCACTTGGCCAAGCGACCCCAACCGTGATTCATCTCGTCTTACAGGAAAAACTGCAGCAAGCCGTCCTCGCGCTCATGCCCGACGCCGACGTCTCAAGCGTCCTCGTCCGCCCCTGCCCCGAACCGAAGTTTGGCGACTACCAATCCAACGCCCTCATGGGCTTGGCCAAGCGCAACCAACTCAACCCTCGTGAACTCGCCGACCAAGTCGTCGAGCAACTCGACGTCGCCGACTGCTGCGAGCCGGTCAAGATCGCCGGGCCAGGTTTTCTCAATTTCCGGCTCAAGATCGACGCCCTCTCCGATGCCCTCGTCGGCGCAGCCAAGGGTGAGCATCTTTTTTACCGCACCGCCGCCGAGCCTCGCACGATCGTCATCGACTACTCGTCGCCCAATGTGGCCAAGCCGATGCACGTCGGCCACATCCGCTCGACCATTCTCGGCGACACCTTGGCCAAAGCGTTCCGGCTGCTCGGCCACAGCGTTGTGACCGACAATCACATCGGCGACTGGGGCACGCAGTTCGGCAAACTGCTCGTCGGCTGGAAGGAACACCTCGACAGGGACGCGCTTGGCAGGGACGCCCTCGCCGAGATGGAGCGCCTCTACAAGCTCATCAACTCCGCCTGCGAAGAGGACGAGATCGTCCTCATCCGCGCCCGGAGCGAGCTCGTTAAGTTGCAAAGCGGCGACACCGAAAACCTGGCCATTTGGAATGAAATGATCGAGTTGTCCCGGCATCAGTTTGACGAGATTTACGGCCGCCTCGGCGTCGATTTTGACGAGACGCTTGGCGAGAGTTTTTACAACGAACGCCTCAAGGGCGTCGTCGACGAACTCGTCACCCAAGGCATAGCGGAGGAAAGCGACGGCGCGCAGGTCGTCTTTTTTAATCACCACAAGTCTCTCAAGAAACACCCAGCCATCGTCCAGAAAAGCGACGGCGCAGCCAACTACACCACGACCGACCTCGCGACGCTCGAGCACCGGCAAAACAGTTGGCAGCCGAGCGAAGTCATTTACGTCACCGACGGACGGCAGCAACTACACTTCCAGCAACTCTTCGAGCTGTACAACCGCTGGAAACCGGGCCACGGCATGAAGCTCAACCACGTCTGGTTCGGCGCGATCCTCGGAGAGGACGGCAAGCCGTTCAAGACGCGTAGCGGCGAAATCATCCGCCTCTCCGGTTTGCTCAACGAGGCCGAGCAACGCGCCTTCGACGCCGTTAGCGAAAAAAACCCCAACCTCCCCGAAGAGGAGCGACGCGATATCGCCTGCGTTGTCGGCATCGGAGCGATCAAGTACGCCGACCTCTCCGGCAACCGACAGAGCGACTACGTGTTCAACTGGGACACCATGCTCGCACTCGTCGGCAACACCGCGCCGTACCTGCTCTACGCCTTCACGCGCATCCGCAGCATCTTCCGCAAGCTTGGCGACGAGTCGCTGACACGGCCCGAGTCGTTCGCGCTTGACCAGGCGGAGGAACTCACACTGGCCAAGCACCTGTTGCGGTTCGGCCTCGTGCTCGAGTTGGTCATCGACGAGTGCCGCCCAAACTACCTCTGCAACTATCTCTACGAACTGGCCGGGCACTTCGCCTCGTTTTATGAAAACTGCCCCGTGCTCCAGTCCGAAGGCGACATCCGCACGCAGCGACTGGCCCTCTGCGACCTCACCGGCCAAGTGCTGAATACCGGCCTCGAAACGCTTGGCATCGAGACCACCGGGCGTATGTGAACCGTGGCCGCGCGGAGCAACAAGTCGGCCGACTCCTGCTGGATCACCGTCGAGGGCGCGCGCGAACACAACCTCCGCAACCTTTCCGTCCGCATCCCACGCAACAAGCTTGTCGTCGTCACCGGCGTCAGCGGTTCCGGCAAAAGCACGCTCGCGTTCGACATTCTTTTTTCTGAAGGCCAGCGCCGGTTTCTCGACTCTCTCAATGCCTACGCCCGGCAGTTCGTCGAGCAAATGCCCCGGCCCGATGTCGACGCCGTCCACGGCCTACCGCCCACCGTCAGCATCGAGCAACGCATCTCGCGCGGCGGCGGCAAAAGCACCGTCGCCACCGTCACCGAGATTTATCATTTCATCCGGCTGCTCTACACCAAGCTCGGCGTCATCCACTGCCCCGACTGCCAGTTACCGGTGCAGGCGCAGACGCTCGACTCGCTCGTCGGCAGTTTAAAAGCTCACGCAAAAAAACGCGGTGACCTACTGCTGCTCGCCCCGCGCATTCGCAACCGAAAAGGCTTCCACACCGAAGTCGGCGAATGGGCAGCGCGGCACGGCTACGAACAGGTTCGCGCCGACGGCAAATTTCACCCCACCGCCGAGCCGCTGCGGCTCGACCGCTACAGCGAGCACGACGTCGAGGTGGTCGTCGGCCGGCTCAAAAAACGCGGCTCAAAAAACGCCGTCGAACTGATCGCCGAATGCCTCGCCATTGGCCAAGGCACACTCTTCGCCGTCGATGACTCCGGCGGCGAAACCGTTAACTCGACGAGTAACGCGTGCGGCTGCTGCGGCCGGTCGTTCGCGCCGCTCGACCCGAAAGATTTCAGCTACAACTCCGCCCGAGGCTGGTGCCCCACCTGCCGGGGTTTCGGCGAAACGTTTTACATTCCCGACATCGAGCGTGGCGACGCGCAGGAGGCGGTCGAGGAAACGTGGTTCGGCTGGCAGGAGGAGAGCCGCGAATTGTGTACCGACTGCAACGGCGCCCGACTTGCCCCGCTCGCCCGAGCCGTCCGCCTGCCACTGCCGGGCTTGGCCAAGCGCAACTTTGCCGACGAGCCGACCATCGACGCCTTCGCCCAAGCCAGTGTCGAGTCGGCGGACGAGTTGTTCGCAGCACTCAAATGGCGCGGGCGCGGCGCGGAGATCGTCCGTGACATCCTGCCGGAGATCGGTTCACGGCTGAGTTTCCTTCGCGAAGTCGGCCTCGATTATCTGCAACTTGGCCGCGCCGTCACCACCCTGAGCGGCGGCGAGGCCCAGCGCATACGCCTGGCCGCGCAGCTTGGCTCGAACCTGAGTGGCGTGCTGTACGTGCTCGATGAGCCGACGATCGGCCTGCACCCGCGCGACAACCAGCAACTGCTCGGCGCGCTCGAGCAACTCCGATCGCGCGGCAACTCGGTCGTCGTCGTCGAGCACGACGAGGACACGATGGCGCGCGCCGATTACATCATCGACCTTGGACCCGGCGCTGGCGTGGAGGGCGGCCAGGTCGTCGCAGCCGGTTCGCTCAAGCAGATTTTGCGAAACAAAAAATCGCTGACCGGCATCGAGTTGTCCCGTCAACACTCCTGCGGCCAGGCGCTTGACCAAGCTCGCCCCACTGCCCCACCCTTGACCAGGCGCGGTGCCAGCCAGAAAAACAAAACGCCGTCCCTCATCTTCCGCGGATTGCGTAAAAACAATTTGAAGAACGTCTCCGTCGCTGTGCCGCTTGGCCGGTTCACAGTCGTTACCGGCGTGAGCGGCTCCGGCAAAAGCACGCTCGTACGCGAGTGTATCCTGCCCATCGTACGGACCGCGCTGAAAGCCAGGCGCAAAAAAACGATTGAGGGCATCGAGCAGATCAAAGCCGTGCACGAGGTCGACCAGTCGCCGATTGGCCGTACGCCACGCTCTGTGCCGGCGACATACGTTGGGTTTTTCGACACCATCCGCCAACTATTCGCGCAGGTTCCGGAGTCTCGGATGCGCGGCTTTGGACCGGCACGGTTTTCGTTCAACAGCCCGCAGGGCCGCTGCCCCGAGTGTAAGGGAGCGGGCATCGTGAAACTTGAGATGAACTTCCTGCCGCCCGCCTTCATGACGTGCGACACCTGCGAGGGCAGCCGCTACAGCCCGGAGGTGCTGGACATCGTTTACAACGGCAAAACAATCGCCAATGTACTCGAGTTAAGCGTCAGCGAGGCCGCCGAGTTTTTCGGGGCTGTGCCGAAGATTTTTCGGCCCCTAAAGGCGCTCCGCGACACCGGTCTTGGTTACCTCAAGTTGGGCCAGACCAGCCCTACGCTCAGCGGCGGCGAAGCCCAACGCGTCAAACTAGTCACCCACCTACTAAGCGGCCTCAGCGACAACCCAGCCCGGCTCAAGTCCGACTCGAAAAAGAATCTGTTCCTCCTCGAGGAGCCAACGATCGGCCTGCACATGGCGGATGTGCGACGCTTGGTCGGGGTGCTGCAACGCCTGGTCGAGGGAGGCCACACGGTGCTGGTCATAGAGCACAACCTCGACTTGATCGCCGCCGCCGACTGGGTCATCGACATCGGCCCCGAGGGCGGCGAAGGCGGCGGAAAAATCATCGCTCAAGGCCCCCCAGCCAAAATCGCCCAAGCCAAAAACTCCCACACCGGTCAGTTCCTAAAACGGTTTTTCGGCTAGGGCAAGGCCTGTACGCGGTAAAATTGAAACGCCTCCCGCTCGCTTGGGTCGTTGAAAAATGTGAATGATCGGCTGGCTGTCACCGGGACGCCGATTTTGCGCCACTTGGCCAGGGCGGCGTCAGGCTTGCTCCAAGCTTGGTAGCGCTTCCCGGGCACGCTGCCCCACTGGATGGTCGTGCCTTGTTCGTCGACGGTGATGCTGCCGATTTCGAGCAGCGGAAACGAGCCGGCGGCCGTCGGGTTTTTCCCGGTCATATACTCCTCCCGATTGGTGTAGCCGTCGGCGTCGGCGTCGGCGTCGGCGTGCGCCTCGACGCTGGAAAAAATAGCGAACTGTTCCCGTTGCCAGCGGTCGTCCAAGCCGTCGAAGTTGTGATCTTCCTCGCCGGAGAGAATCTCGGCGAAGCCGTTGAGGTACGCCTCGTCATTTCCTTTTTGCACGAACAAGCTTCGCACCCCTGGCACGGCGTTTTTCGCCACGGTCACTTCCACCGAAATCAGGTTGAAGCCGTCAAATGCGTTCGGATCGTATGTCGTTTTTCCGTAAACCACTCCGTCGCCGGTGAGCCGCAAAGTCGCTCCACTCGTTGGCAACGTTGGCGAATAGACGCCGATCATCTGTTTTTTGCCGGTGCGCCCGATCGCGATCGGCTCGAACGCCAACTCGAGCAGGTTCTGCTTCGTCGTCGGTGGCCTCACTGCTGAGATGTAAAACGGCGCTTTGCCATTGTTGACAGCAAAATCCAGCGTCTCCGTTCTGCCAACGCCCACGGACGCCTGCTTATAGCCAGTCGTTCGGAAATTCGTCTCGGCGCCCTGATGCTCGATCGAAATGTCGATGTCGCGAACTAGCGGCTGAGGCAGGGTGTCCGGCGAATGCAACGGGGCCACGCGCAGTCGGTACGTCGCAGCGGGCAGCGAGGACATCTCGTACCGTCCGTTTTTCGCGCTGACCGTCGACTGGATGATGTTGCCGTGGACATCCTCGGCCAACACCACCGCCCCGAAGACCAAGCCGCGCTCCATCGTCACTTTGCCGGCGATCGACCCGAGTTTGGCCAAGGCGTCTGGTTTTCCGTACAGCGTCTGCGTGGCTGCAACCTCGTCACGCAGCAACCCGACCGCTAGGCCCACGCCGGCGCCAGTTCGCGAAAACATCGTCGCCGCCCCCAGCGGCGAATGCTGCAAGCCGATGAAGTGGCCAAACTCATGCAACGCAACCGCCTCGACAAAGTTGTCAGCGGAGAACGAGTTGTTGTAGTCGGCGAACCATCGGTGATCGACGCCGTTAAAGACCATGTCCGCCTCGACGATCGTGTGGTCATCAAAATACATCGGGAACGTCACCGCCAACGCGCCGCTGATCTCCATCCGCTCGTTGTTGACCCACACGGCGCCGTTCTCAGCCGCTTTCTTCACCCAGTAAACGACGTTCGTGTTGTCCTCGCCGTTGACATCCACGCCGGGTGGCACCAGCCCGCCTTCCTCGAATTTCAGGATCGTCCCTGGCACCGACTGCCATTGGCCAATCGCGGCCCGGATGCCATTCAACTCCGCTTCGGCATTTTTCGCCGACCACGCATCCCTGGACAAATAGTAGCGGACCGCCCTTGTGTCCCGGTTCACCACGTTCGGATGCACAAGCGGATCCAAGTCATCGAGCCGCCAACGCAGGGGCTGGCCGTCGTCGTTTTTGAACAGGACGAATGCCGTGGCGGCATGGGCCAAGCCAAGAGCTACGGCGATTGCCAGCCAGCGACTCACTTCGCCGCCCTCCTCACCCGGCGCTTCAACTCGGCCAATGTCAGCGGCTTTGACTGGCCAAGCGCGCGCTTCACCACCGCGCGCGGGTCGCCCCGCTTGGCCAAGCCGTGGAACGGATTCCGCACCGTAGCCAAGCTAGTCTCCGGCTGCCTGGCGACATCAAACTTTCCTTGGTTCAGCCCAAGCGTCACCGCCTCGCCTCGGCTGTTGAACACCACAAACACAATCACCTCCGCCCCAACCCGGTACGTCGGCTGGATCGGCGAGCGGGCTAGCCGCCGCCCCAGCACGCCGCCGCCCTGGACAATCACCAGCGTCCCGCCGCGTTGCCGGCCGTTCATCTGCTCGATGATCTGCAAATGCACCTTGGTGAAAATCCGGCCTCCGTCGTCTCGTTGGCAAGACATGCGGACGACCGTGCCGTGCACCACTGCGTCGGCCTTGGCCGCCAGCGTCTCGATCGACAGCGGCACCTGGCTCGCCGCTTGGCCAAGCGCGGCACCGGCCAACAGGGCTGTGAGTAATGCAAACGACCTCCCTTTCATGCTGCCGCGAAGGTTGCTCGCTTGGCCCGGAAAACTCAATCCGGCGTTTTATGCTGGGCAACTGCAGCCAATTCATCGAAGCATGCGCGGCGCATGATGTATTTTTTGTCCAAAACGGTGGGGCGACTGATCGAGCCGATCGGTTTCATCTGGCTGGTGTTGCTTATTGCCTGCGTTCGTGCCGTGATCAAAAAAGATCGAAGCGACAGGCATTTTTTACCGGCGCTCTAGCCCTGTTCATCACCCTCGTCGGCAGCACGAAACTCCCCGCCTACCTCCTCTCCACACTCGAAAGACCCTACGCAGTCGAGGATTTGAGCTCCCTCCCCGACTGCGACGCCGTTGTATTGCTGGGCGGTTCACATGGATTTTCAAATTATGGCGTCAACTCAATTGAATTCAGCGGAGCGACCGATAGAATAATCACTGCCGCTGAACTCGTCCGTTTGAAAAAAGGTGAAGCGTTGGTGATCGGTGGCGGCGAATACTCCTCATCTGGGCAAACTGGATTGCATGGACAACTAATCGCCGAATGGCTGGAATCTTGGAAACCGTTCGATTCGCCCATTCACGTATTGGGTTACTCCAGTAACACCAAAGATGAAGCTGATCAGACAAAAGTATTGGCAGAAAAGAATGGGTGGAAAAAAATCATCCTTGTGACTTCCGCTAACCATATGAGAAGAGCTGAAGCACTATTCAAAAAAACCGGGTTGGAGGTGGTTTCCGTCGGCTCAGATTTCGAGGGACTAAGCTCGCTCGAGGCAGATTTCAGAATATACAGTATAGTTCCCGGCTCAGGCGGTTTTGCTAAACTCAGCTATTATCTACACGAGCAAGTGGGGTGGCTCTACTACAAGCTGCGGGGTTGGATTTAGGCCAAGCGCTGACGTATGTTAAGATGTACGATTCTCCTATCTACCCGGTCCTCTCCTGCTGGGAGAGGCAAGTTACACCTTGCCCCACTTTAAAGTTAATTTGGGACGAGGCTGAACTCGTCCCTCCCGGGAGAATTAGCGGCGTTTCCGGCGGCCGCCGCCTTTACGGGAGGACATGCCGAAGGAGTAGCCGCGACCCACTGAGCCACCCCGGAAGCGTGGCGGCGATGCGTGCTTACCGTCGTCGAACAGCGACGTGTATTTGTAATCAAAGCCCTCCATTTTTTCCCGGTTGATTTTCTTGCCGATGAAACGCTCGATCGCCTCCATGTGTTGGCGATCCTCGGCTATCATCATGGTGAAGGCGTCCCCAGATGCAGCCGCGCGGCCGGTCCGGCCGATACGATGCACGTAATCCTCGGGATGCTGTGGCACGTCGAAATTGACGACGTGGCTGACGTTGGCGACGTCGAGTCCGCGCGAGGCGATGTCAGTAGCGACCAGCACCTTATACTTACCGTCCCGGAAACCTTCGAGCGAGCGTTCCCTCTCGGACTGGGTTCGGTCTGAATGAAGGATTGCCACGGAGTGATTCTCTCGTTTCAGCAGGCTGCCCAACCTGTCGGCGCCCATCTTGGTTCGGCAAAAAACGATCACAGAATCGTAGTCCACCTTATCGAGCAGCGCGAGTACGAGGTCGTTTTTCTGATCGAATGCGACCGGGTAAACCGCGTGCGAAACTGTTTCAGCGACCGATCGGCGCATCCCGATTTCCACCGTCTCCGGGTCGGTCATCGCCCACTGGATGATCGTCTCGATGACCGGCGGGATGGTCGCTGAGAAGAGAGACGTGTGCCTTTTCTCTGGGCAATGCTGGATGATTCTCTTGACGTCCGGCATGAATCCCATGTCGAGCATCCGGTCGGCCTCGTCGAGCACGAGGTACTCGATGTTTTTCAGCGTCAAATTTTTCTGGGAGACGTGATCGAGTAATCGGCCGGGCGTGGCGACGATGATGTCGGTTCCTCGTTCCAACTCATCGTTCTGCTTGCCGTACTTCACGCCGCCGTAAATAACGGTTGTTCGCAGATCGGAGTACCGCGAAAAATCCCGGAACGCCGTCTCGACCTGCGAGGCCAGCTCGCGCGTCGGCTCGACGATCAATGCGCGCGGATTTTTCTGAGGCTTGTCGAGCTTCGTGAGAATCGGCAGGCCGAACGCCGCCGTCTTGCCGGTGCCAGTTTGGGCGCTGCCGATCAAGTCGCGGCCCTCGAGAAACAGCGGGATGCCCCGGAGCTGAATCGGCGTCGGATCTTCGTAACCCATCGCGCGAATCCCCTTGAGAATGTTGTCGGAAAGCCCCAGTGAACTGAAAGACATGGCCGTGAGGTGTAACAGAAACGCAGCCTATGAGAAACGCAAATCGACGATCGCGCTTGGCCAAGCGCTTGGGCAAGGCTAAAACGCCTGCGTGGAAATTGCCCAGGATCACAACCGCCGCGTCTGGGACGAGCGCGCGCGCCAAGGCCTCCTGCACACTCGAACCGCCCGCGACGACGAGTTCGACGACCCGCTGAAAGCCATCAACGGTCGGGGCTGGATCGACGGCGAGCTTGCCGGTAAACACGTCCTCTGCCTGGCCGGCGGCGGCGGGTTGCAGGCGCCGCTCTACGCCGCTGCCGGAGCAATGGTCACAGTGGTGGATATCAGCCCGGAGATGCTCGAGCAGGATCGGCGCGTCGCCCGCGAGCGCGCCCTTGAGTTGCAGACCATCGCCACGTCGATGGACGATCTCCCGATGCTGGCCAACGCGTCGTTCGACATCGTCACACAGCCGGTCAGCACCTGTTACGTGCCGAGCCTAGCCAAGGTTTACGACGAGATTGCCCGCGTGCTGCGCGTCGGCGGACAGTACCTCAGCCAGCACAAACAGCCGGCCAATCTCCAGGCCGCGCCGACGCCCTTCCCCAGCGGCTACGCCGTCACCGAGGATTATTATGCCAAGGGGCCGGTGCCGCCGATGCACGGTGAGTTCGAGCATCGGGAAAAAGGCGCGCTAGAGTTCGTGCATCGCTGGGAGGAAATCGTCGGCGGACTGTGCCGCAGCGGCTTCGTGATAGAGGATCTCGCCGAGCCGAAGCACGGCGATCCCGCCGCCGAACCGGGGACGTTCCGGCACCGCAGCCAATACATCCCGCCATACGTCGCCATCAAGGCGCGGCGCACCGCCACCCCGCCGCTTGGCCAAGCGGCGACGGCTGGCATCGTCATTCCATGAATCTGCTTGAGCCGCACCGCCGGCCAACGGTAGCTTGTCGCCCATGTCTTTTCGCATAGCACTGATCGTCACCGCCGGCATTCTCGCCGCCTGTTCCTCCCCAAAAACAAGCCACACCCCCAAGGCCGGGTTCTCCGGCGACTGGGCGGAGTTCGAGCGCTTGGCCAAGCGCAACAGCGCGCGCGTTGCGCTGCCGCCGTTTGAGACCACGCCGCAAGCCTCGCTCGACGCCGTCAAAGCAGCGGTCGCAGCAGCCGACGATCGGCTCGATGCCATTGGCAAGATCAATCCAAGCGAGGCGACCTTCGACAACACAATCGGCGCGCTCGATGATTTGGCGTTTGACCTGTCGCTCGTGGCCAACCGCACCTATATGCTCAAGGAAACCAGCGAGAACGCCGAGCATCGGGCCCAAGCCACAGAGGCGATCAAGCAATTCGACGAGTGGGCCGTCGGCCTCGACTATCGCGAGGATGTCTACAGCGTGGTTAAGGCGTACGCCGACTCATCGCCCAAGCTGAGCGGCGAGGCCAAGCGACTGCTCGAGCAGACACTGCGCGATTATCGCCGAGCCGGCCTGCACCTGGCCAAGGCCGAGCGCAACGAGGTCGAGCGACTCCGCAAGCAACTCTCCGCCGCGACCACCGAGTTTCGCACCAACATCACCAACGCTAAGAAGGAGCTGAAGTTCACCCAAGGGCAACTCGAGGGATTGCCGGAAAGTTTCCTCGAGCAGGTCAAGACCGGCGACGACGAGTACACGCTCCAGGCCAACGTGACGTTTCACTACCTCAACGTCATGCGCAGCGCCAAACCGGAAGCCACACGCAAACGCATCTCCGGCGAGCGAAAACGGCTTACCCGCGAAAAAAACATCCCGCTGCTAAAGACCGTCCTGCAACTCCGCGCCAACATCGCCGCCAAGCTCGGCTACAAGACATGGGCTGACTACAAGTGCGAAGTCAAAATGGCCGGCAACGGCACCACCGCGCGCGAGTTTTTGATGAACCTCAAGCGCGGCCTCGAGCCGAAGTGGCAGTCCGAGCTTGGGCAGTTCAACACGCTAAAACGCCGCGAGACAGGCGACCCCGACGCCACCCTCAAAATGTGGGATGCCTTCTACTACATGAACCTGCTGAAGAAGGAAAAGTACTCCGTGGACACCGAGCAGCTTCGCGTGTTTTTCCCTTACGAACAGACGCTGCACGGGATGTTCCGTGTGTACGAACGCATATTCGGACTGAAGATCGTGACCTCCACCGCGCCGTACACATGGAACGACCAAGTGACGCTGCACCTCGTTTACGACGCAGCCACCGGCAACCCGCTGGGCGCGTTGTACCTCGACATGTTCCCACGCGACGGCAAGTTCAACCACTTCGCGATGTTCCCGCTGATCTCCGGCAAACGGCTGCCGGACGGCGCCTATCAGCGGCCCACCGTCGCGCTTATCTGCAACTTCCCCACGCCGGGTAAGGACAAGCCATCGCTGCTCTCGCATGACAACGTCGAGACGCTCTTCCACGAGTTTGGCCACGCGCTGCACGGCATCCTCACGCAAACCAAGTACACCCGTTTCGCCGGCACAAGCGTGCCGCGCGACTTCGTCGAGGCGCCGTCGCAGATGCTCGAGAACTGGATTTGGGACAAGACCGTGCTCGACTCGTTCGCCGCCGACTATCGAGACTCGTCGAAAAAAATCCCGGAAGCCGTCATCGCAAAACTCAAGGAGGCGAAGAAAGCCACGATCGCCCGGCACTATCGCGGCCAGCTTTCGTATGGGCTTGTTGACCTGACCCTGCACTCACTGACGGTGGACGAGGCCCGGGTCGTCGACCCGGTTGCGCTGTCCAACCAAATCACCGAGGCGGTCTATCTCAAGCCGCAGGAGAACACAGCGTTCGTCGGCTACTTCGGCCATCTCATGGGCTACGACGCGGGCTACTATGGCTACGCCTGGGCCGACTCGATCTCCGCCGACATGGCCACGGTTTTTGAAAACGCGCCCGAACGCTACTTCGACAGCACGGCGGGGCAGCGACTGCGGCGGGAGATTTACGAGGTGGGCGACTCGCGCGACGTCAGCGAGTCGATCGAGAAATTCCTCGGCCGCCCCCGCTCGCTCAAGCCATTCCTCCAAGACCTCGGCATCCTGGATGAATAGCGCTTGGCCAAGCGGCTCAGTCGACGGCTCCGTTTAGGGCGTTAAGGACGGTGTCAGCGGTCAGCAACTCGGGGAGCATTTCGGGCCCCCTTGTTTTGTCCGCCGGGAAAACCAACACGAGCGGTACGCCCGCCCTGCCCCGGTCGCGCAATTCCTCGGTGATGTAATCCGGCCGCCGCGTGTAGTCGGCCCGGAACGCCTTGAAGTTTTTATCGGCCATTACGGCGCCCACTGACTCGATGTCTATGCTCGTTTTTTTGTTCCAAATACAGGTGGCACACCACTTGGCCGTGAAGTCCACCAGCACCGGTTGACCCGCCTCTCGCGCCTTGGCCACCGCTTCCGGCGACCAGCGGTGCCAGCGGATTCCGCCGGGGAAATCCTGCACCACGCCAGCCTTGGCCGCCAACGGGTCGGTCGGGGTGCGCCATTGCATTTGCCCCTCAAGCCCAAACACCACCCCCCCAAGCGTCAGCGCCCCGGCAATGCCCAGGGCCAAACCGCGCCGCCCAGTTCCACGCTGAAAAAACTCGCCGAACACCCAGGCAGCCATGGCGATCACGGTCAGAAAAATGCCGAACCACAAAACCCGGCCGCCGTAATATTCGATGCTCACGCTGAATAGCCACACGGCCGTAGCCAGCATCGGGAAGCCCATCGCCACTTTGAATTTCTCCATCCACAGCCCCGGCTTGGGCAGGAAACGCAGCAGCTTCGGATTCCAACTCAGCGCGATATACGGAAACGCGAGGCCAAGCGCGACGGTGACAAACATCAGCACGATCACGGCGGCGGTCTGTGTGAAGGCAAAGCCAAGCGCCGGCGCGAGGAATGGCGCCGTGCAGGGCGTCGCCAAAACCGTCGCCAGCACACCGTTGAAAAACGCGCCACCCGCGCCCTCCCGCGTCCCTACCGAGCCGGCCGCAGCGCCCACCGAGCCCAGCGTCACCTCGAACAGCCCGAACAGATTCAACGCCACCAGCATGATGAGAACGGTCAGTAAAACAACGAATTGCGGGTTGGACATTTGCATGCCCCAACTCGCCAGTTCACCCGCGCTTTTCACGCCAATTACGACACCGGCCAGCACCAAGAACGAAACGACCACCCCCGCGCCGTAAAGCATCCCCAGCAGCCGCACGCGCGCTGGTGACTCCTTGCTTTGATTCACGAACCCCAAAATCTTCAGCGAGATCACCGGCAGCACACACGGCATGACGTTCAAAATCAGACCGCCGATGAACGCGTACAGCAACATCCGCCAGAGCGACTTGTCGGCGGTGGCGGGCGGCGGGGCTTGTGTTGTGGTCGTTGCGGCCGCGGCCGATGCGGAAGCCAAGATCGGGAACTTGACCTCGAACGCTTCCGTCTTGCCGTGATCTTTCAAGTTTCGGACGGCCAAGCCGGCGAGTTCGCTTGGCCAAGCGCCCTCAAACTTCATCACCGTTTTTTTGATGCGAACTTTTGCAGCGCCGGAGGCCGTCACTTCGCTCTCCGGCGACACGTCGAACGACTTGGCTGGCATCGAAAAGAAATCGGCATCGGCACCCGCTTGGCCCGCGTCGAACTCGATCAGCAATGTCCGTTCATCATCCTTGACCGCGCCATCCCACCAGGCCTTGACGGCCAACCTGACATCGGCTTTCGGCAGTTTCTTTTTTGTCGCATCGAGCTCAGCGGCGTCGGCCGAGAGCGTGGCCGTCCCCGCGATCACCAGCTTTGCACTCACCTGCTGGTCGCGCGGGATGCAGCTTTCCTTGCACTCGAGCCAACTGACTTTGCCGGAGATCGTCGCTTGGCCAATCGCGGCGTCAGCCGCAATGGTAAGCGGCACGAGCAGGATTGTTTTGTCGTGGTAACCGTAACCGGTAGAGCCAAGCGCGATGAATTTCTCCGGCACCGGCCACTGGATCGACCCGGCGCTCACGCCCTTGGGCAGCGTCCACTCGACTGCGGTCGGAATGCCAGCCGCCCCGGGGTTTATCCAGTACGTGTGCCAGCCATCGGCCATCGTCAACGCCAGCCCGGCCATCACTGTCATGCCCGGCTTGGCCGCATCGTGTGACAACAGCAACTTGACCCTAGTCGCCGGCTTGGCCACACCCGCTTGGCCAGCACCGAACGGATCGTCAAACTGCGCGTTGAGGTCGCCGGCAAATATCAGCAGAAAAATAAAACCAAGAAAACAGACCCTCATCGCTGTTTAGGATGCCTCCGGCCTTCGGCCTGTTCAATTCCCGAACGAGCCAATCTGGAAAAATTACATGATTTCGGTTGGGCAATTGGGGAGGGAATCGATAAAGATTTGGCCGTAGCGCTTGGTCATTACTCGGCTGTCGAGTACCACGACGATGCCCTCGTCGCTCTTGGTGCGGATGAGTCGGCCGACGCCCTGCCGGAATTTCAGCACCGCCACCGGCAGGGAAAACTCCATGAACGCATTGCCGTTTCGGGCCTCGATCGCCTCGATTTTCGCCTCGACCAGCGGATGATCCGGCACGGCAAAGGGCAGCCGCGTGATGATGACATTTTGCAGCGCGGCGCCCGGCACATCGACGCCCTGCCAAAAGCTGTCCGTGCCGAACAACACCGAGTGCTCGTCGCGCTTGAACCGCTCGAGCATCGTCGAGCGCGGCACACCGGCGCCCTGCACCAAACAGTCCCAGCCGTGACCGGCGAAGAAGCCCTCGAGTTCCTCCGCCACCTCGCGCATCAGTTTGAAGTTGGTGAACAGCACAAAGGCGCGGCCTTCGCTCAACTCGATAAAGTGTCGTAGCTGCTTGGCCAACGCGTCGCGGTACTCCGGCTCGCGCGGGTCGGGCATCTTGCCGGCGATGAACAGTTTCATCTGCCGTTCGTAATCGAACGGCGAACCGACCTGCAGGGCATTCACCTTTTCCGCGCCGACTTGGATGGCGAAATAGTCGAGCCCGCCCTTGGCCTTGGCCGAGGTCGAATCGCTCAGGGCGAGCGTGGCGCTGGTCAGCACCACCGGAGAGTTGCAGCGAAAGAGTCGCCGCCGCAAATGCACCGCGACATCCACCGGCGCAGCGTTCAGCGACAGGATCGTCCCGGCCTTGCCGGACTTTTCCACCCAGTAAACATGGTCGTCCGACTCCTGCGAGAGGAAAAGCTTCACTCCCTCGCGAAGCTCGCCGACGCGCCGGTTGAACTCCGCCAACTCCTGCCCGGTGTCGGCATCGTCGGTGTCGTCGCGCACCTGCACCAGCGTCTCGCGCACGCGCTGGAGTGGCAGTGTCAGCGTGTCGTCGATCAGGCCGGCGTTGCGCACGCGCAACTCCTTCCAAGCGCGGACATTGTTCCCGCCGAATTTCCTCGTCTTGGCCTGAACTTCGTTGAGCTCGTCGCAGGCGACCTCGAGTTCACCAAAAAATTGCTCCATCGCCGCCGAGGCGTCCTCGACGTTCCGAGTCGCCTTAGCCTCGCGCAGCAGCCCCAGCAGGCCCTTGCCGGTCTTGGGGTTCCAGAGCCGCTGCAGATTGAACCGCACTTGGCCGCTCGAGACGCTCAAGCCCATGTGCTTAGACGCCACCGGCGCGACGTTGTGCGCCTCGTCGAGAATCACGAAGTCGTTTTTGAAAAGCACGCCTTCCTCCTCTTTCGGCTCGTCGTCATCGCGGCCGTCGTCATCGAGCAAACTGAAAAACAGCGAGTGGTTCAGCACCAGCACATCGGCGGAAAGAATCCGGGCGCGGGCGCGCTGAAAAAAACAGGTCTGGCCCATTTTGGCGATGTCAGAGCTATGGCCGCAAAGTTTCGTCGAGCAAAGCCCGCGCTCGGAGTTCACCAAGTCCCACACCTTCGGGTCGGGCGTGATGTCGAAGTCAGACAGGCTGCCGTCGGTCGTCTCCTTCGCCCACTCAGTGATGCGCGCAAGCTCCGCCATCTCGGAGGAGGTCAGCAGCGTCGCCGCCTGCTGGCGTGCGCGCTGGAGCCGCCGCGTGCAGAGGTAGTTGCCTCGGCCCTTGAGCATCGTGAACGAAAACTCGACCGGCAACACCTGCTTGAGCATCGGCAGATCCTTCTCGGTGAGCTGCTCCTGTAGGTTGATCGTGTGTGTCGAGATGACGGCTTTTTTGTTTTGGCTGACAGCGTGAAAGATGGCCGGGACGAGGTAGGCCAGGCTTTTGCCGACGCCTGTGCCGGCCTCGACGATGAGATGCTCATTGCCCTTCAATGCCTTGGCTACAGCCACGGCCATCTGCTGTTGCTCGCAGCGGAACTCGAAATTCCTGGCCTTCGACAACAGGCCGCTGTCGGAAAAAAACGTCTCGGTCTCGGCGACCAAGTCCAAGCCGGCACCCTGTTCCTCGTCCACGAAGCTAATCACTCGTCGACCTCTCGTTTTTCGATGATGGCCAACTCGGTTTTATTTTTGACCAAACGCCCGGCCGGCAGCACGCCGGTAAAGTTGACGTTCGGGTACAGCACGCAGTCACGGCCAATGATCGAGCCAGGGTTGAGAACCGTGTTGCAGCCGATCTCGGTTCGGTCGCCGATCAACGCGCCGAACTTGGCCAAGCCGCTGTCCACTGGCCCGGAAGCCGCGCGGACGTTTACGTTGCCGCGGATGAGTCGGTAGTTGGAGAGCATCACTCCGGCGCCAAGATGGACGCGGTGGCCCAGCACCGAGTCGCCGACATAGTTAAAGTGCGGCACATTGCAGCCGCTGAAGAGCAGCGAGTTTTTCAGCTCGGCGGCGTGGCCGACGACGCAGCCGTCGCCAACGATGACGTTGCCGCGCAGCGTTGCGCAGTGGCCGATGCGGCAGTTTTTCCCGATCCAAACCGGGCCGCAGATCAGCGCACCGGCCTCGATCAACGTCCCTTCGCCGATGAACACGTCGCCCTCGATCACCGCCTGGCTGTGCGCCTGGCCAAGCTGCCGTGGCTCAAGTGTGTCGCGCAGATAGGCGCCGATTCGCGGCAGCACCTCCCACGGTTCTCCAAGCGAGTCAAACAAGCTCGCGTGCTCCGTTTTGCCAAATCCAAACAGGTCTTCGGATCGGGGGATGTCGGTTACATTCTCCACGTGCGCTTCCCCAAGGGGAAACAAAAAAGCCCTTCCTGTGGAAGGGCTTTTTGTGATTTCAGCCTATGTGGCGAGAAACTCCTCCCGCTCGAGAAAGCCGGACAACTGCCGGATACGCGTCGGGTGGCGCATTTTCCTCAGGGCCTTGGCCTCGATTTGACGGATGCGCTCGCGGGTGACCTTGAACTGTTTGCCCACCTCTTCGAGGGTGCGGGAGTAGCCGTCGGCTAGGCCGAAGCGCAGCTCGAGCACTTTGCGCTCGCGTTCGGTGAGAGAGGTCAGCACGTCGCCAAGCCGATCCTTTAGCAGGGCGTAGCTCGCCATGTCGGTCGGGTTCTCGGCGCTCTTGTCCTCGATGAAGTCGCCGAAGCTCGTGTCCTCGCTGTCGCCGACCGGCGCCTGCAGCGAGATGGGCTGCTGCGCCATTTTCATGATCTGACGCACCCGCTCGACGGTCAGTTCCATCACAACGGCGATTTCCTCCGGGGTGGCTTCTCGGCCGAATTGCTGCACGAGCTGCTTCTGCACGCGCATCAGCTTGTTGATCGTTTCGATCATGTGCACCGGGATGCGTATGGTGCGCGCCTGGTCGGCGATCGAGCGTGTGATCGCCTGCCGGATCCACCACGTGGCGTAGGTGGAGAACTTGTAACCGCGGCGGTATTCGAACTTCTCGACCGCCTTCATCAAGCCGACGTTACCCTCCTGGATGAGATCGAGGAAGGACAGTCCGCGGTTGGTGTATTTCTTGGCGATGGAAATAACTAGGCGCAGGTTGGCCTCGATCATTTCGCTCTTGGCCTGATGCGCCTTTCTGGCGAAGTGCTGGAGTTCCTCGTAGGTCGTGAGGTAGTCCTCGGCCGGCTTCCGGACGAATGCCTCGAGGGCGGTGAGCTTGCCTTCCTCGCCCCTGAGCATCATATCGGTTTGAGACGACTTTGAAGCCTTTTTCAACTTCTCGATGGCTAGGAGGTTCTGCTGCATTTTGTCGTGGATGTTATCCGCAACCAGTCCCATTTCCTCGATGACCTTTTGTTTAAACAAAAACTTCGGGAAGTTTTTCTGCAACTTGTCGTTCAGTTGCTCGAAGACTGCGCAAGCCTTCTTCGACTTGGCCTTGGCGGCGCGGCGCCAAGCCAGATATTTTTTGTCCACTTCGCTGTCTTCCTCCCTCACCTTTTTGATGAGACGATGAAGCGCTTTGATGTGTTTCTCTCGGGTCTCGATGACCTTGTCGATCGTAACCCGGTCGAACCGCTCCTTGGGGGGATCGGCTGTCAGCTTTTCGGCCAGAGCAATATGCTCCTTGGCGGTGAAGCCCAAGCTGTACAGGATGCGCTTAACCTCAAGTTCGGCAGCCTCGATTCGCTTGGAAATCTCCACCTCCTGCTCACGGGTTAACAGCGGCACCTGCCCCATCTGCTTGAGGTACATGCGAACCGGGTCGTCAAGAATATCCAGCCGGCTTTTTTCGGCCTCGCTCGCTGACTCGACCGGCTTTTGGCGGGGTGCCGAATCCAACTGCTCGACAATCTCCACTTCAAGACTTTTCAACTTGGCGAAAACCTCATCCAGTTTCTCAGGAGTCACCAAATCCTTGGGTAGAGCCTCGTTGACGTCGGAAATGGTCAGGTGACCCTGATCCTGGGCCAAGTGAACCAACTCCTTGATTTTTTCCTTTAAGTTGAATTCCTCTTCCTTGGTGAAATCCGGCTCCGGAGGCAGTCTATCGACCAACACTTCTTGATTGGCACTCTCATTCTTTTCACCAGCAGGCGGCGAGATTACCTTTTTCCCGGCCTTGGTTTCCTTGGGCGTGGCTTTCTTTCCCGCTTTCTTGGGCGGGGTTTTTTTGGACGGAGACTTGGAAGCCGGCTTGACCGTTTGTTTGGCCACCGTTTCTTGGCCACCGGTTTCTTGGCCACCGGTTTCTTGGCCGGCGCCTTCTTTTCTGTGGTCGCTTTTGAAGCGGTTTTTTTCGGTGATACCTTTTTGGCTGCCGGTTTTTTGACTACCTTGCTGACCGGTTTTTTGGACGGTGGTTTTGCTGTTTTTTCTGCGGCTGTTTTTTTCTTCGCGCCAGTCGCTTCGGATTGCGCGGGTTTTTTGGCCTTTTTGGCCGGTGCCTTTTTTGTGGCTGTTTTTTTGACTACGTTTTTTTTGGTTTGTGCTTTTGCCATTCCGTTAACCTCAATCAGGTGAAGACACACTCCACATCATGACTCAAGAAGGAGTCCTGCTGTTTACGCAGGACAGCTCTCGATTGTTTCACGATTAAATTCGACTGTCAATCGACTATTCTTTTTTTAGTATAACGCCACCGGTTGCTCGTTATTTAATAAGCCTTAAACCAATGGGATCCAATGGCTTGTAAGTCTTATTTTAAGAGCCAGGCAATCGCGGCCACCTGACCCAGACCCAGCAAGAGCAAGGCGATCCAAATCAAAGCTTCAGATACTGAGCGGTCTGTTTGGCCAAGCGGCGCCAGCCAAAACCGAAGCTTCGCCGCGCCCAATCCTAATAGATCGCCGTGTTTCAATCGAACAGTTTTGCCTTGGGAGACGCCGTTGATCATAATCAATGCGTCGGAGATGGGGGTGGCTGTAATCCCTTTTTCGCCGGCATTGTCCAGTATCAGGTGTGTATCCCAAACGCCCTTGGCTACGATCTGGAAATCGCAACTCTTCGCTTGGCCAAGCGTAAAAGGAAAACGGCGGGCCTCTATTGGATCGCCCGCCGCTGTGCCATCAACTCTCTCAAGTCGAATCTTCAAAAAAGCCTTCGTCCCACGACGATGTTATCACCCGGATAGACGGGCAGATCCCTTGTTGGGTCATCCAGAGCCGCCTTGCAGTCGATAATGTCCACTTTGCCGCTGGCCCGTATCACTCGCACCGCCCGTTGATCCCCGAAATCGGTGAAGTCACCCGCGGATTGAATCGCCTGGGTAACCGTAATCCGACCGATGAAAATCTGGCGACTGGGCTGCCGAACCTCCCCTCCGACGTAAAAGAACCGGTCGGCTGTCCTGATGGTAACGTTAATCGTCTTGTAGATGGCGGGCACGTACTCCTTCTCGAGTTCCCGCTCGAGTTCACCGATTGTTTTCCCAGCGGCAATGATGGGTTCATTCAGGTATGGCGGACTGATAGTGCCATCCTCACGAATGCGGCAACTGTAGGGAATCGGGACCGTATTCAAGCCGCTGAAAGTGATGGTGATTTGATTTCCGGGCTCGAGGCTGTCCGTGGAGTTGACAATAAGCGGCGCGTCATTCGTCACAGCGACCGGATCCACCGGTCGTGGGCGTGTTGTCTCGCAACCGGCGGCCATCAGCACGGTCGCAACCAATAAACCTCTACAAACATATTTCATCAAGCTATCAACAAAACCCATTTTATATCAACCCTCGAACTGAATTCCCCGCCCAATCAATACTTGGGCTTCTCATCTTCCCCACCAGTTTTAGCACTCGCCAGCAGCTTGGTTTTCTTCGTGCTACTGGCATCATCGGTGGCGGACTCCTCATTTTCACGGCTCTTGTAATAGTTATCGTAATAATAACCACTGTAATAGTAGTAGTAGGAATCCTGGGAAATATTGATGTTGTTGAGAACAACACCCACAAGTTCACCGCCAACCTTGGTCACCATTTCCTTGGCCCGCTGGGTCATCATTTGCGGGTATTTGCGGTACTGCACCACCAGCACACACATGTCCACCATGCTAGCCAGAACCGAGGCATCACTCACTCCCATGATGGGTGGAGCGTCCAAAAACACGTAGTCGTACCGGCTCTTCATTTCGGCCACGAACTCCTTCATCTTGGCAGAACTAAGAATGCCCATTGAACTGCTGGGCAGCTTACCGCTGGGGATGAAATGGAGCGACGGTATATTCGTGGTCTGGATGACCTTGTCGATGGTGACCTGTCCCAGCAGGTAGTTGGTCAGGCCAATGTTGTTGGACACATTCATGTAACGGTGCATCGAGGGACGGCGCAGGTCGGAATCCACAATCAGAATTCTATCCCCCATCTGCGCAAAGACCACTGCTAGATTGAACATGGTCGTTGTCTTGCCCTCGCCCGCACCACCACTCACCACGCTGAACGTGGTTTGGCTCTCGTCTTTGCGTCCAGCAAAAAGAATGTTGGTGCGCAGCACCCGGTACGCCTCCGCGTGGGGGCTTTCGTCCCCTTCGTCCAGGAGGGATCCGACGTTTTGAGGGATGACACCGAGGACGGCCGCCCCAAGGGCGCGCTCGACGTCGTCAATGGTCTTCACGCTAGTGTCGAGATATTCGATAAAAAACGCCAACCCCACACCCAGAATCAGGCCGACAACAACTCCCAGCGTGATGTTCAGGGGTATATTCGGTCGAACTGCCTTCAAGGGCATATCCGCTACGTCGGTTATTTCCACGGTGGAATCCTTGGGTAGCGCCAAGTCCACTTGCTCCTGCATGATCCGGAACAAGATGGTGTCACGAATGCGAGTTATATTGGACAACTCCCGCTTGGCGTCAAAGTATTCCCGACCTGTCTCTCGCATGTCGGACTCCCGTTTTTTTGCATCGGTGACATCCCTCTGTAGCTGTTCCACCTGAGCGAAAGCAGAGCTGACCTTCAGTTCCAGTCCTGCAAGAACGCCTTGAATTCGATCATCAATCTGTTGCTCAAGCGTGGCCACCACCTTTTTCAATCCTTTTATCCTCGGATGCTCCTCCCCAAGGTCGATACTACTATTGGCCAACGTTTGCTGGCCGGTATATAATTCGCGGATCAAGACATCCAACTGGCCGTCGGGGTAGGCCGTCGAGATGGAATCCCGCAGTTCCTCGAGGGACTGTAACTTGAGCCCATTAAGTAATGTGGACATTGATGTGTAAACCCCCCTTGCGTCGATCAACCCGGATTCATAACGACGTACAATTTCCGGTTCGATGATCGAGTAGCTTTCCTCGCCGGCGGCATCGGAAATGCCCAAGTCTACCCGCAGTTTATCGACGTCGGCCTGCATTGCGGCAATATCTACGTTATATTTATCCATCTTGCCTGTGAGCGCCTTGATTCCCAATTCCACTCGTGTTTTCTGCGCATCTGTCCTGTGGGATTGGTATTCCTCAGCAAGGGCATTGGCGATTTTTTGAGCCATCAATGGTTCCCGATCATACGCCCGAAGCTCAATGATGCTGGTGTTCCGGAACTGACGAATATCAATCGCTTTTTTCAGGATTTTTCGGGCCTCGATCTCATTCAACGGCTTACCACCGTTGATGCGGCTCCACTCTTCAGTCAATTCGCACTTGGCAACCACCTTGGCCAGGACCTTTTGTGACTGAATTTTCTCGAACTCGGTCTGGATGAAGTATGGGTCGAATGCCGCTGGCCCAGATTGCATGCCAAGCAACGGTGCAATATCCGATGTATCCTTCTCGATGGATATCCGGGAGAGGCTCATGTAGGTCGGAGGTATTAGGAACGTCACCACGGTGGTCGTCACGGCGGTAAGCAAAAAGACGAGCAGGATGGTTACGAGCCGAACGCGAATGATCCGCCAATAATCCAGAATATGGAGCTTGTCGGAGGACTGATCTGTACTTGGGATTTTATCCATTTTCTAAAACCTAAAAAAAAGGGAGGCCAGATAAACACTTCTGGCCTCCCAAGAAAAGTTTTAGTTCGAGGAAATCAATAACTCGTGCCGATGCCGATGGACACGTAGTTCCGCTTGAAACTGCGTATATCCCCTCCTCCTGCTGTTCGGACGTCAGAGTCGAGTTCGTCGTAGTTGTAGGCCAACTCGGTCCAGATGTTGTCGGCGATGGCGTAGGTTAGGCTAGCTCCCAGCAACATTAGCGACTCCGTCTTGCCGTCCAATAGCACACCACCTCCGTTAATCTCCGAATCCTGATATCGAGCGGTCAAAGTCCCGTGAACTTTGGCTGTGATTTTGTGGAGAAACTGAGCATAGACAGCGCTGGTTTCCTGATCAGCAGCCTGCAAATCGGTGGCACCGCGTGCCAAGCTTACCCCCGCCACAAGCTTGCTCCCCTCGGCATATCCCCATTCCATCGAGGCATTAATATACGGGCTGGTCTCATCCTCCGGTATCAAACCGGGCATCAAGTCGAAATTATAATAGTCGACGTACTGGGCACCCGCCTGGGCGCTGGCGACAAACTCCTTGTTCAGTTGGTGGCGAACGCCAACATACCCATAATGAGAGTCGTTGTCGCGGGCATCCGACTTGAAATCCAAACCGGGCACCTTCAAATCGCCACCATCAAAATCGGTCGAAGCAAACTTGTAACCTACGAAGTACTCAGTCTGCTCCATGTCGTAAATTACATCAAGGTTCACTTGGTTGTGGGATCTATCCAGCAGCGCAGAGTGATACGCCTCGTCATAATCAAACATGGAGTTCCCGTATCCGAGTTCCACCTCGATGTTCCCTGAAAGAATCTGGCGGTAAGCGGCTGAAAGCGTGTTACGCAAATTGTCACCCTCGGTACGCAGAGGAGTGCCCCCGTTCAGTATTTCAGGTTCCTGGGCAATCACAAAACTATCCGACAATTGCAAAAGCGAGGTATCGGAAAATGCCTTGTTGAGGCTGATGCCCAATTCATGACCATAGTCCTCGTTGTCTGTTTCCCGGTCTTCGTAGTACCGCATGCCGAACGCGTAACCGGCGCTGAACTCCAAGTCCGTTCCCTCACCGATGGTGAGATTGATTCCGGGGCTGACCTCGATGCCCCAGCTCTCCTCGGCGAGATCCTCGGGCGAGGTTGTATAGTTGTCGTCGTAAAATCCACGCAGCGAACCTGTCACTTCCCAGACTTTACCGGCATCAGCAGCCTGCAATCCAGCAACGCCGAACGCGGCGACTCCCAAGGTAACAATTTTTTTGTTCATAATCTTAATAAAAATCCAGACTCAACACCCCGAACGGCCAGTAGGGCTGAATGGAGGGCGATTGTCTATGCTCACCCGGCCATGTCAACCTCAATTGTTAAATTTTTTTTTGACTTTTTTCATTGTCTCAACCTTGTTGACATCAAGCACCTATCACTGTTCTTCCGGGGCAGCAAAAAATAGCCATTGGTCCGGTGCGAAAATGTCCGAAACAGCCTGTAAAGGGAATCCATCGGGCACATCCCCCTTCATCTGCATGTCCAGCATAAATCGCTCCCAGTTCAACTCATTTGCATTTAGCACGGAGGAAGTGTACCTCTGATCAGTAGTGACCTCCGTAAAATACAAGGCGCTGACAGGCTGAAACTGCTCGTATAGTGTGTAAAAATCCGGCTTGACGGTTCGGGTAAGCCACACGCAATTCTGATTGCCATACCACGCCACGGCCCAGGGGATGTCACTCATCAACAAGTCGTCCTCCTTGATCCCAGCCAAGCCATACTCGGCCGGAACGGAGCGAAGGGACTGTAAGCGCGCCGGATGGTACGGCGGATCAGCCACGGGATACGGATGCGGCAGCAGAAAGCTCAAGGCCATCGGAAGCGAAGCGGATATGACCAATCCTGTGGATGCAGCCAAGCGCATTTCCGGCAGATCCACTTTCCACCGGTCCAGCAGCGAGAAAAACAACCCCGCGCCAAATAGTAAAGAGACCGGCCCAAGAAGGGCCAAAAGGTTTTCGCCATTCACGCCCGACGCAGCGGTCATCGGTGCACCTTGGCCAAGCGACCTCGCCAGCAACTCAGCCAGCGTGCCGTTGGCTGCCGAGAGGTGTGTACGGCCAAGCGCTTGACCAAGCGCAAACACCGCGAGTGTCATCAACAAAAAAAACCGCAGCCGCCGCAGCGAGCGGTTCCGAAACGGCACGACCAAGCCGACGAGGCAAACCACCGCGAACCAACTGCCGGAGAACTGTGGCAACTCATGAACCAGCAGATGGCGGAGGTTGCGTTTCAGCTTGTTCTCGATGTCCCACAGCCCGACATGATCCGCCACTCTCACCTTGATTTCATTCTGACCGTTCACCGGTGCGTCACTTGGCTCGTAAAACAAGGTCCGCTCGAGCGTGTCCTCAGGGAAGGCATCGGTCTGCGAGTACAGGGCCAAGCCGGCCGTGCCGAACAGGTTGCCGCTCAGTTGCGCGTTCCGCACCAGCCAGGGCGACATCACGAGCAGAAACCCAAGCAACGCCATCGCCACCGTCCTGACCCGATGCCGGCCCAAAAACCAGCCGAGATAAACCAGCACCGGCAGGATCACCCAGGCAAAGCCGTAACGGGTCAACCCACCCAAGCCAGCCAGCGCGCCGGCCCAAAGCGCCATCCCGGCAAACCAGCCGCCGCCTCGCGGCACTCCGTCATTCCCCCGCTCCTCCAGCCTCACGAGCGTCTTGCCCAAGGCCAGAAACAGCACAAGCAGCAGCATCGTCGGGAGGCCGGAGGTGCTGAACTTCCAGTAAAGTTCCGTCCCTAAAAAGAGCAGTGCCGCGCACCAGGCCACCGACGGGTCAAACAGTTTTTCGCCCAGCCGGAAGACTTGAATCAGCGCCACAAAAAACAACGCCTGATTTAGCAGCCAGATGAGAAATTCCGGCTGATATTGCTTAAACTCGTTTGCCTTTTGAAGATCAATTTCAAACTCAAACGGCAACACTTTCATCAACGCAGCCAACAGCATCGGGTACACCGGCGGGTTGGTGATGTCGGGGAATTTACTGCGAAGCTCCACATCGGAAACAGCGCCTTGCTGCCGCAAAATATCGAGGCTCAGCGGCCGGATGAACTGCGTGGTGTAGCCGCGTCCCTCGGCGATGTTGCGAGCCAGTTGCGCGGCGTCCATCGCCTCGGGTGCGGTGAAGCTGCGCGTGAGATTAAGGTAATAAACCAGCCCCAGGCTCCCGATCAGCAACAGCAAAACCAAGCCGCGAATGCGCTTGGCCCATTTGCCCTCCTCGAGGCTGTGTATGATTTCCTGAATCCGTATCATCCGTTGTTATGCCGACGCTTGGTCATCCTTGGATGCACTGATGCCCCGTCGCGTTCAAATTCCCTCCAAGCCGTAGCGGTTGAGCTTGCGATGAAGCGTCCGCCGGCTGATGCCGATTTTCCGGGCCGCCGTCGTCCGGTTGCCGCGGCATTCCTTGAGCGTGCGGATGATCAACTGCTTCTCCGCCTCCTCCAGCGTCACGCCCTTGTCGACGAGCGGCTGGGTCAATTGTTTTTCGTGATGGATGACGCCACGGCTTTGCACCGACTGCGGAAGGCCTGCCAACTCGATCATGTCGCCCCTGCCCAGAACCACGGCGTGCTCCACGGCGGTGCGCAACTCCCGCACGTTCCCCGGCCAGGCGTAACGGATGATTGACTCCAGCGCCTCGGCGGTAAAGTCGCTCACCGGCTTGGCGTTCTCCTCGGCGAACTCGCGCAGAAAACTCAGCGCCAACATCGGGATGTCCGACGCGCGCTCACGCAGGGGCGGAGCCCAAAGCTCCACCACGCTCAACCGAAAATAGAGATCCTCGCGAAACTCGCCGTTGCCGACCATCTCCTTCAGATTTTTGTTCGTCGCCGCGACGACTCGCACGTCCGCCGTCAAGGTCTTGTTGCCGCCGACCCGCTCGAACGTGCGCTCACCGAGAAACCGCAGCAACTTGACCTGCGTCGTCTCGTCGATATCGCCGATCTCGTCGAGGAACAACGTGCCGCCCTCGGCCTGCTCAAACCGCCCGACACGACGCTCATGCGCGCCGGTGAATGCCCCCTTCTCGTGGCCGAACAATTCGCTCTCAAGCAGCGTCGGCGACAGCGCAGCGCAGTGCACAGTGACCATCGGACGCCTCGAGCGAGGGCTAAGCTGGTGGATCGCCTTGGCCAAAAGTTCCTTACCTGTGCCGCTCTCGCCTTGGATCAAGACAGTCGCCCGTGATGGCGCCACCTGCCGGACGATATCCATCACCTTTTGCATCGGCTCCGACTCGCCGATGATGTTCTCGAGCCCGAACTTTTTGTTGAGTTGCTGCTTCAGTGTCTTGTTTTCGCTCTCGAGGGTGCGCAGCTTGAGAGCCCGGGCGATGCGGGTCTCGAGTTCGTCAATCTGCATCCGCCCCTTGGCCAAGTAGTCGTCAGCACCCTGCTTGAGCGCCTCGACCGCCAACTCCTCCGAGCCGTAGGCGGTCATCAGGATGCAGATCGGCGGCTTGGCCAGCGACTTGGCCCGGGCGATCAGCTTCATCCCGTCCTCGTTGTTCGGCAGCCGAAAGTCAGTCAGCAACACCTCGAACGACTCCGCCTCGAGCAGGTTCGCCGCCGAGGCGGCATCCTCGGCCACGTAGACCTCGTAACGATCCTCCAGCGCGGCGCGCAGTCCGTCGCGGGTCGGCTTCTCGTCGTCAACAATGAGTAGGTTTGGATTCATGCCTCGTTGGCTGCCGTCTCGAGCAGGTGCTGCCGGCGCTCCTCCTGCGGCAACCAAATCCGGAAGGTCGTCCCCTTGCCTCCGTGGCTCATAAGCTCCAGCCGCCCGTCGTGGTCACGCACGATTCGCTGCACTATCATCAGTCCAAGACCGGAGCCTTTTTCCTTCGTTGTGTAGTACGGCTCAAAAATCCTCTTGATCTGTTCCTGCGGAATCCCGACGCCGGTATCGGTCAGGCTGACCCATACTCCGCCGCCGGCTTCGCCGGTCTTGATGACCAACTCGCCGCCAGTGCTCATCGCGTGCATCGAGTTTTTCATCAGGTTGATGAGCGATTGCTTGATCTGCGCGGCGTCAAACACGGCCAAGGGCAGCGACTTCGCGAACTTCAGCTTGATCGACTGGCCTCGGTTGTCAAACTCCGGGCGCAGCAGCTCGATCGTCTCCTCAATCGTGTCGTTGAGTGAGCTTTTTTTAAGCTTCGGCTTGCTCGGACGGATGGCCTGCAAAAACTGGGTCACAATGTAGTCGAGCCGGTTGACCTCGCCCTTGGCCACGCCGATGTATTTTTCCAGCTTGGCGGCGATGTCGCTCACTTCGTCGGGGTCGCCCTCGCGCTTGGCCACGCCCCCCTCGACGCCCACCGCCGGTTGGCCAAGCTTACGGATTTCGCGCTCCACCAACTGCAGATGAATGCTCAGGGCGTTCAGCGGGTTTCCAAGCTCGTGCGCCACGCTGGCCGCCAGCAGGGTTAGGGCCTGGATGCGCTCGCTCTCGATCGCCTCGTGGGTTTGCTCCCGCGCCTCGGTGGCGTCGTGCAGAATCAGCGCCATGCCGGTGCTGCCCATGGCCTCGCCATCGAGCGGCGCGGCGTAAAGCCGAATGAAGCGTTTCCGAGGATAATCCAGCTCGAACTCCCGCCGCATGACACTCCGGCCTCCTTCGTGATCCGCCGCCTGCAGGGAGGCCCAGTCAAACTCGGGGAGCAGTCGCGTCACGGGTTGATCCATCGCCGCATCCTCGTCAAAGCCGGTCAACTGACTCGCAGCGGCGTTTAGGTAAGTGACCTTCCCCTCCTGATCGGCAACGAGCACACCGTCCTCGATCGTGTTGAACAGCGTTTCCAGAAAAGACCGATCCCGGGCAAGTCGCTCGACAAACGACTGCAAGTTCTCGGGGTTCAAGACGTCAATGCGTCCGAGAACTTTTTCAACAAAACTGGACTTGGTCGATGGCATACGGCTTAGAGCCACCTTTTGATTTTGAAATACACAATGGTCGCCAGCGTGGACATTGCTGTCACCACCAACGCCACAAGATACCCTGTCTTGCCCGACGCAATCTCGGGCATGTCGTGAAAGTTCATTCCATACCACGTGCCCACCAGCATCATCGGCGTCGTGATCACGGTGAATACCGTCAGCAGCTTCACGATTTCGCCGGTCTTGTTCGAGGACATGTTGAGGTAAACCTGCAGCACACCGGTCAGCGACTCCGCATACCGCGCCGCCAACTCGCCGATGTTGTAAAGCCCGTCGTACACGTCACGGTAGTACGGGATCAAGTGGGATTGAATGAGCTTGAACTCGCCGCAGACAAACCGGCTCAGCACTTCCTTTTGCGGCCCGATGATCTGCCTCAGTTGCAGCACTTCCTTCTTGATCTGCAAAATCGTGTTGAGCGTCTCCTTGCCGGGATCAGCCAACGCCTTCTGCTCCACCTCCGCCACCTCCATCGCCAACTCGTCGAGAGCCGGTTTGTAGTTCTCGACGATCAAATCCAGCAGTGTGTGGGCCACCCGGCCCGGTTCCGTGGCGATGTCCGCCGTGTTGCGCAGGCACATCTCCCCGGCCAACTCAACCGGCCGCATCGGCTTGCTGTGGAACGTCACTAGGAAATTTTTGCCGAGATAAAAACTCAGCTCCGACGTCGCAAACACCCCGTCCTTGCGGCTGTAATCCACTGCGTGAATCACCATGAAAAGATACGGCGAAAACTCGTCCTTCTCCTTCGGCAGATATTCCTCGACCTTCGGCGACGGACTCTCCGTCACGCTGTCCTCGATGGACAAGGGGTGAAAATGGAAGACGTTTTTAAGAAGAAAGCTGGTTTCTTGAGGTGTGGGATCCTCGAGGTCAACCCACAGGAACAGCTTAGTGTCCGCCAACAGCGTGGGCATCAGGAACAACTCGATGTCCTTGCTGTGCAACTTGCCTTCGGTCGTAAATGCGAATGACCTCACCATAAGACTGCTTTTCTTTAGCGTTCAAATCCAAGCCCCAATAGGGACAAACTGGCGCTATTCTACCTCCGCTTATTCACAAAGCAAATTAAATCCATGAAACTAGGTCAAAATGTCTCACTTCCTTGTTTTTTTACTGCAGGAGCCAGTTCTTAAGCAACTTTTTTCGTGTCATTTAAGTACGCAATTGGCTGAGCTGGAATCACGCTGGCTTGCACAATCTTTTTTCGCGAATTAGCTTTCCGCGGCTTGGCCCCACTTGCCAAGCGCTGTTTCCCAAAATAAATAATGTCAGAAAGCTACATTCAGAACCTGTTCGCGGAACGAATCGGCGGCGTCGACTACGGAAAAGACACGGCCATCTACAAGTTTGAAAAGATCAAGCGCGCCAAAAATGCCGTGCTTGAGGCCAACCCCGGCGCTGAGATCATCGACATGGGCGTCGGCGAGCCGGACGAAATGGCTTTTCCGGAGGTCGTCGCCAAACTCCACGAAGAGTCACAAAAACCGGCCAACCGCGGTTACGCCGATAACGGCGGCCAAGCACTCAAGGAAGCCGCCGCCCGGTTCCTCGACAATGTCTGCGGCGTCAGCGGCATAGACCCCGAGACGGAAGTGCTCCACTCCATCGGCAGCAAGGCGGCGCTCTCCATTTTGCCGGCCGCCTTCATCAACCCCGGCGACACTGTCTTCATGACCATCCCGGGGTATCCTGTGCTCGGCACGCACGCCAAGTACTACGGAGGCCAAGTGCACAACCTCGCATTGACGGCGGAGAACAATTATCTGCCGGACCTCGACAGCATCCCAGCCGACATGTTGGCCAAGGCCAAGGTGCTCGTGCTGAACTATCCGAATAACCCGACCGGCGCCAGCGCCACTCCGGAGTTCTTCGCCAAGGTCGTCGACTTCGCCAAGGCCAACAACCTCATCGTCATCCACGACGCCGCCTACATCGGCTTGGTTTACGACGGCAACAAACCACTGAGCTTCCTCGCCACTCCGGGCGCGAAAGACGTCGGCATCGAGTTGCACTCGACCAGCAAGAATTTCAACATGACCGGCTGGCGCTGCGGCTTCGTGGTCGGCAACCCGTTGCTTATCAAGGCTTACGGCGATGTGAAGGACAACAGCGACTCCGGCCAGTTCCTCGCCATCCAAAACGCCGCCGCCTACTGCTACGATCACCCCAAGATCACCGAAGCCATCGCCGCCAAGTACTCGCGCCGCATGGACAAACTCGTCGGTGTGCTGCAAAATGCGGGCTTCCAGATTAGCAAATCCGGCGGCTCATTCTTCCTCTACATGAGCGCTGCCAAGGCGGCGGTCAAGGCCGACGGCAAGCGTGTAGACTTCGAAAACGGGGAAGCCCTTTCGCAGTGGCTCATCCGCGAAAAACTTATCTCCACTGTGCCGTGGGACGACGCCGAGTCGGCGATCCGCTTCAGTGTAACGTTCGACGCGAAAGATGAAGCCGATGAGGATCGCGTAATCAACGAAATCGCCTCCCGCTTGGGTGACGTAAAATTCGAATTTTGATTTCCCCTCCGCGCTTGGCCAAGCAGGATTTGAATTGTACTTTGCCCGCCAATGGTTCTCGTCCTCGACAACTATGATTCGTTCACCTTCAACCTCGTCCAGTATCTTGGCGAGTTGAAGGCCAACGTACTCGTGCACCGGAACGACGAGGTCACCATCGAGCAAATCGAGGCCGACAGACCCGAGCGCGTCCTCGTCTCCCCCGGCCCGCGCACCCCTCGTGAAGCCGGCCTGTCCAACGACGTCATCAAGCACTTCGCCGGCAAGCTGCCGATCATGGGCGTTTGTCTCGGGCACCAATGCATCGGCCATGCCTTCGGCGGTGAGGTCGTCGTGAACTACCGGATGATGCACGGCAAAACATCGTCCATCACCCACAACGGCAAGGACTTGTTCAAAGGTATCCCCTCCCCCTACGTCACTACGCGTTACCACTCGCTCATCGTGAAACGCGAGACGTTGCCGGATTGCCTGGAGGTCACTGCGGAAACGGAGGAAGGCGAAATCATGGGGTTGCGGCACAAGGAACTCCCCATCTGGGGTGTGCAGTTCCACCCCGAAAGCATCCTCACCGAACACGGCCACACGATGATGCAAAACTTCCTCGACCTCGAGGTTTAGGCCACGCGCCAGGCGGCGCTAACTCATCGGGAACAGCCAGGCGAGCAGCATCACGGCAACCAAGCCGTCGACCGCCATTACAGTCATCAGAAACGAGACGCTTCGAATCGACTCGCGGATCGTCATTCCGCTCATCCGGTTAATCACCCAGAAGCCGCTGTCGTTCATCCACGGAAACGGCTTTGAGCCGCAGCCAATCGCCATCGCCAAATAGACCGGATGGAACGGCAGTGTCGCCGCCATCCCGGCGAAAATGCCCACCGAGGTGATCATCGAAACCGTCGCCGAGCCCTGCGCCGTGCGCACCACCGCCGTCACAAAAAACGCCAGCGGTAAAACAAGCAGTCCGGTGATTTCAAAATCCGCCGCCAAGCCGCCGATGCGCGCTGCGATGTTCGTCTGCTGCAGCATCGTCCCGAACGACGCGCCGGCCGCCGTGATCAGAATCACCACCCCGCCGCTGGCCAAGGCCGATTGCACGGAGTCGAAGAGCGCCTGCTTGTCACCTCGTTTTTGCATCGCCAATAAGCCAAGCCCCACCGCCGCCGCAATAATCAGCGCAATGTTTTTGTCGCCTACCAAGCCCAGGAAATTGGCCAAACCGACCGGCGGGGCGGCGATGAGCTTTTGAAGAATGGTGTTGCCGGCGATTAGCACGATCGGCAGTAGCACCGGCAGCAACGCTAGGCCAAGCGGTGGCAGCGATTTGCTGTCGCGCTGTGCTATCTCCTCCAGCTTGGCCAAGGGCAAATCAGCCGAGTCGCGCAACGGCACCTGCCACTTGTCGTGCCCGTTGACGAACTTGGCATAAACATAACCAGTCGCGCACGCCACCGAACCAACCACCAACCCCATCAGGATCATCAGCCCTAGATCGACATCGAGTTGAACGGCCACGAACAAGGGCCCCGGCGTCGGCGGTACCAGCGAATGCGCCATAGTCGCACCGGCCACGATTGTCATGATGTATAGCCCGTAGTTTTCGCGGAACCGCATCGCCAGCGCTTTGCCAAGCGGGATCATCAAATAAAAAACGGTGTCGAAGAAAACCGGTGTGCCGAGCAGGAAGCCACTTCCGGTGAAAGCCAGCGGCGCACGTTTCTCGCCAAGCAGCCCCAGCGCCGACCGAATGATCCGCTCCGCACCGCCGCTCTCCAAAAGGCATTTGCCAATAATCGCAGCCATCGCGATGAGAATCCCCAAGCTGCCGCATGCCTTCCCAAACGCACCCGTAACCCGGGAAATCAAAGACTGCGCCGCCGTGTGCTTGGCCTTGGTTTTGTGCAACTCCTGAACCAAGTTGGTTAAGTTTGGATCGTCTTGGCCAAGCCGGTTGGTCGCCTGTTTACGGATATCTTTTTCAATCCGGGTATCATTCATCACCGACTCCTTGATGGCATCCGGCGTTGCCAGCAAACCAACCACCAACGCCCCACCGATCAGCGCCATAAAAGCATGCAACCGCAACCACAAAACACCGCCGATCACCACGGCCATCCCAATTAACAAAATAATCAGCGGATCCATTTGAATTTAATTTGGTTGATCACCCTCGATCCACTTGACGCTGTGGTCACCTGTCACGGCTACCGTCTCCGGTGGCGAGTCGATTCTGAAATAAGACCATGGCCCGGGGATGAAGGGGTATTTCTCGACGATACTCTCGTCCACTTCGATACCCAGCCCCGGCCCGTCCGGCAAGACCAGATAACCGTCTTCCATCGCAAGCGGTTCCCTTAGAATTTCATCAGCCACCGGGAACGGATACATCCCGGGTCGGCCGTCATTCGAGTAGCACGGAAACTCCAGCCACTCCACAACATCCTCCTCCCAGCAAACGCCGAGATGCGCCGCCGCAAGCACTTCCAGATTTGTGCCCCAACTGTGAAACGCAAATCGAAGGCCATGTTGCTTCACCTTCTCAAAGATTCGGCGGCCCATCGCAAAGCCACCTTGGCAACATACATCCATCTGGATGAAATCTGCGCAACCCTTGTCAAACAAATCCATGAAGCCCGCTTCATCCGGCTCATGTTCTCCGGTGGCAATGGGAAACTTCGCAGCATCCTTCAACCGCGCGTACGCCTCGTGATCCTCCGGCGGCAGAGGCTCCTCCAGCCAAGTCGGCGCAAATTCAGCCATTGCGTTGGCCAAGTCCAAAATCGTCTCAAGCGAATAAGTTTTATCCCCCATCCGCCACCACGAATGCGCGTCGATCATCAGCCCAACATCCGGCCCGGCCGCAGCGCGCATTTGCCGCATCGTCTCCAAATCCGCATCCGGCCCTCGCGCCGGCCTCATTTTGTAGGCCGAAAACCCCATCCCGGCTATCGCCACAGCCTCCTCTGCGAATCGCTCCGGCTCCATGTACATCCCCGCGCTGCCATAAAGCTTGATCCGGTCCCGCTTGGCCCCGCCCGCGATGTCACTCAACGGACACCCCTCAAACCGGGCTATCAAATCCATGATGGCAATCTCCACGGCCCGATACGTCTTGGTCAGTTCCAAGTCGCCTTTGAAATCAAAGCTTGTCCAAGCGCTGGGATCGCGCCCCTCTAAGAAAGGAGAGATAATCTCACGAATCTCGCGCTCAGCCCGCTCATGCGCCGGTCCCGGGGCAAACCCCTGAAGCCGGTTGTCCGCCGTGACACAAATGAACATCGCATCCCGCTTCAACACGGTTCTCACACCGCCATAAAACGACAGCACCAACGGCTCCGGCAATGGGTAGGAAACCAGAAAAGCCTCAACACTATTGATTTTCATGTAATCATCCGCTTGGGCAAGCTACTCGCCAAAAAAGGAAAACCACAACCTAAACAAAGGCCGTCCCTTGGCCAAGCCCGGCAAGACACAAAAAAAGCGCGGTATTCCGCGCCGACAAAAATTGATCTGAAGAATTAGTCGAGGTTACTTAAACTGGGCCATTTGAAGAGTTAGTCTAGGCGCCTGGAAAGGGCCCAATTTAAGTAACCTGGGCCGCAACTTAATAAGAGCTTAACGTCAACCAACTAAGGGTACTTCTGGAAGTCCCAATTTAATGCATGTAAAAAAATCAAATAACCTATCAAAAGAGCATTCTTGTTCGCGCGTTTCATAAGTTTTCAGAAGTGCCCAAGAGTCTCATGTGTTCAAGTGGCTTGATTTGAATCAAGAACATTGAATGTATAAAAAATAATGAGGCGAACGACTTCACCCGCTCAGTTAGCCACAACTTAGCAAAGCTAAATAATTCCTGCTTTTTTGAGACATTCACTTTCGTGAATTGCGTCTTAACGAGAGCATATGACCGGCCAAAATTATCTTTCGACTTAGCTTCACTGAGTCAAATTGACTCACTCCTCATAATCTGTTATTTTCTTGAAAAGAAGGGCGGCTTGGTTGCTATTTACTGCTTTTTTGAGATGAAACTAATCAATCGCATCATGGCTAATGAGGAGGCGTTTCACCTTGTTTTGGCTGCTTTTATTGGTGTTATTGGTGGATTGGTGAATCTGGTATTCTTGTTTTTGGTGAAGTCAATTCAGTGGATCGTTTTTTGGCAATCTGACTCTCCAGGGGATTTAGCTCAGGGGTTGAGCGCTTTTGAGAGGATTATTATTCCGACATTAGGTGGTTTGTTGGCTGGATTGGTTCTTTTGCTTAGAACACATCTTTCTGGGAGCAAGAAGGTTACGAATGTGTTGGAGGCAGTCGCCGTTGGAGATGGTCGGCTTGGCATGCGGGCAACGTTGATCCATGCTTGGTCGTCCCTTTTAAGTATCGGGACGGGGGCTTCGATTGGCCGGGAGGGAGCGATTACTCAGTTAACGGCTACTTTTGCCTCTAAGTGGGGGCAATTTCACCAATGGCAGCCCTATCGGCTTCGACTGATGGTAGCATGTGGGGCGGCGGCCGGTCTGGCTGCAGCCTACAACGCCCCGATTGCTGGAGCACTTTTTGCCGCCTTGGTTTTGGTTGGGAATTTTTCGATGAACCTATTTGCCCCGTTGGTCATGGCTTCGGTCGTGGCCACGATGGTTTCACGATTTTGGTTTGGCATTGAGCCTTGGTATGTGTTGCCGGAATCGATTGATTTTGGCCAAGCCGCCCGGTTTTCGCAAATGGGTTGGTTTTTAATCTTGGGAACACTATCCGGCGTTGGGGGTGCTTTTTTTCTAAAGTCGATTCAGAAAGTTGAGTCCGCGACCGAGAAGAGCGCTTGGCCAAGCTCAGTGAAACTTGGCTTGGCCGGTTTGGCGGTTGGCTTAATCGCCTTGGTTTTTCCGGGTGTCTGGGGTAACGGCTATGAAATCACGAACCAGATTTTGAAGGCTGAATCACCGGAAACCGGTTTTTTGGTGCTCGTACAGGGTTCTGTTCTCGAAAGTCTCGATGCCTGGAAGATTCCGCTGTTTGTGCTGGCCGGATTGCTGGTGGCCAAGTTCGTTGCCACGGTTGTCACGGTTGGCGCTGGAACGGTCGGGGGGGTGTTTACCCCGACTCTATTTCTTGGAGCAGGTCTTGGGGCGGCCTTTGGCCAAGCGCTTGGCCTGCTCGGCTTCGCGGAAGAGACACCGATGGTTGCCTTTGCATTGGTAGGCATGGGCAGTGTCTTGGCGGCAACCACCCGCTCGCCGTTGTTGGCGATGATCCTGATTTTTGAAATCTCGCTGAAATATGAGTTGATGCCGCCGCTGATGATTGGCTGCGTGGTGGCGACTTTGGTTTCGAAGAAGTTTTTTAAGGCATCGGTTTACTCGGCGCCGCTTCATCGGCGAGGATTGGTGGTGGACCAGGAAAACCGACGGATGGGATCTGCCACCGACCGTTGCATCGGGGACGTGATGGTGGGGCCGACTTCGCCGATCAAGGAGACGGCAGCTTTGCCGGAAATCTCGGAAATCTTCCTTGCCAGCCCTCGAAACTATCTGCCGGTATTGAGCTCAGATAATCGATTGGTGGGGGTGATTTCGCTTCAAGATGTGAAAGCCCACCTCAATGCGGGGGACGAGATGCGGGCGGTGATCGCGCTGGATCTGATGCGGCCGGTGGACACGGTGCTCACACCCAACCGGCAGTTGATGGATGCCCTGCCTGAGATCATGGGCTCTGAGATGGAGATGATCCCGGTGGTGAACTCGAACCGGGAGATGCGCTTGGTTGGCTCAGTGTCGCGCAGCAAGACGCTTGGCCTGATGTCGGAAGCGATCGCCAAGAGCGGTGTGGAAAACACGATTTAAGATCGTGGATGGGTAACGATTGGCCAAGGGGCCGAGCTACTCGTCAGCTCCGATGAAGTGGATATCGACCAACTCGCCCGGGTGGATGTCCAGCTTGATTGGTTCGCCCTCAGCATCAACCAAGTCAACCAAGTCAATCGTGAATGGCAAGACTTTTTTGTAGGCGGCCCGGTTCCTCAGCACACCGCTTCCGACCGCCTCAAGCCGGTTGCTGACCTTGGACACCTTGGCCCGGGCGACTTGCCTGTCGGCTCCCAACCAGGAAAAGAGTCCGGATGTGGTGGGACGCCGCGTCCTTATTTCAACCTCCAGTCCCACCTTGGGCTCCAGATAAATGGGTTGCGGGACATATCCGACGATCTTCTCGACCTGCGAGGAACTGATGGTGGCGATGGTCTCACCCGACTGGACGCTCTCGCCGGTTTGTTTGCTGATGCTCCCGATTTCGCCGTCGATTGGGGACAATAAAATAATGTCATCCAGCAACTTCTCCACGCGGCTCAAGCCTTGGTCGAGCCGCTTAATTTGTTCTTGGTCCAACTGGCTTGTCGGATCGTTTTCCTGCGCCTCGCGCAGGGCTTGCTCTATCGAGGCGACCAACTCGGTTTTTTGCTGGACCTGCACGGCGTAGCTGTCGCGATCCGTCTCGGCCTTGTTGTAAACTGACTCTGAAACGAGCGTGTCCTCGAACAGGGTCTCAATTCGATGAAACTCTTTCTCGGAATTTTGGAGTTCGATCTTCAAGGCGGCGACGGATGTCCGCTCGTTCAACCAGTCCAATCGAAGCTGGTTGTAGCTCAAGGCGGTTCGCGCCCGCTGCATGGGGTCGATGGTCAGGGTGAGCAAATCGACCTGTGCCCGGACCCACTCCACGGTCGCGTCGGCAAAGTTCGGATCCATCGAGTAGTCAATGGAGGCGATCGGGTCGCCTTTTTTTACGTTATCGAAACGGCCAACGGAAACCTTTGTCAACAACCCGGCGCGGGGGCTGGAGAGAACAATATTCTCTGAACGAGCCTCGCCCACCACGGAAGACGGACTGACGCGACTGAACCAAAGAATCATCACCCCGGCGATGCAGAGCAGAAACACGATGATCGGCAGGGTGACCTGCCGGAAGTCCTGCCATCTTTGTTCGGCTGGAATGGGGATGGGCTGTTTATCGCTCATGTGCTAGACCTCTGATTCCGCCTCCGCCTTCAGTCCGGTGACTCGGGCCACGCCGTCCATCTCTCGCAACTCGATCAGCAGATCCTCCAGGCGTGAAGGATCGCGCAAAAGCAGCCGATAGGAAAAACCCACTCCTGAGGAACCGTCAACCGTTCGCTCGCTCACACAACGGGAACGGCGGGTATGGCGCCCAAATATATCGTCCAGTGCTCTAATTTCCGGGGCGGGTCGCTCCCAATGAAGGTTGAGAATGGTGTCGTATCGATGACGGGTACCGAACGAGGTCATCCGAATGTAAAACATAATCAGGCAGATCATCATGCATCCGGCTATGGCCGTCGCAAATTTTAACGTGCCGCAGGCCATGCCGATGACGATGACCGACAAGATAAACGAGGTGTCCAGCGTATCCCTGAGTACATTGCGGAATCGAACGATGGCAAAGATTGCCATTAATCCAAAAGCCGTCACCAGGTTGTTGGACAGGACGAGCATCACCATCGAGACGATGGTCGGGATCACCACCAGCGAGTTGACGAAAGACCTGGAATAGGATAGCCCTGTATGCGTGAACATATAAACCCAGGCAATGGCGTGCCCGCAGACAAAAGCCAGCAGCAAACCCATGAGCATCATGGGAACATCCGTGGGAATTGGAGTGTAGTCTCCTTGTAAAAACCAGTGATCCATTAATCGTTAAGTGACGGAAATCTCTTCCCTTGAGTGAGCTATTGGCCAACCGCTGGAATCCAGCCCTTCCTGAACGGATTGTTCACCCAACACGGTGACTCCGTCAACGTACTTGGCTGCACCACATTGTGTCAGGCCAAATATCCTGACCAATTCGCGGAACCAGTCTGGGAAACGATTGGTGAACTTTAACTCCAGTACCACATTGTCGCCAAACACAAACTTAGGATCTTTCATTTGAGTTATCAAATGCGACTTGTGCTCAACCTCAATCCGGATCTGCCGATCCAGCGTGACACGCACCGAGTTGTCCTGCCGACTCGTCCATGCTTCACGATAATAAGCCACGTGGGCCTTCGGTGTAGCCTCCAATTCCTGCATGTGATGTATGAACTCTTCGACGGCCGCACGATGTGCCGGCTCCCCACTGGACATTTGTTCCGGTAACGGCAACTGACCACTCAGCACATGCCCCACAGCCTCACGGTTCACGCCACCCCGCTGCTTCGCTATCGTGTTGTTTGTGCGGCGCTTGACCTCGAAATAAACCGGCGCCTTCGGTCTATCCTCGTAAAAGCGAATGCGCAGCTTGTAGCGATTTTTGTCTCCATTGATCGTCGTTTGGTAAAGACGCAAACCGGGCGAATCCAGATAGAGACTGTGCACCGGATAGGAGAAGTTGGGCTGGGTCGCACCGAAAGGATCCAAATCAAGATATGAGGATACAAAATCACGCACAGCCATCGCCACATCATCCCGGATGATGTACTTGTGCTCGTATCGTTGTTTTTGCAAAAGGTCCGCCAAAATAACTTCGAATCAATTGAAAAGATGCACTCCTCTCCAGGCCCCCTTTTCCTCGAAAAAGCACGAAGGCAGTGCAATCTAACGTGATATACGCAGTTGTCACGAAAAAGTTACATAGCCCCAGCGTTGGCAAGCGAATCCACCCTTCCTCTCTTTCAATGGTTGCCAACTCGAATGTCCTTTGGCTAAATCGACCGCGTGAAACGGTTTTCATCCATTACAACACTTATCCTTTCGCTTGGCCTCCTATTCTCAGCCCAGGCTGCGGGGCCGGACGATTCATTCATCCAAGCCTACACGCTCATCGCACAGGCCGATAACCTGTCCCGGCTCGGGCAGAAAAACTCCGCCATCCAGAAATACCGGCAGGCCCACAATGACCTCGCCGCCCTGCAGTCCGGCTACCCAAACTGGAATGCCGGTGTCGTCAGTTTCCGCATCAAGTATGTGGATCAGAAACTCAAGGCCCTCGGCGACGAGGCTCCAGAAACGGCGCCATCCTCGGCCAAGCCCGCCGTCCTTGACCCCGCCGCTGCCGGCCGCGAAATCGCCGTCCTAAAGCGCAAGGTTGAGTCGCTGGAAAACGCGATCATCCTCAAGGAAGCCAAACTCAAGGAGGCGCTCTCCGCCGTCCCTTCGCCGGAGGAGACCCAGCAACTCGCCTCGCTGGAGGCCAACCTCTCCGGCTTGCGCCAAGAAAACGCCAACCTCAAGAGCGCCATCGACAAAGCCACCACCCGGTTAAAGGTCGCCAACACCAGCTTGGCCAAGACCAAGGCCGATGCCGAAAAAGCCCAAGCTGACTTGGGCAAGGCCCAGGCCGAAACCAAGAAAACCAACGAGGCGCTCGCTCAGGCAGTGGAAGAAGCGAAGACCGCCAAGGCAAAAGCGAACGACCGCCAAGCCAAGCGCCTCGAGAATAAATTGGCGGACAAGCAGGCAAACCTGGCTAAAACAGAAAAGGAACTGGCCTCACTCGCAACAGCTCACAAAGCCCTCGAGTCGGAACTCAAGTCGTTCAAAAAAGGAAGCCGCGAAAAAGACCTACAGGCTGAAGTTGAGTTGCTTCAAAAAGAGCTGTCCGAAAACCAGAAAGACATTGAAAAAACCTCGGGTGATGTGGCTGCGCTCAAAAGCGACAAGATCTCCCTTGAGGAGGAACTCAAATCGTTCAAGAAAGGCAACCGCGAAAAGAAACTCGAGGCCGAGGTCGATTCACTCGAGAAACAACTGACCAGCAGCAACAGTAAACTGAAGGAAACCTCAAGCAATCTGGCTACCGCCGAGATCAGCAACGATTCACTCGAGGACCAGCTCAAGTCACTCCAGAAAGGCTCCCGAGAAAAGGAGATGGGTAACTACATCATCTCGCTCGAGAAGCGCCTGGCCAAGGCCGAGCGTAAAAACACCAACCCCGCCAGCAAAAGGAAAGGGCTTAACGGTATCTTTAACTGGCAAAAATCAGGCCGGGCCGAGAAGGCCCAAGTGGCTGAATTGCAGAACCGGATTGACACCCTGCGGTCGCGCCTCGAGATTCTCGAGGCCGAGAAAATCCCCTACACCGACGAGGAAAAGAAACTGTTCGCCGAGCCGAACACAGGGGATCAACCCGTCAACTCGCTTCAAGCAAAGGTGGCCACCCTTCCAGAAGGTGCGGCGGACGATTTCAAAGCGGGCCAGGCGGCCCTCATCGAGTCCAAGTTCGGCGAGGCCGAGCAGAAATTCCTGCACGTCCTCAAACTGGACGAAGAGAATCCCTTGACACTGGGCAACCTTGCCCTCGCCCAAATGGAACAGGGCAACTACGAGGGAGCCGAAACCAGCCTGACCCGTGCGCTAAAGAACAATGACGAGGATGCCTTCTCCCTGTCGCTGATCGGCACGCTTCGCTATCGGCAGAAAAAATATGATGAGGCTCGCGACTATCTGGCCAAGGCGGTCAAACTGAATCCGGAGGATTCCCGCGCCCAGCATTTCCTCGGATCAGCACTCAACAACCTTGGCCAACGCAAAGCCGCCGAGACGGCGCTGCGCAAAGCGGTCCAAATCAAGCCGGGATATTCCGAGGCCCACCACAACCTCGCCGTGGTTTATGCCACTCAGAATCCCCCCTTCATTGCCTTGGCCAAATTCCACTATGAGAAAGCCCTCGCCGGCGGCCACAAAAAGAACGCCGACCTGGAAAAAATCCTCAATAGCGGCAATTAAACCGTCATGCTCGGGCAGTATGCCGAGGAACTGAGCGTCTCCACTCGCGGCCGTGCGCTCTACGAGATCACCCGTGAAGTGGCCGCGTTAGTTACGGCCAGCGGCTTTACAACCGGCTTGGCCACGCTGCACGTCCGACACACCTCCGCCTCACTGCTCATACAGGAAAACGCCGACCCCAGCGTGCGCACCGACCTCGAGTCGATCTTCGCCCGCCTGGCTCCCGACGCCGATCCGGTTTATGAGCACAATTATGAGGGCGACGACGACATGGCCGCCCACGTCCGCACCGCGCTGACCAACGTCAACCTCAGCATCCCCATCACCGGCGGCTCGATGGTACTCGGCACATGGCAGGGCATCTTCCTATGGGAACACCGTACCCACCCCCACACCCGCCAAATCCACGTCCATATCACCGGCGAATAACCTCTGCCGAAAAAAATCCTAAGTTTTCGTTGACGGCAGAGATCTGTGCTGCTCAATTTCGGTCATGGCTTACTCCATTTCTTATCTTCGTCGTTTTGTCTTCCTGGCCGGTGCGCTTGCGCTTGGCCAAGCGGCTGTCCGGGCGGAGGTCAAGCTGCCCTCCGTCTTCAGCGACCACATGGTTTTGCAGCAAGGCCAGCGCCTCCCCGTCTGGGGCTGGGCCGACCCTGGCGAGGCGGTGACCGTCTCCGTCGCAGGCCAGTCGCAAACGACCGAGGCTGACAAGAACGGTACATGGACTCTGCGACTAAAAAAAACCCTCAAAGCCTCCAAGTCGCCGGTCACCTTCACCGTCAAAGGGAGCAACACCATCGATTTCAAGGACGTACTTGTCGGCGAGGTCTGGCTGTGTTCCGGCCAGTCAAACATGGAATGGCCAGTACGCTCCTCAGACAATGCCGACAAGGAAATTGCTAATGCCAAGCATCCATTGATTCGTCACATCAAGATTCCGCACCGGCCTAGCGCCAAGGAAGAGCGAGATGTCACCACTGACGGTTGGCTCGTTTGCAGCCCGAAGACGGTGGGTAACTTCACCGCCGTTGGGTACTTTTTTGCGCGCCATCTTCAGGGCGAACTTGACGTGCCGATCGGACTTCTCGGCTGCAACTGGGGCGGCACCCGTATCGAGCCTTGGACCACGCCGAGCGGTTTTAGGTCCGTACCAGCCCTGAAGGATATCGCTGACAAACTCGACACATTCCCGCAGAAACGCGACAACGGATCGATCAATCACCAGTCCGCACTTGCACTGCATAATGGCATGATTTCGCCGATCAACCCGTACGGCATCCGAGGGGCTCTATGGTATCAAGGGGAGAGCAACAACGGCGAAGGCATGCTCTACTACGAAAAAAAGAAGGCGCTGATCAACGGCTGGCGCGATATATGGAACAACAAAAAAATGCCTTTCTACTTTGTGCAACTAGCGCCCTATAAATACGGCGGTGAACCGACCCGACTAGCCGGAATCTGGCAGGCACAGTTGGAAACTCTGAAGGTTCCGCACACCGGCATGGCGGTCACCACCGACATCGGCAATATCCGCGACATACATCCCAGAAACAAACAGGACGTCGGCAAGCGCCTAGCCCTCTGGGCTCTCACCAAGGACTATGGTAAGAAGGGTATCGAGTACTCAGGCCCTTTATTTAAGTCGGCTAGATTCCGCAAGGACACTGCTATCGTCCGCTTCACTCATGCCGATGGTTTGAAGTCAACCAACGGCCAAGCCCTCAGCCATTGGGAAGTTGCTGGTGAGGATGAAAAATTTGCAGCCGCCCAGGCGGAAATAAAAGGTAACACCGTAGTCGCTAGAAGTGACACAGTGAAGAAACCCAGGTTCATACGCTTCGGTTACCATCAGGAAGCTGAACCAAACTTGGCCAATAGCGCCGGGCTGCCGGCTTCACCGTTCACCACAGGTGAAGTGAAATAATTATGGCCTTGGGCAAGCACTTGGCCACAACCAATGGGTGCAGCAATAAGCCATTTCAATAGGGCCGCCGCGTCCGTGTGCGCAGCCCTATTTTATTTTCTCATGACGCCGGTTGCCCAAGCCGCCGAGCCGGATTTTAAGATCCATAGCGGCAAAAACGACCGCCTTCCCGGCCTCAAGTCGGCATTGCCGAAGCATGTCCAAGTATTCGGACTGTACATCCAAGCGACCGACCGCGTGCCGGATGCCAAACTGCTGCATGCCGCCGACATAACCGCGGATTTCCTCGACAACGATCGCGATGGCAAGCCGGACAATCCAAAAGTAAACGACAAACTCTGGAACGAGCGCTCGGCAATCGTCATGGGTTACGATGAGCGAGAACTCGAACAACTCCACGACCGTTACGGCGAGATGTTCGACGACTACACGCTGCAGGGCCTGTACGCCACCGAGACGCTGCCCAACGCTGGGCCGCACAACCCTAAGTCGAGCGAGTTTGATGCCGCCATTGAGGAGATTTTGCACATCATCACCTCGGTCGGTTACGCTGGTGTTTACCCAAAAGTGTTCGGCGAACACCGCGGCTCTGAACTTGCCAATGCGATGGACATCGCGCGCGGCGGCTACTTCCATACCGTGCCGCGCCGCTATCCCGCCAGTGCCTGGTACTCCTACGACGATCGCACCTGCGACTACGGTTGCCAAGTCACCGAGTATATTTACTGGGCGCTCACCAGCCTGCTCGACGGACAGGCTTTCAAGGGCCGGGGCGAAAACATTGAGCATGAGTGGAAATTCAACACGCCTGAAAAACTGCGCACCAAGGACAAGGCCGTTGTCAAGATTCTCTCCGATCCAAAGTACCAACTCTCCACCCGACTCCCCGATGGCAAGTACCGGCAAAACCGCAAACAAAATGCCATCCGACTCAACATTATTGCAGACGAAAGCCAGTTCACGCTGACTACTGAGTTGCCAAACGGCTCGTCGACCATCGTCGAGACAACAAACGACCTGCTGTCGTGGAGCTTAGTTGAACGCGTGCCGAGCGACACCGCGTTGCTGGAATTCCCCATCGCAACCAAGCTAGGTAATGCCCAATTCTTCCGGCTCCGCTTCAACGACTAGGCACCGCCCCCGATGCGATTGTTCGACGCGCACAACCATTTACAGGATGTGCGGTTTGGCGGGCAGCAAGACGAGTTGATAGCCGATTGCGACGCCGTTGGCCTGTCACGAATGGTCGTCAACGGCACATGCGAAAGCGACTGGCCGGAAGTCGCCGGCTTGGCCAAGAGCCACGGTTGCGTGCTGCCGAGCTTCGGGCTGCATCCATGGTTTGTTCACGAGCGCTCGCCGGAATGGCTGGCCAAGCTCGGGCAGCAACTCGACGAATGCCCCACCGCCATTGGCGAGTTTGGGCTCGACCGCTGGAAGCCCGGCTTGAGCTACGACGGGCAGGAGGAAGTTTTCACCGCCCAACTTTGCCTCGCCGCCGAGCGCGATCTCCCGGCGAGCATTCACTGCCTAAAAACGTGGGGACGGCTGTATGAGTTGCTCCGCGACGGCTCGCTTCCCAAGCGCAATTTCCTGCTGCACAGCTACGGTGGCCCGGCGGAAATGGTTGAGCCGTTAGCCAAGCTCGGCGCGTACTTCAGCTTCCCTGGTGCCTTCGCGCACGAGCGCAAAACCCGCCAACGCGACGCCTTCCGCCAAGTGCCGACCGACAGACTGCTCATCGAAACCGACGCCCCCGACCAGGCGTTGCCAGAGAACCGAGTCACCCATCCTCTTGCCCTGGAAGTTAACCATCCGGCCAACATCGTCGCCGTGTACGAGGCCACCGCTGAGTTGCTTGGCCAAGCACCCGACGACTTGGCAAAGCGCGTGGAGGAAAATTTCGTCCGCCTTTTCGGCTGTTAATCCCTGGGTTCGCGGGCGACGAGGTCGCGGGCTTTTTGGATCAAGCGCCAGTCGTCGATGAGATTGCCGAACTTGAAATCCGGCAGGCCGCTCTGCGCTTGGCCGAGCAGCTCGCCCGGGCCGCGCTGCCGCAAATCCTCCTCTGCCAGTTCGAATCCGTCGCCGCCTTTTTCCATCACGTCGAGCCGCCGTCGGCCGTCGTCGGTCACTTCATCGGCGACGAGGATGCAGTGCGACTCGTACACGCCCCGGCCGATCCGACCGCGCAATTGGTGCAACTGCGCCAAGCCAAAGCGGTCGGCGTTCTCGATGAGCATGATCGTCGCGTTCGGAATATCGACGCCGACCTCGATCACGCTCGTCGCCAGCAGGGCCTTGATTTTTCCGGCGAGAAAACCGGTGATGGCCTGCTCTTTCTCGGCGGACTTCAGCCGGCCGTGCAGCAGGCCAACGGTGTGCGGTGCGAGTTGTTCCCTCACGGTCTCGAGTTCCTGATTGACCGCCTTGAGGCTGCCGCCGCCCTCGTCATCGACACGTGGATAAACGACGTATGCCTGCCTGCCCTCAGCTAGTTTTTCGCAGATGAAGCTCCACACCTTGGGCAGGCTCTCCGGCTTGCGAACGTGCGTGCGCACCGGGCCGCGACCCGGTGGCAGCTCGTCGATCAGCGAGATGTCGAGGTCACCGTAAACGGTCAAGCCAAGCGTGCGCGGTATCGGCGTCGCGGTCATCACGAGCACGTGCGGATACTGCCCCTTGCTAACGAGCTTCTTTCGCTGTTCGACACCGAACTTGTGTTGCTCATCGATTATCGCCAGCCCCATGTTCTCGAGCTTAAACTTCTCCTCGACGAGCGCATGCGTCCCAATGACAAGCGGCGGCAACTCGTTGTTTCCCATGCTCAATTCGGGCTGACCGGGGTCGCTCATTGTTTTCCTGGCGCCGGTGTGCAGGTGCACGGGGATGCCGAGCGGCTCAAGCCATTTGCCAAAAACACGATAATGTTGCTCGGCCAAAATCTCCGTCGGCGCGAGCACGACGACGCTGAAACCGCTCTCGACGGCTCGCAGCGCGGCGCAGGCGGCGACGGCGGTTTTGCCGGAGCCGACGTCGCCCTGCAGCAACCGACGCATCGGGTACGAGCCCGCCATGTCGCGGGCGATCTCCTCCCACGCGCGCTGCTGCGCACCGGTAAAATCAAAGCCCAAGCCAGCCAAAAAAGGCTTTAAAAATCGGTCATCTCCGGAGCATTCCAACGCCTTGACCTTGGCCTGAAATGTCTTTCGCCTCTCGCTGATCTGCCGCTGAAACAGGATGAACTCCTCCAGCGCCAACCGCTCGCGAGCCAGCTCGGTTTGCCCGAGGTCGTCGGGGAAATGCACCGCCTTGAACGCCGCCGCCAAGGGCAGCCAATGACTGTCGTCGCCGGCCAACAGTTCGGCGTTAGTGTTGGGTACGTCGGCGGCGAATTGCTCAACGACGCGCCACATCACGCCGCGCAGCCAGCGTTGCTTGATGCCCTCGGTCAACCGGTACACCGGCACGATCCGCTTGAGGTGGATGAACTCCTCGCCCTCCTCGGATACCTCCACCTCGGGGTGATCCATAGTGCGCGGTTTCACCGTCTTGAGTTTGCCGTGGACGTGAACGAAGTCGCCGGTTTTGTAGTAGCGCTCCATGTACGGCATATTCCACCACCGACAATGGAGTCGCGCCGTGCCGTCGTCGATGATGAGCTCGAACAGACTCTTACCAAAACGCATCCGCTTGACGCCCGCCGCGACGATCGGCCCGGCGACGGTGGCATCATCGCCCTTGGCCAAGGCCTTGACCTCGTGCTGCTGGTTGCGGTCCTCGTAGCGCCTTGGCCCGTGCCACAACAGGTCGGCGACGGTGCGGATGCCGAGCTTGGCCAGGCGCGTCGCGCGCTCACCGCCGACACCGGGCAACGCCGACACCTGTTGGCCAATGGGATCTGTCGCAAACTCGGACACTTCGACAGTTGTACCGGCAACCTCGCGCTTGGCCAAGCCGGCCGTCGGTTTACCTTTCGCTGGGCCAAGCCAAGCCGTAGAGTCCGCTACCGGTGGCTCGCGAGTTGACAGACAATCACGACCAGTTGTGGAAGGGATACAGCCAAGTGTTCATGGAGATGGACGACCTGACGCTCGCGCGCTGGATGGCGCAGACGCTGGGCCAATTCTCCGGCCAAGCCTGGCGGCTCTCCCATCCGCTGATGCTGGCCTACGAATTGGCGGCGCACGCGGCGCACGACCGCCAAATCTGGCTCAAGGGCATGGCGATCATCCCTGCAGACTACACCGCCTCCGAGTGTTGCCGGGCACCGCTGTTGCCGACCCTCTCCCGGGACGTGTACGACGTCGGCTTGGTTTGCAAACACTGCGGCGAAAAGTGCGTGAAACTCGATAATCTACCGGATGAAATAAGGCAGGAGCTCGACACATGGTCGGTTTGTTACGACAAGGCGCACTCCGTCGCGCACTGGGAGGAGGACGGCAAAAAACTGCCGCCCGACTACGACACGCTATTCGAGTTGGCGGCACAATCCGCGGAAAAACTGCTGGCCCAGGCGGGTACTCAACTGGCCCCGGCGCTGCTCGATATTTACCCGGCGGTGGCGTGGGAGGATCAAGACGAGTGCCTCGAAGTTCGCCCAGAGGACGTCGATATTTGATGCCGGCTTAAACCCGGTCTTTCTGATCGGGGAACCTCTCCTTGATCGTGCGAACGAGACGATGCTCGTCCGCCGGTTCCATCTTGCGCCTCGGGATGCGACGCCGGACGCTGTCGAGCAACTCCATCCAGTCCTCGAACTCCGGCTCGGGATACGCCTCCCAATTCTCGAAGCGCCGTTCGCGCCGGAAAAATTTCCACACATTGCGCTCGTTGCGCGCGTAGCACTCCACTCGCTCGCCAAACTCGTCGCGCCGTTTCCAGCTGATCTCGCCCTTGGCTCCCATGTCAGTCCGGCAGGTTCACACCGGCGACCGCCATCGCCGCCATCCCCTCTTCGCGCCCGAGGAACCCAAGCAACTCGTTCGTCGTCGCCTTGATGCCAACTTGATCCGGCGAAATGTACAGCGCCTGGGCGACCGCAACTTTCATCGCTGGCACGTGCGGCAGGATTTTCGGTGCCTCGGCAATCAGCGTGGCGTCAATGTTTACGATCTTGCCGTCGGCTTTTGCCACAAGTTCAGCGGCTTTCTCGAGAAAAATCCGGCTCGGCGCATCCTTCCACTGCGGTTCGCTGGGTGGGAAAAAACTGCCGATGTCGCCTTGGCTAAGCGCCCCAAGCACCGCGTCACAGATCGCGTGCATCAGCACGTCAGCATCGGAGTGGCCGTCGAGCCCCTTGTCGTGCTTGATCTCCACGCCACCGAGCCAAAGCTGCCGCCCCGCCAAAAGACGATGCACATCGTATCCAATTCCAGTATGAACCACGGTGGGATTATAGTGAGCTACTCCGCTTGGCCAAGGGCGAACATGGCGATGCCGGCGGCGACGGAGGCGTTGAGTGAATTGATGCGGCCGCGCTGTGTGATGCCCACCACGTCGTCGGCCATGTTGAGGATGAACTGGCCGACGGAGCGATCCTCCCCGCCGATCACGAGCAGCAGTTTTTCCGGCTTGGCCGCGGCGAGCGCCTCCAGCGACGATTTGCCGGCCATGTCCAGTGCGGCGATCCGGTAGCCGGCCTCGGCAGCTTTGCGGGCGTAGCCGTTGGCGGAGTCGCTGCGGCAGATTTTCATGAACTCCGTCGCACCGGCGCTGACCTTGACCACCGACGGGTAGATTTCCGGTACGCCCTTTTTCGGCAGGCAAACGGAGGTGAAGCCGAACACCTCGGCGCTGCGCAGGATCGCGCCGACGTTGTGAGGATCCTCGACGTTGTCGAGCATCAGCATGCGCGGCACGCCGAGCAACTTGTCAAACTCGGCGTACGGATAAAGCGATGTCTTGAGCACAACGCCCTGATGATCCCGGCTGCCGGAGATCTGCATCAGGCGGCCCTTGTCCGTCCATTCGATCTCGACGTTGCCGCGCTCCAAAACGCCGAGTAACTTTTTCACACGCGTGTTGTCACGCATCCCTTCGTTCAAGTGAGCCGAGTACACGCGGCGCTTCCCCGCCCGCAACACCTCGAAGGCGGGGTTCAATCCGTACACATGTTCTCGACTCGACTTGGACATCGGCGCGGCGCGAAACTTACGGCAGCCTTCGCTGAAAGCCAAGTTCATGCCTGACTTTTGAGCGAATTGTTAGCTTGGATAGGTGACGACTCGCGACCTCTTGCCATTTTGGCGGATTTGCCGATACTTCCGGCGTGCGCGATAGCATCACCCAGTTGACTAATGACCTGATCGCCTCCTACGCGAAGGTGGGCGGTATCAACCATTTGGACGGCGGCAACCTGCCGTCCAAGTTCGCCATCGCATCGATCACTACCGACTTTTTGCGGCTGCTGCTGCCCGGTTTTTTTGATGAGAAACCGATTCAGACCTCCGAGTTAAGGGTCTATATTTCGACGTTGATTGACAGCGTCAGCGGCCGACTCGAGGACGAGATTACGAAGAGCATCGAGTACAGGCCGCCCGACGAAAGTGCGGTCAAGCCACGGCCATTGGCCCGCGAGATTACGGCTGAGTTTCTCGGCAGCTTCCCCTCGATCCGTGAAATGCTCAAGACCGACGTCGAGGCCGCTTACGCCGGCGACCCCGCCGCACTCAGCCATGAGGAGGTTGTGGTGGCCTATCCCTTTGTCGAGACGATCGCGGTGCAGCGGATGGCAAATCAGCTTTACCGGCGTGGCGTGGCGCTCATCCCACGCATCATGGCCGAGTGGGCGCACGGCCGGACCGGAATCGACCTCCATCCCGGCGCGACCATTGGCTCGCACTTTTTTATCGACCACGGCACCGGCACGGTCGTGGGCGAGACGACCATAATTGGCAATCACGTTAAGATTTATCACGGCGTAACGCTGGGCGCGAAGTCCACCTCACGCGTCGAGGAACTGCGCGGCGCCAAGCGGCATCCCACCATCGAGGACAATGTCACGATTTATCCCGGCGCGACCATCCTCGGCGGCGAAACGGTCATTGGCTCGAACAGCACGGTCGGCGGCAATGTGTTCCTGATCCACAGCGTGCCGACCAACTCCCTCGTCATCGCCGAGGACGTCAGCGTCAAGGTGATGAAAAAGGCCGACAACTACGAGATCTGAACCCGGACTTGGCTAAGCTACTTGTTCTCCGTTTGCTCCGCGGCCCACTTGTCGTATGAGCCGGAGATGTCAGCGGCTTGTGCGTCGCCCTCGTGGAAAAGAATGCCGTAGCGGAACTGCTGCTTTTCGCCCTTGTTAAGCTTGAAGTCGCCCACGCCCTTTTTCTTCCCCTCGAAGTTGTGGATGCCGAACGGGTTGGCGGCGACCAGCCCGTAGTCTCGGGCGTGCCACCAGGTCGGGTGGCGCAAATTATTTGGGTGATCAAAGATGGCGACACCGACCGTATGGCCGTCGATCTTGCCCCAGTAGTCCACCCACTTGGCACGCTTGCCCCAGAGTTCCTTATCCTTGTCACCGGCACTGTTGAGCGCGTGGCCGTTGGCAGTGGTGACACCCTTGCCATTGGACAGGCGCAGGTTCGGATGCGTACGGATGCCCATGCTGCCTTCCTTGGTGTCGCCAAAAGTCACGTCGCCTTCCGATGCAAAGACGGTCACAGCGTAAGAGACGAATATCCCACCGAACGCCTTGTGAAAACTGATCGATGTCCGATCGGTGCAGATGACCGTGCCATCTGGGCCGACCCAGCTGTTTTTCGAGACGATCGAGCCGCGGCCACCGCCCTTGGTGCGAACCAGCTCGGCCGGGATGATCTTTCCCGTGTTTTTGGCGTTGTGCCAAAAACTGATGCCATTGACCTCGCCGTGAGTGAACCAAAGCGACGCATGGTGCACGTGATCCTTCGCTTCGCCTTCGACCTCCTTGAACGGGTAATTGCGCGTCATGCCGACACCGTACGGGCCAATGACCGGGTAAAGCACCGGTTTATTATATCCCGTAGGGATGTATTCGGTGAACAATCTGCCATCAATCTCGACGCGATAGTTGTCGCCGTTTTTCTTGATGATGAATGGCCCTTCCTCGGCGGCATTGAGCGCTTGGCCAAGCATCAAAAGCCCTGCCACCACTGACAATACGATACGTGAGTTCATCTCGGGGAATCTAGGTTTGGGGCTTTATTTGGTCAACAGAAAAGGGAACGATTGGCCAAGTCGAGGGCAAACCAACCTTGGCAGGGCGCAATCGGTCCCGTTACACTGCGGCGTGCCAGGATTCCTCAGATTCGTGTGTCTGTTCAACGCCGCCGTATGGGTGGGTGGATCGATCTTCTTTTCATTTCTCGCCGCCCCGATGTTTTTCACCTCTGAAGTGACGGCCTTCGTTCCAAAGCCAACCAACGGCTTGGTTGCCCAGGCGATGCTAGGCCGTTACTTCATGCTGCACATTATCTGCGGGACGATCGCCTCGCTGCACCTGTTGATTGAGTGGCTGTACAGCGGCGGCGGATTCCCCAAACGAGCCATTGCTATCGTTTGTGTGCTGTGTGGCCTCGCGCTGTTCGGCGGCAAATTCATCAACCCGAGACTCACTGTTTGGCATCAGCAAAAACATCAGTTCCAACTGAAGAGCGATGGCGGGCTAACGGTGATCGAGAAGACCGAACTCGAGGCGAACGTCGTTCAGAACGCCGAACGGAAGTTCGCCATCTGGCACGGCGTTTCTCAAATCGTGAACCTCGCCATGGTGATCCTGTTGATTTGGCGGTTTTGGCACCTGACCCACCCCAACAGGCAAGACAGCTTAATCACCTTCGGCCAGCAAAAAAGAAATCTCTTCGCCAAATAACGGCTGCGGGTTCGCTGAGGAACACCTACTCCACCGAGACAGCCTGTTTGATGGCGAACTTCTCGATGCGTTTGCGCAGCGTGGCGCGCGTGATGCCCAGCAGCTTGGCCGCCCGCACTTGGTTGCCGTTGGTCTCGCGCAGCGCATGAGCGATCAACTCGCGCTCCACTGCCGGCAGCACAGCCAAATCCGGCTGCTCCTTGGCCCAGTGAAACAGCGTCGCGGCGACAGTGCCAATGTCGTTGGCATCGGCAGGCGGCGGCGCTTGGCCAGGTGCTTGGCCTGATGCCGCTGCAACGGGGACACCGCTTGCCGACCGCACTTCCGCCGACAAATCATCGGGACGGATCGCCTCGCCCTTGGACATGACGATGGCACGGCGAACGACATTCTCCAACTCGCGTACGTTGCCTGGCCAATCATATTGCATGAGCAATTCCTGCGTTTCCCCGAGGATCGACTTAGGCTTGCGGCTCTCCGCATTGGCGATGGTCTTGAGGAAATAATCGATCAACAGCGGGATGTCCTCGGAGCGTTCGCGTAGCGCCGGCAAACTCACCCGCACGACGTTGAGCCGGTAAAACAAATCCTCGCGAAACTCCTTGGCGGCGACCGCCTCCTCAAGCCGCTTGTTCGTCGCGGCAATGATGCGAACATCCACCGTGATCGGATTATTGCCGCCGACGCGCTCGATGGTGCCGTTTTGAAGCACACGCAAAATCTTGGCCTGGGTCGCCAGCGTCATGTCGCCGATCTCGTCGAGGAACAGCGTGCCCTTGTCGCACTGCTCGAACTTGCCGATGCGCTGCGAACCTGCCCCAGTGAACGAACCCTTTTCGTGGCCGAACAACTCGCTCTCGAGTAGGCTCTCCGGTATCGCTGCGCAGTTGATCGGTAGATACGATTTATCGTTGCGCTGGCTGTTTTGGTAAATGGCACGAGCAACTAGTTCCTTGCCGGTGCCGCTCTCGCCGGTGATCAGCGCCGTAGCATTCGAGCCGGCCAGTTGGCCGATCATCTTGAACACCTCCTGCATCGGCTGGCTGCGGCCGACAATGCCCAAGTCATAATCCTCCGACTCGAGCAGCGGCTCGCACGCGACAACCTGTTTCATGTCACGAGCCGCCTTGAGTGCGTCGGCGACGATCTGCTTGATCTTGTGCACGTCAAACGGCTTGAGCAGATAGTCGTATGCACCGAGTTTCATCGCCTCGATCGCTGTCTGCGTCGTGCCAAAGGCGGTCATCATGATCACCGGCAGCTTAGCGTCGTCCTGCCGGATGCGACGCAGCGTCTCCAGCCCGGTAATACCTCCCATGCGAACGTCCATCAGCACGAGATCCGGCTGAAAACTTTTGATAACCTCAAGCCCCTCCTCGCCGCTGGCGGCGGTTTCTAGGTCGAGATCGGGTGATTCAAAAATGCGCTTAAAAGAGTAGCGCACATCATCCTCATCATCGATTAGCAAAAGTTTGTCCATTGCCACGTGCCCACACAGGCTCGTGCAGCATAGGCGGCCGGGCCGGTTTTCACAATGCCAAGAAAAAAGTCGCCTTGGCCAGGCGTGAAAACTACGCTCCAATCAGTTCGTTCATGAATATGAAACAATTGACCCGCCGCAATTTTTTAGCCGCAACCGCCGCGGCAACCGTAACCGCCGCGGTGCCCGGACAAGCGCTTGGCCGCAAGCCCAAACAGGAAATCATCGATCTGCATCAGCACACCAATTACAGCGGCCGAAACGACGAACGCATGCTTGGCCACCAACGCGCGCTGAACGTGAAGTGGACCGTGCTGCTCCCGGCTGGCCGCCTGTACGGACTCGCCGCCAACTGCGGCGGCAACAAGTCCGTGCGCAAGATCGCCGTCAAAAACCCACACAACTACGTCCACTTCGCCAACGAGATTACCAACCACCCGGAGTGTATCCCCACGATTGAGACCTATTTAAAAAAAGGTGCGGTCGGTATCGGCGAGCAGAAGTTCAAGGTTGAGTGCGACTCAAAACACATCGAGCGCATCGCCGAGTTGGCGCAGGAATACGACGTGCCGGTGCTGATGCATTTCGAGCACGGCAACTACAACACCGGCATAGAGCGGTTCCACTCCATCCTCGAGAAATTCCCAAAAGTGAACTTCATTGGCCACGCGCAAACTTGGTGGGGCAACATCGACAAGAACCACGACCAGACGATCATGTACCCCAAGGGCAAAGTCACGCCGTCCGGCATCAGCGATCGGCTACTCAGCGACTATCCGAACATGTTCGGTGACATGTCGGCCGGTTCCGGGCAAAACGCACTTATCCGCGACGAGACGCAAGCGGTCGAGTTCATCAAGCGGCACCAGGATAAGTTGCTTTTCGGCAGCGACTGCAACGACATCATTGGGCGAGGGCCAAGCTGCATCGGCGCACGGACGATTGGCATCATCCGTCGACTGATCCCGCACACGAAAATCCAGGACAAGCTTTTCAGCGGCAACATCCGCCGCATCGTCCGCATCCCGAAATAACCAAGCGCATGGCCCAGCTGCGGCGGCTAGCAGCTCGTCGGCACTTCCTGCAGCACCTTGATGCAGTGAGGGATGGCGCACTCGACGAAGCCGAGGCACTCGACGGCGCCCTTGGGTTTGCCGGGCAGGCAGATCACCAGTGCCGAGTCGATCACGGCGGCCAGGTTGCGTGAGAGGATCGCGTTGGGAGTGATTTTCATTGACTCGATGCGCATCACCTCGCCGAAGCCTGGCAACTCGCGCACCGCCATTTCGCGCACCGCCTCGGGGGTCACGTCGCGCGGGGCGACGCCGGTGCCGCCGGTGGTCAAAATCATGTGGCAGCCTTTGTTCACCTGCTCGCGTAATGCGCGCTGGATATCCCGAACCTCATCCGGCACCACCGCCTCGGCAGCGATCTCCCACCCGTAGCCGGCCGCGGCCTCCTTCAACGCCGGCCCACCGGCATCGTCGTAGACGCCCTGCGTCGCGCGATCCGACACCGAAATGATTCCTACCTGAATTTGCATCGTTTGCGATTAGTAAACCAATTGAAACTCCGGCAGCATCGTCACGGTCCACAGCACGTCCTCGACCAACTCGGCCGCATTGTCGCCGCGGATCAACTCGGCCAACATAGCGGACTCCGCTTGGTTCGGCGGACGGCCAAGCGCCGCCCGGAACACCCGCCTGGCCAAGTGCTGTTGTCCACCTCCCTCGGCGGCCAGAATGGCGGCTCCGTCCTTGATCAATTTCGACAGCACCTCACCGTTGGTCAGCGCGAGCGCCTGCAGCGTGGTGGCGGCGGACGGGCGCTCGGTGGTTACCTGCTCGCGGTTCGGCCGGCCAAGCGCAGTGGTCAGCGCCGTCTTGTTTTGCATCGACTCGCGAAACCGTGCACCAAACGCCAGCACCGAGCCGTTGATTTTCATTCGATTGGCCAAGCCCCACGGAGCCATGTCCGCCCCGCCTAGCTCCGAGGCCGAACGCCATGTGGTGTCGTCGAACTCTGGCTTGTTCCAACCATCAGAACCGTCTGTGCTGACCTTCCACGACTTGTCGGAGACGAGGTCCATCGTCGAGCCGTCCGCAAACTGAAACCGGATACCAAGCCAAAGCCCAGCAGGGTTTTTTCCGATACCCTCGTTCGTGGCCAAGACCGTGACAATGTTTTCGCCTTGCTTGAATCGCTTGGCCAGGTTCCGGAATTTCGGTTCCTCCCAGTTTTTGCCGGCGGTCCCGTTTCGTTGGTTCACCAGCAGGACGAACGAATTGTCGACCACGGCGATCACATCCGCCGTCGTGGGCTTATCCGGCAACTCGAAGCGTTTGCGGAAAAACGACGTGCCCGGCTCGACGCCCTCAGCCGCCTTGGCCGTACTCCAAATCCATTTACCCTTCGGCAAATCGTTCTGCTCAACTCCGCCCGTTACTCCCGCGAGATTCGCTCCATCGAACTCGATCTTCTTCGCCGGCGACGGCTTCCAGTTGCCGGTGAGTGTCGCCACAGCATCGACAAACTGCTCGGCGGTCATCCGCCGCACAGTCGGCCCCCGAAAAACATAATCCTTTTCCACCTGCTCAGCGCCGTTCACGGCTCGCAACTGATACGCGTGCGACGTCATGATTTGCTCCATGGTGAACTTCAGATTGTAGCCATTGTCGGCGAGGTCACTGGCCAGCAGGTCGAGCAGGTCGGTGTGCCACGACTCGTTTTCCATTTCATCGACCGGTTCAACCAAGCCGCGCCCGAGGAATCGCGCCCAGAGCCGGTTCACTATCGTGCGGCTGAGGCGGCCGTTACCCGGACTCGTCACCGCCTTGGCCAACTGCTCGATGCGCTTGGCCCGATCCGCCTTCGGGTCGATCGCGCCCAACTCCGGATGGATGAAACGCACGCCGGAAATCTCGCCGGTCGGCTTGTCGCACCGTACCAACTCGAGCGGCTTGTTAGCATAGACGCTGGCCAGCGCGTAGGCATCGGACAGCGACCAGTCGTTGATGAAACTGTCGTGGCAGGAGGCACACTTGAGGTTCACGCCCATGAAAATCTGCGAGATATGTTGCGCCGCCTGCATCGGGGGTTTCTGGCTGGCGTTCACCACGCCACGCCAGACGATGCCCTTGGTGAAGCCCTGCGAGTGTTCCGTCGGATTGATCAGTTCGTACACAAACTTGTCGTACGGTTTGTTGCTGTAAAGCGAGCCGTAAAGCCAGCCGGTGATCTGCTTGCGGCCGCCGTCGATGAAGCCGGTGCCGGCGTAGTCGTTGCGCAGGATGTCGTTCCAAAACGCCAGCCAATTTTCCGCGTACGGCTTGCGCTCATCGAGCAATCGGCGGATCAACGCCCGGCGTTTGTCCGGCGCGTTGCTGGCGACGAACGCGTCCAGTTCCGCCACCGGCGGCAACAGGCCGATCACGTCTAGATAAACGCGCCGGGCAAAAAGCCGATCCGAAACCACCTCGCCAGTCGTCACCCCGTGCTTGGCGAAGTACGGGGCCAAGATGCGATCGACCGGATGACCGCCCTCGTCACCGGGCAACTCCGGCCGGCGCGGCGTGAGATTCAGCACCGGCCCCTTGGCAAACGTCGCCCCCTCCTCCCACAGAAGCCCCTGGTCTATCCAAGCGCGAATCAAGCCGACTTGCTCCGTCGTCATCCTCGAGCCTTTTTTCGGCATGACATCGTCGGGGCTAACACCGGAAATCAACTCAACCAAATAGCTGTCGGCGCTCTTCCCTATCACTACCGTCGCTCCTGAGTCACCGCCGGCAAGCAGTTTTTCACGCGTCTCGATGCTGAAACCGCCCTTGGCTTTGCCTTTGCCGTGGCACTTGGTGCAGCTCTTTTCCAGCAACGGCGAAATCTCCCTGGCAAAACTTACCTCGTGCTTGGCCGGCGGCGGCAGCTTGGCCCTCTGCTCCGCCGTCAACCCAGCTTGCACCAAACCAACCGGAACCATCAGCAACCCAGCGCAAGCAAACACATTTCCAATCAAACTGTTCACGGTTCACCGAAGATAAAACCACTCCTCCCTCTAGGAAAGGAAAATGAACTACGGCTGGCTCGCCTGAACCTCATAAACCTGAAGAAGTCCTTTTTCATCCAACTTGGCACTCACGTATTTGAAAGCCGGATCTGCATCCAACTGCTTCGCCAAAGCCGTGCCGCCGATGGCAATTGCAAACCTGGCTCCGGAATGTTTGTACGCCTGAAGCGAAGCTGGCCTGACATCCCCCAACCAAGGTTGCCCGAGGTGCCAAGCGACGTACAAACCAAGCCGATGGCCTTCCGCTGAAAAAAACGTCGAACCTACGATTGGCCCAACCATTCCGGCACTTTCCATCCGCTTGGCCAAGTCTTGCGCGAATGAGCCAACAGGTAATCTTGATGGCGAACGCCACAATAGCGGTAACAGAAAAAGTGACGACAAAACAAAGCCAGTCAGCCAGTTGTTCGCAAAGGATTGAGAAACGAGGCCAAGGGTGAGAATCATGATCAGCGGCAGGAACAGATAGAAATAACGCAGATCTACAGGCATGACGTAAACTGGCAGGTAAATACCGCCGAGGCAGATCAGCGGGATGAGCATCCATCGCCAGCGATTGGCGAGCCAGTTTTTCGTCCATGGTTGCTTTGTGAATAGCGCCAAGCCGAAAACCAGCGTCCCAACCCCGAACCATCCCAACAATGCCCCGATTCCGTCGAAGACCGCCAAGAATTGAAACACCGTTTTGGCATTCCGGCCGATGAGCGAAAGTTGATATGAAAAATTTTCACCACTCGCGAACGGCGACCAGTAGTCGTAGTCCATCCGGCTCGGATCTTCCCATGCCGTCACCCTTCCCGGCTCTGGTTTGTAAATCGTGCTGCCAAACGGATGCGCCGGTTTATCGTAGCCCGGGCCGACGATCGCATGGGCGATCGAACCGGAAGTCGAGAAGGTCGGCTTGTCGTATTTCAGCGACAACACCGTGATCCACGGCGTGGCCAGCAGCGCCAACAGGCCAAGCGACACGCCCAATTGCCGCCAAGCCGCCTGCCGGTTTTCCGCTTGGCCAAGCCGCCAGCACAGCGCCAGCAGCACACTCACCACCACGCCCACCGGTAGTGCCACCGCCTTGGCCAAGTAAGCCAAACCCCAAGTCGCGCCAGTCCCAAGTGCCCGTCGGCGATTTGCCAGCCAGTCCGGCGACACCGCTTGGCCAAGCGCGAAGGCCATCAGACCGGCGACCAGCAGATCCGGCGTCACGTGGTTCGACATCCAGCCGGGAATCGTCAGCGCCAGCACCCAGGCCACTATCAACTCGTCGACCAACCGCAGCCCCACCGAGCGAACGAGAAATAGGCTCCCGTGAAAAAAAATCGCGCCGGAAATCAGCATTGCCAATTTGCCGGCGAGCAACGGCTCAACGCCCAGCCACAGAAACGGCACCATCAACCAGCTCAGCATCGGTCCCCAGTAACCGTTCACCGCAAAGCCCAGGTTGCCACTCGACCAATACTCGGCGATGCGCATGTAAGCGATGGCGTCGGTATTCATCTGCTGCATATTATTCAGCATCGAATTCAGCATCAGCGCGTACGCCACCACCCAGGCCATCCGCAGCCAAAAGCGCAATTTCGACTCGAACAACTCGACGGCTTTCTCTGTTTTTTGGGGCGCCAAAATGAACTAGACGTTTTTCGTGAAGACGAACAGATTGTTCAAACCAAGTTGAAATTTTTTGTGGGTGGCCAAGCGGAAACCGGCCGACTCAAACAGCGGCGTCACCACGCTCGGATCGAAGCCGTGATGTTCCTCCATCGCCATTCCGTCAACCAATCGAAAAAAACGCAATACGGTCAATATGGCATCGACTCGTGGCGATGGCACTGTCAGCACTACACGGCCATCGGCGGCGAGCAACCGGTGGCACGCGCTTGGCCAAGCCGGCTTGGCTGACTCAGGCACATGCTCAAGCACGGCGAGCATCGTGATGGCGTCGAATGGCTCGGCGACGGGAAGGTCATCGGGGAAATTCCCGCGCACGAACTGCACGCCGGGCACGTCAGCCGGCTTGGCCAAGCGCGGATCGATCCCCACGCCGTTCCGGCCAAGTTGCCGCAACAATTCGCCGTCGCCGCAGCCGACATCCAGCAACCGCTCCGCCGGTGCCATGTGGGTGAGTGCCTTGCGAATACGCCAGTTTCGAAGGACTTGATCGAGCCACTTCACCCCTCGCCTCCCTTGCGTTTCAGCCCCAGCACGCTGAGAAAAAAACTGCCCAGAACGACTTGAAAACCAAGCGCCAGCGCCACGATCGACGGGATGACTTGGCGCAGCACAACCGACGGCTCGAGTTCGCCAAAGTCGATTTTTTGCCAGCCAAGCGTCGCCGCCAATGAGCCACCCAAGCCGCCCAACACCAGCAGTCCACCAACCACCAAGCCGATCTCGAGCGTGACGAAACGGTACAGCCGGTTCAGCAGCCGGCTCGGCGGCATCAGCCCCTGCGTGATGGCAAACGTCCGCGTGAACAGCGCGAAGAGGACAGCCTGAAAACCGAGCAACACCGACAACGCCGCGTAGACCAGCGTGTGCACGTTAAGCGTCGCCTGGCCCAGCTGCCGCGCCTCCGGCAACAGCCAACTCCCGACACCCAAGCCGGCGAACATCAGCAAAAGTCCGGGATACAAAAATAGCCAGCGCGGACTGAACAGCAGCATGAAGCGCAAGTGCCGCCAGCCATCGCGCCAGCTTCGCAAGTGAGGCGGCCGACTACGGCCATCCGGCGAGAGCGTCGTCGGCACTTCGGCGATTCGCAAGCCAAGCAGCGTTGCCTTGACGACCATCTCGCTGGCAAATTCCATACCAGTCGTCTGTAGATTCATGCGCTCAAATGCGTCACGCGAAAAGCATCGCAGCCCACAATGGAAATCTCCGGCTGGAGAGCGAAAAAAAAGTCGACCCAAGCCGCTCAGCACGGGATTGCCAAGGTAACGATGCAGCGGCGGCATGGCCCCGAGCGCGATCCCTCCCTTGAAGCGATTGCCTATAACGAAGTCGCTACCGTCTCGCAACTTTTCGATGAACGGCATGAGCGCGGAAAAGTCGTAGCTGTCGTCGGCATCGGCCATGATGACGAATCGCCCGCGCGACGCCGCGATCCCTCCCATGAGCGCGCTGCCGTAGCCCCTGGCCTCGACCGGCACAACGCGCGCGCCCTCGGCCTCGGCGATGGATTGCGAGCCATCGGTGCTGCCGTTGTCGGCGATGATGATCTCGCCGGAAACGCCGTTGTCGGAGAGGCAGGCGCGGGCTTTTTGGATGCAGACGGCGAGCGTCTCGGCCTCGTTGAGGCACGGCATCACCACGCTGACTTCAGGTGAATCGCTGGTCTGTTGCCCGGGCATAAGTCGCGCTTGGCCAAGCTTTGCCAAGCCGTTCGGCTCACGATGCCCGAAAGGCCGCGGCGCGACAATCGGCGATTGTTGGTAAGTTTTGAGACCGGTCTCATTGACTTGGCCAAGAATCTGGGCGACAATTTGCACCTTGAGGACGGAAGCGAGAGAAGAGACCAAAAGGAAATTTATCGATTTCCTGGAGGAGAAGAATCTTCGCATCACTGATCAGCGGCGCATTATCATCGATATCGTGTTCGATACCGAGGAGCATTTCACCGCCGATCAACTGCTCGAGTGGGCGCGACAGAGAGATCGCTCCGTCTCCCGCGCCACGGTCTATCGCACCCTGCCACTGCTCACCGAGAGCAATCTCGTCCACGAGATGGACTTCGGGAAGCCATACAAGTTTTACGATCCTAACTACTCCGACCACCCCAACCACAATCATCTAATCTGTGAGAACTGCGAAAAGATCGTGGAGTTCGACAGCGAACAGATCGACTCAATCGAGAACGAGATTGGGCAAAAGCTGGGGTTCACCGTAAAGTCGCAGAAACTGCAACTCTCCGCCACTTGCGACAAGCTGAAAAAGAGCGGCGTTTGTGACAACAAAGCCAGCAACTAGACGGCGTTCAATACGATTTCAAGCGCAAATAGTGATTCACCCTGCCCCGCTGGTGATGCTCAAGCGGCGGCAACCTGGAGAGCGTCGGCGACTCGGTCTCGGCAAGAATGGTTCCGGCGTGTTTTTGCAACTCCACCCAGCGCCCCCAGTCCAGTTCCGGTGAGTGCGTGATCTGCCGCAGCAAACTACGCCACTCGATCAGCGCGCGATCGATATCGCCGGCGCCCAGCAGATCTGTCACCCAGTTTCCCTTGTCGGCGGGATTCGCATGCATCGCCGCCACCACCTGCCCGGCACCCGCGCCGTAACGCAACGGCAGGCCGGCGTCGAGATAGCCCGGCACCGTCACATCCCCATAGCACTCGCGGCAGGCGACTGGAATGCGCCCGTCCCAGCGATTTTCCTCGTCGCCAAAACGGTAGCCGGCGTCGAGGTTGGCCAACTCGTAAACCAACTCGCCGATCGGCAGCGACTCGTCCTCCAGTGCCGCCGCGATGCCCAGGCCGTAACTCTGCGAAAAAAAACTGACGATCCTGCCGCGTTGAGTCGGCCTACCTTTTTCATCAACCAGATTGAGTCGTTTCCAAAGCAGCGCCACGCCGGTGGCCGGCTTAAGTTCGAGGCACTCGCCGTACAGGCCGCAACCGGCGCAGGTTGGATTGACTACCTGCCGCTCCAGCGGCCGCCAAAGCGCCACACCATGCGAATCGACATGGGCCGGAACGACCTGTTGACCCAATCGCAACTGGACAAGCAGCCAGTTATCCTCCCAACGAAACTGCTCCACGGGCGTCTGGTTTGCCGCCAGTTTCTCTTCGAGGAGGGGCTGTATTTTCTTTTGCCAGAGTGCCAACGGCACCACGCGCATTCGCCAACCGGTCAGCCGGCGCACCCACTTGGCCAAGTCAAGCCGCTCGTTGTTGAGTTGGTTTGCCACCTTCTGCTCCCGGCCATACGCCTCCTGGGACGGCAGCAGGGCCAACTCACCGGCCCCGGTTCGCCGCAGCACGTCCGGCTCCATCAACGCCGGCCGAAGCACCGGCGCTTCGCCAAGTGGCTGTTGCTCGTCCTCCGCCCCGTCACCGCTTGGTTTTTTCGGGACGAACACCTCGTCGAGCGGCACCGGCAAAGCCTTGGGCCAGGCTTCCCACCCGCCTCGGCTGTTGAGCATCTCGCGGACTCGCCTGCGGGATTTCCGGGCGCGCTCCGAGTCGGTGCCCAGGCCGCACGGCACGTCCGGATGTTTCATCGCAAACTCCATGCCAAGCAGAATCGGCTGGGTGCTGAACAGCCGCTCCTGCACTCGCACTGCCTCGGTGTACGGATCACGCCCCTGCTCCGACGCGCCGTGCATTAGGCCCAACAGTGACGCCCAGTCAACCATGCCGTTGCGAGAGAGAAAACAGGGATGGCCATCGCGAATACGAATTTCATTTCGCGAAACCAAGCCGTAACCGATCTCGTCGATGCCGCGCCGCCCGGCGCGCCCGAACATTTGGTGAATCTCATCCGCCCTGATTGGCACCTCCAAATGGTCGCGACGATACGAGTCGGCGGCCAAGGCCACGCTGCGCAAAGAAAAGTTGATGCCGGCGGCCAATCCCATCGTGGCCACAACGACTCGCAGCTGGCCAGCCTTGGCCAAGGGCTCGATCACTCCCGCGCGCGCACCATAGCTCAACCCGCTGTGGTGAAACGCGACGCGCGCCTGCAGCATTCTTGCGAAGCGAACGCCGACGAGATCTTTTTGCCCGGCGGTCAACCGGAGGGGGTCGGGGGTCGGCAGGTTGCGGGCGATCTCGGCGGCGAGCGCCTCTGCTGCGCGGCGGCGCGGCGCAAAAATCAAAACTGGACCAAGCCCCTCAGCCAGTGCCTTGGCGGCGAACCTTGGCCAATAGCCTCGAATCTCCGGAGGGACGTCGTAGTTGAGCATCCCGGCGTACACCTCCTCAAGCGGCACAGGCCTGTCGTCGTGCCAAACCCACTCGGCATCCCGGCCCAGGCGGCGTTGAAGCCAAGCGACGACGTGCTTGGGGTTGGCCACGCTACCGCTGAGCATCAAGAGCTGTGTCTGGGGCGGCGCCATGGCGATAGCCAACTCGTAGTTGAGACCGCGATCGGCGTCGCCGAGCATTTGGTACTCGTCGATCACCAAAAGCCTCGGGCCGTCGCCATTGATGAGGCGGATTTTCTGCGTCTCAAGCGTAGCAACGATAACCGGAGCGTCGAGGTTCTCCGAAAGGTCACCCGTGGCGATACCAACATTCCAACCGCGCGCGCGCCACTCGGCGAGCTTATCGTTGGCCAAAGCGCGAGTCGGCACGGTATAAATTGCCTGGCCGGGGTTGCGACCCTCGTTGGACCAAAGTTCGAAAATGAAGGTTTTGCCTGCGCCGGTCGCCGCGTGGACGACAACATCCTTGCCAGCCCGCAGATGTTGAACCGCTTCCTGCTGCCACAAGTCTGGAACGATGAGCTGATCCAAGGCAGAAAAACGATCCAACTGCGCCTCGAATTCCTGCATGGGGGGAAACTAACGAAAAACAGTGAAAAGAACCAGTAAACAGCCTCAAAATCGTTAATTATTCAACGGCTGCGAACTGCGCAAATAGGCCATTAAATCCCGGATTTGACTGTCATTGTAGCCAGCCAGCAATCCTCCCGGCATTAGCGACAGGCCCTGCGCTTTCAACTCTCGAATCGCCTTCCGCGCAAAGGTCATGTCCTGCCCGTCCAGCCCGCGTAACACCACCGATCGGCTGTCCTGCTCGACGAGGAACCCGCTGGCCAGTCGGCCGTCTTTCGTGGTCAATAAAAAATTTTCGTACCCTTCACGAATCTCCGCGCTTGGATTGATGATGTTCAGCAGCATCGTGTCCAGGTCATCCCGCTGGTACGCCGTCAAGTCCGGGCCGATTTGGCCGCCCTGCTCGAACAGCCGATGGCACGCGGCGCAGCTTGCAGCATACAACTTCTTCCCCTCGTACGGACTCCCTGGCTCGGTCGTCACGACCTTGGCCAAGCGTTGAATTTCCTGCTCCAGCTTGGCTGCATCCGCTTCTGTATCAGCGAAATGCTTGGTCAACAAATGGCCAACGCGCTCGTCACGGTGCGATCGAAGCAGGCTGATCACTTCCGCCGAAACCAAGCCGGCTGCCAGCTTGCCGTCATCGACAGCCTGCAACATTGCAGCAGCCGACGCAGGGCGACCAGCCAGGAGTGTCCCAGCGACTTTCCGCAAACTGTCCGGCAATTCGCCGTACACAGCCAGCACTGCCGCAGGAACTCGCCTGTCATTGTAAGGCTTGAGCGAACCAAGCGCTGCCCGCTTCAAGTCACTGCCCGGCTCGCTTTTCACGATGCCGAGAAACACCGGGATCGCTTTCGCACTCGGCACTTCGCCGAGAATTTCCGTGTACTGCAAACGCATGACCTTATCCGCCTTAACGTCGGCGATGACCCGTAGCGCCTCATCGATCGCCTTCGCTTCGCCGCGACGCAGATCCAACGCAAGCGAGCCGCCACCATGACCCTCCATAGCCGCCAGCAACCGCTCCGGCAACGCCGCCATCGATCGCCCCTTATACGACTGCTCGAAGCCGGCCATCAAGATTTTCGCCGACTCGACGTTGGGAGCCATCTCGAACAACCGCGCGGACGCGAGCAGATCCGAGCGAGTGCCGGCCTTGGTGAAGCGCCGCATGAGCCTGCTCAAAACATGCTCGCGCACGAGCGACGTTTGCCAAAGCGACTCGTCGGCAAACAGTCCCAGCACCGCGTTCGGATGTGCGGCGACCTTCGACTCCAGCGCCCACCAAACCATCAGCGGCTGATAAATATCGCTCGCATCCGCATCGTGTCCGAGCAACTCACGGATAATCGGCAGCGCGTGACCGACCGACAGCCGCTTAGCCGTGGCGGCGAGTTGCCCTCGCACCTCGACGTGCGGCTCGCGCTTGGCCAAGCCAGCCAACGCAACAGCCGTCGCCTCCGGCACGATTTTTTCGTCGCCAAGCAGGCGCACCGTCCAGGAGCGCACATGCGGATTGGTATGCTTAAGCGTCTCGCCGGCGAATTCCGGGTTGAACCCGCCGCACAGGTTGATCGCCCACAGCGCCTCGATCGCCGCTTGGCCAAGCTCGTCGCGCAACATGGTTTTTAGCACCGGGAGCGCGGCAGCATCCCCGCGATCGGCCAACAGTCGCAGCGCCGTTTGCCGGTGCCACTTATCATCGCGCAGCAGCAACCCGACCAACTCCGCCGTCGTGCGCTTGACCAAGTCGAATGGCTGCACCGGCTGACTGCCCTTGGCTCGCAGCCGATAAACGCGGCCGTTTTTTGGATCGATTCGGCCCTCGTGATTGCGGTAGTGGTTCACCTGATCGTCGTACCAGTCGCACACGTAAATCGCGCCGTCCGGCCCGGCCTTGATGTCCACCGGGCGGAACCAACTGTCACTGCTTTTGATCGGATGACCCGTGTCGAGCGTCTTGAACGACGAGCCAATCGCCGTTCGGTCGCTCATCACCACGCGGCCTTGCAACGGCTCCACGCCGAGGGTTTTTCCGAGATACTTTTCCGGTAAACCAACTCCCTCGTACACGATGAAGTTGTGAGTGAAACGCGGCACCTTATTGTGCGGCATCGAGTTGAAGTAACCAAACGCATACGGATTGCTGAGCGGCCCATGCTTGGTGAAGCCCTTGCGCAGGTAACCGCCCTGCACGTAGTGGAAGCCCCGCGTATCACCGCCGTTGTGCCCGGAGAACAGCCGGCCCTGCGCGTCGAACTCCACCCCAAACGCGTTGCCGCCGCCCTCGGCGAAGACCTCGTAGCGGCGCGTCCCGGGATGGTAACGCCAAATGTTTTGCCCCATCGATGGAATCTCTTTTTCATCGAAACCGGGCCGACGCACTTTCGCGGAAACCGTGCTGCCCTGCGCGGCGTAGAGCCAGCCGTCCGGCCCCCAGCGCAGGCTGTTCACCACTGAGTGTGTGTCCTCCAGCCCAAAGCCGGCAAGGTGCACCACCGGGTCGCTGTCTGGGATATCGTCGCGGTTTTTGTCCGGGTAAAAAAGCAGGTACGGCGGGTTGAGCAACCACACGCCGCCACGCCCGTGGGCAAGCGAGGTCACGATGTTCAAGCCCTCGACAAATGTCTTGTGCCTGTCCAAAACACCGTCGCCGTCGGTGTCCTCGTGGATGGTAATCTTGTCGCGGCCACGAATATGGTTGGGCGGCGCGGGGGGCACCTTATCGTAGATCGCGCGCCAGTAATTGTCGCGGCTGGCCATCTTCAGCCCGGCCGGGTGCGGGTATTGCTGATACTGCACCACCCACATTCGGCCACGCTCGTCAAAGTTAAGAAACACCGGCTGTTTCACCAGCGGCTCTACGAGCAGTTGGTCGATCTCCAAGTCGTCAAACACCTCAAATTGTTCGAGCGACTCCAACGGTGAAACTGGTCCCGCCTGCGCTTGGCCAAGCACAAATAATCCAATCAAAACCAAACCAATTTTTCGGGTTGAGTGAACGGACTGAATAAATATTTTTTTCATCAAAACGAACGGCTAGATGTTTTCCCGGCGGTACGCCTCGGCTAGGAGGGTGATGGGGTGGGCGACGCGGATGTTGGACTGGCACTTGGCCAAGCCGTTGGTGATGTGCAGAGAACAACCGGGGTTACCCATCGCCACCACTTCCGCGCCGGTGGAGCGGATGTGGCCGACCTTGCGCTCGAGCAGCTTGTTGGCCATTTCCGGCTGGGTGATATTGTAAATACCGGCGCTGCCGCAGCACCACGTACTCTCCGGCAACTCGGCAAGTTCCAGTCCGGGGATTGCCTTGAGCAACTGCCTTGGCTGCGCGGTGATTTTTTGGCCGTGGCACAGGTGGCAGGCTTCGTGATAGGTGACTTTTTGCGCTTGGCCAAGTGCTTGACCTCTTGGCTCGCGTGCGCCGATCTCAGTCAACCACTCGTGAACGTCTTTCAACTTGGCGTCCCACTGCCTAGCCAAGT
>CALJHX010000004.1 GCA_937770485.1 uncultured Verrucomicrobiae bacterium | reverse complement strand
CGGGACCAGCCGCCATGAATCCTCAGCCCAACGTCCTGCCCGATCGCCCGTCGGCCATCTGGCTCGAACCACTCGAAGAATGCCGGTCGCTCCCACTCGTGCTTGGCATTGTCGGCGGTGTAAATGCCATGGTCTCTGTCAAAAAGATTCCGTGGCGCGGTGGAGAGCGACACGACCGGGAACCGTGCCGGTTCGCCGATCAAATAACTCGCCGTCACCACCGGCCCCGGCAGGTGGCCATCTCGAAAAACCCGCGCGCGAACCACCGTCGGCTTGGCCAAGCGGAGCGGCACGGTGAAGCGCTTGGCCTCCGGTCCGGGCACGGAGCCGTCGAGCGTGTAGCGCACTTCGCCCCGAAACCCCGGCGGCGTAATTTGCAGGTCGATCGCTCCGGCGTACACGCCGGGCGGCTTGGCCAGGCGCGGCGTCACGGCCCAACCTGCGTGCGGCTTGGCCACGTTGGCCGCTCCCGGGGTCGCCCGCGCAAACAGCGCTTGGCCAATCGCATCTGCACCCACGCCGACCGTGGCATCCGGCGGGCACGGTGTCAGCGAGAGCGTGGCGGCGAGTTGGCCAATCGGCTCGGTGAGCATCACCGCGTCATCGCCGCCGCCAAGCTTGAAGTTGGCATGCAGCGCCGCCGCTGGTAGCGCCCACTTGGCCTTGAGCCAAGCCTCGACGGTGGCGATTTCGTCGTCGTTTAGTTCCCGGTTGTAAGCCAGCACTTCGCCAATGTCGCCGTGCCAGTTGCGACCCGGCACAAACCGATCTGAGCCGACCAGGCTGGCTTGCAAGCGCCGCGTCGCCACGCTCGTGACGAGGCAAAGCGACTTCGGCCAGCGCGCCGCCGTGGGGTTCACCGGCGCGCCGTTGACGCGCGCGGCCGAGTCCTCCCCGGCGAAGCCGCTGTGCGGGTGAAAATACAAAACCCCGTCACCGCCCCGCGTGAAGTCCGCCGTGCTGTTCTCCCCCAGCACAGCACGAAACGAGCTCGTCGCTTGGGCGTCCTCGCGCGCAACGACGAACACCGTTCGAACATCGTTGAGCAACTGAAACGACAGCCAGTCGTCCAGCCCGTCGAACCGCAACACCGGCAACCCGCTCAACGGATCAGTCGACCTTCGCGGCTGCCGGGCGATGTCGGTTTGTGCGGCCGTGACACCGGTGGCCGATTGCCAACGCGACACGCGGCCCTCCGCGTCGGTAGTGAGCGAGTCGGTGTTTGTCGCGTCGAGCCAAAGTCGAAGGCCCGGTATGCTGGGCTGTGGGGTGGCAGCGGGCTTGCGGAGCACGCGCCGATTTTTCCCCGATGCAAAAACGAGCAGGTGTTCTCCCGGCGCAATCGCGGTTTTTGGGAAGCGCCACTTGAACGGCTGCGCCGAGTCGTCGGACAGCCCAAAGCCTCCCAAGTCCACCGGCGCGGCGGTGGGATTGTGCAGCTCGATCCAGTCCGGAAAATCGCCGTCCTCGTCGGACAGCGTCATCCGGTTGTCCGCCATCACTTCGCTGATAATAACCCCGGGATTTTTGGCCAAGCGGCCGCCGTCAGGCTGAGGCCCGTACACGATGCGCTCAAGCCAGCGACCGTCCGTACCGGCCAAGCCAATTTCCCCCTGCGCCGACGAGAGCCCGAAACCCAGCGCGCGGCTGTCGAGCGGCAGTCCCGCCTTCGCGCCGATGAAGCTCAGCGGCGGGAAGACAAACATCGTCGGCGCACCGATCGGCTGGCTGGAGAGCCGCATCCGGTCGAGAGCCACGGGTAACGCGCCCGGGTTGGCCAACTTGATTGCGTCGCGCTCACCGTCCGCTGGATTGGCTACCCACTGGGCCACGCGCACGGCGTCCGCTTGGCCAAGCGCGAGCGCGACGTTCGGCCCGCCGAGCGTTGGCCGGGTGAGCGTCCAGCCGCCGGTGCGACCGGCACGCCCGATGGAGTGCCCCTGCAACTGCGGCCCAAACTCGACCGAGTCAAGCCGCTCGCCGTTGCCGTCAAAAAGCCAAACGCCTTCGCCATCGGCGTCCAGCTTGAAACCGAGTTCACCGCCCAGCACGAGGTGCGCCCCGGCCACGAGGTACGCTCCTGGCGGGAACACAAACTTGCGGGGCTTGGCCGGATCATCGGTGAGGCTCATGCCGCTCAAGTCGGCAACGGTCGCGCTGTCGTTGAACAGCTCGACTTGATCCGGCGCACCGTCGGCTGGCCAGGCGAGCACCTCGTTGATGACTAAGCGCGAGTGGTTTGGAGCAACCGTCCATGACTCCGAGCGACTCACTTGGCCAAGCGGCTGCCAAGCGCCCGCGCTGTTTTTGCCGATGACACTTACGACGATTTCGCCGGGCGTTAGCTTGGTCAAGCGGATGGGATCGGCGACCGGACGCTCGCCGCCAAGCGGGCCATCGTTGACGCGGTAGCGGTAGTGGGTGATACCCGGCCCGCCGATGGTGAGCGCGGCGTTCGTCTCGCGAGTCGGCGTGGGCGGTTCGCCGGAGATTGACGCGCCGTTGGGCACGCGCGCGCCCATGTTGAGCCCGTTCGGCCCGGTGCCAATCGCGGTTGAGCCGGGCAGCAGCTGAACGTCGAGTGGCGAGTCGGTAAACATCGGATCGGCGGCGAGATTGCGTTCGCCGAACCAGTCGTGCGACTTGCGGATGATCGAATCGAACACGTGCAGCCACACCCATTTTTGCTCGAGCCAAAGCGGCTTGAGGTGAACCAGATCCGCCTTGTTGCCGGAAAAAATGTTGCCGATAAGCCGGGCGCCGCGCGGCATCTCGAGCTCTCGCAGCGGCTCGTCGAACGCGATTGCGCCTAACGTGCCGCCGTAGAACGTGTTGTTCGCCGCCTCGAGCCGCCCGCCCTGCTTGAGCAAAATGTGGTGGTCGTTGTCGTAAAAAATATTCCGCACCACCGTGATGTCGGACGCCTGTTCGCCGTACCGCCCCGTGGCCAGAGCGGCGGAGATACTCGAGGTTGTGTTGCGCTTGTGAAAGCCGTGAAACGTGTTGCCCTCGATGTGCGCGTCCATGCCGTCGAGGTCGAGCCCGTCATCGCCGCCGCCAAAAAACTCATTGTCGTACATCTGCAAAACCGGCCCGGGCCGCTTGCCGCCGCTGACGTCTAAAATGTCATTGTAGCCGCTCGTCGTGCCGAAGCGGTTCCGCTCAAAAACCAGCTCGCCGCCGTCGCGAATGCCGATGCCGCGCACATGCTCGCTGTGGCTGAGATCGGGGAACACGCTGTCACGCACCGTGAGCGACGCGTCCTGAAACCAAATCAGGTTCGTCCGCGTGCCGTGCCACTGCACATGGTCGAGCGTGACAACTGAGTTCGTGACTGCCAGCGCGTACGAGCCGGTATGATGAAAATCGACGTGCGCGATCCGGTTATCGTGCGCCGAGTCGCTGAAGCCAACGCCACCCCACGCGCCGGCCGTTCTCGGTGCGCGAAGAAACTGGATACGCCGTTGCGCGTCGCCCTCGGCAAGCAGGCGTCCCTCGACGAGCAGCCTTCCCTCCGGCCCGAAACAAACCGTCGCGCCGGGATCGACCGTCAACGTGACGTCCGCCGGCACAACCAGCGGCTTGACCACGAGCAGCGGCCGCGCCGCCGTCCAGCGGGCGGAGCGTGTCAGCCGTTGGCCAAGCGAGCGGGTGGGCGCGTCGCCATGCCAGACGTCGGCGTGTTGCCGGGCGACCTCGTTGCCATCGGCGTCCAGCGCGCGTACGAGCAGCCGGTTCAGTCCGCGCCGCAATGTGACCTTGGCCTGCCACCGCGCTTCCGGTGCAAACCAGTCGGCCGCTTGGCCGTTGGCCTCGACTGCGACCGTTGTGGTGGCCGGCGCTTGGCCGGACAAAGTCGCCGTCGCGTTATCGGAAAAAAAGAAGCCGTCGCGCTTGGCCAAGCCGGTGGCGACGGTCAGCTCTCGCGGGATTTGCGACAGTACAAACTCACGCCGCTTGGCACCGAACGACTTCAGCCGATCGACCTCGGTACGCGGCAAATAATCGCCGACGAGCCGGTCGATCACCGGCTCAAGTTGCTCCGCCGAAAACACCGTTTGGGCGAGGTCTTCCAAGTGAAACCAATACCGCACGGCCACCGCCGGGCGGCTCATCAGTTGGGCAAGTGCCGGGTTGGCGGCAGCGCGCCAAAGAGGGCTTTGCGTCCCGCCCTGCGTGCCGAGCACGGCGTCGAGGTCGTACGGGATCAGCACGGATCGCCGGTCGGCTGTACCGGCGTACAGCGCGTAGTCGCCCTTGTCGCCGGTGACGAGGCTCGTCTCCTCGTTGCCCAGCAAGTCGTGCACGGCGAGGTGCAGCATCCACGCGTCAACGTCCATCCGGTCGGCCAGCGCAGACTCGTCCACCTTGCCAAGCGCGCGGAGGAATTCGATCAAGTCGGAGTAGTCGTTTTGCCACGCATTGGTTTGCTTGGCATAAAAATATTTTTCAGCGTACGGCGCGGGCTTGTCGCCGAGAAATTTCAAGTCGGCGTAGCCACCGCCCTTGTAAAGATTGCCGCTGTTGTCGTTCGGAAACTGCCAGCGGATGTACTCCGAGTTCAGCGGATCCAACTCGGCGTAGTGAGAGAACTGGCTTGTGCCGCCGAGCCGCTCGTTATTCTCAAACACGCGCACAGCCCGGGCTCGCGGCGCGGGCAAACCGGCGAGGCGAAACAACGCGCTGCCGAGTTCCTGCGCATGCGGATGGTTGGCGTTTAGATTGACCGCCGTGTGACCGCGCCACGGCCGGTCGTTGGGGAAGTTTACGCGCCGACTCTTGTGTGTTGACGCACGCGACGTGGTGCCGCGCAACCGCACGCCGACGTTGTACCGCACACGCGTTCGACCGCCCTCGATGTTGATGAACGTGCCGCTCATCTGCGCATCGCTACTGTTGTGCCACGGGCGTCGGCCGATACCGGCCAGCTCGTGGCGCTCGAGTTTCGTTAAAATAATACGTTGCATGGGGCGCCCCGGCGCGACCACCTGATCGTCCACTTGATACAGCAACCGAGGGCAGTTGTTCGGCGCGCTTGGCCAAGTACGCGCCGCGCCTTGGCCATCGGTCACGCTGACGTAAAACTCGACGACCTTGCCGTTAGCCTGTGGCGGGATCGTTGCCGCAAATTGCTCCGAACCGGATCGCGCCATCGGTAGTTCCCTGAAATTCGCTTCGCCGTCGAGCCGGTAAAAAAGCTGGATGCTGATTTCGTTCGGCGACTCGTCGATGACGCGAGCGGTGACTGTCACCGGGTCGGTGGATCGCGGCACAGCCGGCGAGTGAGCCGCGTCGAGAATCATCGGCGGCAGGTTGGCTAGTTTGCTGGAGTTGGACCGGCCGGGGGTGCCGCGTCCTGCCACGCTGTTGTGCCAATTTTGCCCGTTATTATTGGACAAACTTGGCTGCATCAACTCGAGCGAGTGCCCGCCGCCGTCGTGCGCCGCGTACCAAACCCAGCCGCGATGGCCGCCGTGCAGCGGGCCGCGAACGCGCCGAGCCCAGTCGCCCTCCGTGGCGTAGCGCACCTTGTCTGCCGTAGCGCCGGTGGCATCGACGAGACGGATGGTTTCGCCGTTGTTGGCGAGTTGGCCCTGCCAGTCGCCGGTGACATTTTTGACGCCGGGATGCAGTTCGGCGAACCGCGCCGCGTTGGCTGCAACGACCAGTCCGCTATCGGGCCGCAGCGTGATTTTGCTGAATGCAAACCGGACACCTGCGTTGAGTTGCCAGCCGTTGAGATCGACCGGTTCACCGCCGAAATTCCAAAGCTCGATGAACTCCTCCGCCACCGACTCGTTGGCGGGGCGGTGGTGAATCTCGTTGATGAGCACCTGGGCTTGGGGGGAAGTTGCTGCGGCGCAAAAAAAGAGCCAAAGACAGCCGCGCCGCAACGATCGGTTCGACATCGGCATGATTACTTTTTACGGCGGCGCGCCCTGCGCTTGGCGGCGAGCAGCCGGCTGGTGATAGAGTCGTCCCCGGCAGTTTGGCTTGGCTCATCCGGCTTGGCCTCAGAGACAGCGCTTGGCTTCGCGGAAAATCCGGCCGGCGGTTTTTCCGGCTGGAAGAGTTGCGGGTCGGGTGCGCTTGACCGGTCGCGCTGGAATGACTGCCGGGCTTTGTCGCGCCTGGCCAGGAGCGAGGTGAGCGCCTCGTCGGTGCCGGTTTGCCCTTCACTGCGACGCCAGAAAAAGAGAAGCCTGCGCAGGTTCGCGGTGGCCTTGAGCCATTCTTTCCAGTCAAGTTGGATGCGGCGTACGCCGACGTCGATTGGAAACAAAATGACGGCAAACTTGAGTAGCCACTCCCAAAGCTCCACAGGCTGGAAGGTCTTTTTTCGGTCGTGCTCGAACGGGTTGTCTGCGGTGAAGTCGCGGCTCAGCAGCTTGCCGCCGCCGACCTCGGCCAGGCGCTCGAGCCGGGCGAGGTTCGGGCGCGACTCGGCGAACTCCGGCGAGTGGTCGAGGTTCGCGCCGATGACCTGCGACGAGCGCATTACGCCGTTCTTCATCTCGCGCAAATGGACAAGGTAGGCGCCGGTCTCCCGGGTCTCAAACGCCGCATCGTAGCGGCCGGGGGCCGTCTGCTTGAGCGAGGTGAGTTGGCGTTCGCCCTTTGGCCCAACGACGACGGCCTGCAAGTCGAGAAAGTTGCGGTAGTTGCCGTCGGTGTCTATCGCCTCGACGCTGATGATGCCACTGCCCTGCTCGATGGCGACGTCTGCCGAGAGGTCGCCGGTCTCGATGCGGCGCAGGCTCCAGTTGGCCAATTGCGACCAAAACGTTTGGTATTTGCCCCAGCCGATCCATTGACTGCCCCATTTGGCGCGGGCGTCGGAGGTGAACGCCACCGCGCGGCCGAGGCCGTACTGCCAATGCGCCAGGAGCGGGTCGCCCTGCGCGGTGAGCAGTGGCGTCTCGGCGCGCGGTTTTTCGCTAGTGGCCACGTAGCCGAAGAGTTGCGGGTAACCGCCGGTCGCGAAGCCGGATAGAGCCTCGCTGGAGGCGACCTGTTGAGGGGTGAACGGCTCCTCGTAAATGGCGGTCTTCAGAATGACGGCTGTTTCCTTGAGGAAAATCTGCGGCAACTGCGCCGGGTTGGTGATGTTGTAAAAGCGCCCGTCGCCCTTCTCGGCGATCTCGATCATCGTGTCCGGCCCGGCATGTCCGGCGATGAGCACGGTGCTGACCGTGATACGCTCGGCGCGAAAGCTCGCCATCAGCTCGTCGCTGGGCGCGCCGGGGTCGCCGTCACTGAACAGGATCATGTGCCTGATGCTGGCGCTTGATTCCTTGAGGCCCTGGTAGCCCATTGTCATCACGTTTTGGAAAGAAGGCAAATCGCCCTGATTCATCCCCATGATCTGTCGCCCCAAGTCCTGCTTGTCGCCGACCTTGGTCAGTGGAAACAGCCAGCGATCCTGCCCATCCCACAGCACAACACCAAATTCGTCGTTCGGCCCCATCGCGTCGAGCACGCCGATGGCGCATTGGCGGGCGACTTGATTGCCGTTGTTGAACTCCATCCCATGCATCACCAAAACCAGCGCGCCCGGCGGCAGGACTTTTTTGCTGTTCAGCTCCATGCTCACGGGTAGCGTGCGCTCGAGCGGCGTGTTGCGGTAACCACCGGCCGCAAACGCCTGGTCGCCGCCTATGCAGACCAGCCCAACGCCGAAGTCGCGCACCGCGCTCTCGATCCGAAGCATCGCGTCGCGGCCCAGGTCGCCGGCATTGATGTTGCCCAGGAAAATCGTGTCGAACGCCTGCATGCCGGCAAGCGAGCCGGGCAGCGCCGTGATGTCGCCCAGTTTAACCTCGAGCTTTGCGCCGCGCAGGGCGTTGGCCAACGGCGTGTCGCGTTCGGGGTCGGACGAAACGATCAGCACGCGTGGATCGCCTCGCACGTTGGCAAAACCGGAGGCGCGGTTGTTCTGCGGAATGCTGTCGCCGTCGGCCTCGATCTGCACCTCGTATGAGTAGAACCCCGCTTGGCTAAGCGACTGCGGGAAGCTGAAAAGATTTTTCCCCTTGGCCAAGCGCACCGCCTGTTCGCCGAGCAACTGGTCATTGCGGAAGAGCCGCACCTTGGCCGGTTGGTTGCGGTCGGACAGCGCAAAAATCCGGGCATCGAACGGCTGGCCTTTTTTTACCATGCCGGGCACGGCCAAGCGCTGGATCGACACATCGCCGCCGCCCTGCGTGCCCAGCGGCACGACGTCCACCGTCACATCGAGCGGCTTGGCCGCCATCACCGCCTGGACGGCGTCGCCGATGTTTTCATTGCCGTCGGAGAAAAGCACGAGCCGCTTTTGGCCGGTCTCCGGGAACGCCGCCGTGCCGAGGCGAATGGCCCCAGCGATATCGGTGCGATCCGCACCGACGACGGTCTGGACGGTGTTGGTTTTCAGGGCGATCGGAGTGAGGGATAACTCGATGCCGGCGTCGGTGCCGAATACCATCAAGCCGGCCTTGTCGGTCGATTGTTTCTCGGCGGAGGCGAGCAGCATGTGGGCTGTGCCTTGTTCCGAGGGGGGGACGCTCTGCGAACGGTCGAGCAGGAAATAGACATTCATCCCCTCCTGCGGCTTGTTCCACTGCAGACCGGAGAGGGCCAGCAACATGGCGCTCACGACCAGCGTGCGCAGTCCGTATGCGAGCCAGCGGCGCCACGCCTGGATTTGCACGTCAGTCTTCCACGCGAGCCAAGTCACCCAGCCCAGAGCCACCGGCAACGCCAGCAGCCAGAGGGGATGGGTGAATTGGAAGGTCATTTAGTTAGGGGGAGCTTGAAAGTTGAAACTTCGCTGCTGGTTCACGGCGGATTAGTTTTTGCACGCGGTGGTTTTGTGAATCGGCGACGTAAAGATTGCCGCGCGAGTCGAGTGCGAGGCTCCAGGGGTTGTTGAACTGCCCCGGTCTACTCCCCGCGCCGCCGATAATTTCCAGCACTTGGTCGTCCGTGTCCAGCACCGTCACGCGGCTGTTGCCGAACTCGCAGACGTACTGCCGCCCCTGCTCGTCCACCCGCACGTCGTACGGGTAACTGAATTCGCCGCTCGCCGCGCCGGGGCCGCCGTGCTCGCGCAGGAACGTCCCGTCGCCGTCGAACACCTGCACGCGATGGTTGCACGAGTCGGCGACGTAGAGTTTGCCGGTGGCGTCGAGCGACAGCCCCTCGGCGCGGTTGAACTCGCTTGGCCCGTCGCCCGCGCCGCGAATCTCGACCCTCACCGACTCGCGCGCCAAGCCGAACTTTTGCAGTCGCTCAACGATCTGAAACTCGCTGACGAACGCCGAGCCATCCGGCGCGAACGCGACCGCTCGCGGGAACGACAACTCGCCCCGTTCCCGTCCATGCTGGCCCCACTGCGACAGCAGTTCGCCCTTTGGAGTGAAGTGGTTGATCCGAGAGTAATGCGGCTCGATAACAACGATATTGCCCTCGTGATCGAGGGCCATGCCCTTCGGTCGGCCGCGCTCGATCTCAGGCATCTGCCATTGCAGTAGATAGTTACCTTCCGGGTCGAATTTCTGGATGCGCCCGGTCATGTCGCAGACGTAAACATTGTCGGCGCGATCGACTACCACCGAGCGCGGCTTGACGAACAGGCCCGGCCCATTACCCCGGGCGCCGATCACGCGTACCTCGGAGAAAACCGCACTACCAATTCTGTCGCCGCCTGGCCCCGCCCCGCAGCCCGTGAGCAGGACGCCGCAGCCCAGCGCGATCGCTTGGCCAAGTTGCGAGCGGGTTGTACGGCAGCGGTTCACCTGGCGGCAATCCTCGCCGACTGCAGAGCTTTTGCAAGTTTGGCCCATCCTGTATAATAACCCACAGCGACCTGACCGAGAGTAACTTTTAGACTTAGTCTGTTGTACTGCGGTATGAGAGTTATTCACAATGAGACACACAATGAAAAATGAAAACCTGAGAAGCCTTGCGGCTATGGCAGTTATGGCTTGGAGCCTTGGCGGAGTTCTGGCTCAGGAATCGAATAAAACGGACAATGTGGAAGCGAGCAAGGAGGCTCGTGAACGTGATTCCTCCAGCAAAGATAGGCGCGTTCGCATCATGAAGGCGTTTGATAGGAACAAGGATGGCGATCTAAACGAGGAGGAGCGCGAAGCGTTGCGCAGGTATATCGATTCTCGTTCTTCCAAATCAGGGGGAGAAAAAAAACGGGACGACAAAATTGAGGTTCCGAAAGATTATGACCCGAAAAAGAAGTACCCTTTTATACTCAGCCTGCATGGTTACGGATCAAGCTCCAGAGGTCAGTTGAGATTTTTTCCATTGGAGGACCTCGCTGAAAAGCATGACTTTATATACTGCGCGCCCGATGCCATTGATCAGAGTTGGAATGCAACAGAAGCCTGTTGCGACTGGCGAGGCAAGGTTGATGACTCGAAGTATCTGAGAGGCTTGATTGAAGCGGCAGTGAAGAAATACAGCATAGACCGGAGTAGAATTTATGTGACGGGTTTATCCAATGGCGGGTTCATGAGTTATCGTATGGCTCACGATCACTCTGACTTGATCGCGGCGATTGTTCCCTTTGCAGGAGTGGGTTATAAAACATGGCCAAGCAAACCGAAAAAACCAGTCAGTGTGCTGCATGTCCACGGCACCAAGGACAGCACGATTAAATGGAACGGAGGCACAACCCGGAGCTCGAGCAACTCCTATCCGGGTGCCGAGGAAAATTTCAATAATTGGAAACAGTTCAACCAATGCGACCGTGAAGTGGATGCAAAGGATAAAAAAATTGATTTGACTAGGAAAGTGCCCGGAAAGGAAACCACAGTGACTCGCTTTGTAAATAAGGATGGTAGCGTCACAACCGAACTATGGGAAGTTGTCGATGGTGCGCATGTCACCCGACCCTCGGGCGAGGCACGGGAGCTTATTATTCAGTGGCTGTTGAACAAGAAAAAGTCATAATTCCTGGATTCATTTACTCAGGCAGACTCCAACTTTATGCTGTTATCCAATACAATCCGAACCATCGCTGTGACTGCGACTTTTCTGGGTTGGTCGGTAATTCCCGCCCCCGCCGAGGATGCCAAGGTCACCCATCATTACGCCGACAACAATGGCGTGAAGATCCACTACGCCACCGCAGGCGACTCCGGACCGTTGGTCGTGATGATCCACGGCTTTCCAGACTATTGGTATTCATGGAACGAGCAGATCAAGGCGCTGAAATCGACCCACCGCGTGGCGGCGATCGATCAGCGTGGCTACAACCGGAGTGACAAGCCGAAGGGTCTCGACAATTACGCCATGCCGAAACTGGTTTCCGACGTCGCTGCCGTGATCCGCGACATGGGCGAAAAGAGCGCGGTGATTGTCGGGCACGACTGGGGCGGCATGGTGGCGTGGACGTTCGCGATGATGAAGCCGGAGATGACCGAGCGCCTGGCCGTACTGAATTTGCCGCACCCGAAAGGGCTGAACCGCGAGTTAGCCAACAACCCCGACCAGCAGCGCAACAGCCAATACGCGCGAGCGTTTCAACTGCCGGGCGCGCACAAGCTGCTGACTGCAGAGCGCTTGGCCGGCTGGGTGAAGGGCGAGGCCAAGCGCGCAAAATACATCGAGGCGATGAAGCGTTCCGACTTCGAGGCGATGTTGAATTATTACAAGCGCAATTACCCTCGTCCGCCGTACGAGGAGGACACGTCGGATCCGGTGCGCCTGAAAATGCCGGTGCTGCTCATCCACGGCCTGGACGACAAGGCGCTGTTGCACGGCGCGCTCAACCGCACGTGGGAATGGCTCGACGCCGACCTGACGCTGGTGACGATCCCGGGCGCGGGCCACTTTGTGCATCACGACAAGCCGGCACTCGTCAGCCGCACGCTGAAGATGTGGCTGCTGCGCGACCGTTGATCATGGCTCGCGAATTTCGACGCGGTAAAAGCGTCGTCGGCCAAGTGCTTCGCGAACTCGGATAATCTGTCGGTTGTTCGAGTAGCGATCGAATTGCACGCCCTCGACCGGCTGCCAAGTACCGTTGCCAAGCGAGTCGGAGGCGAAGACGGTGACGTCGCGGTTGGCCGGAAGCACGAACTCGATTTCACTGCGCGTTTCGATGATACGAACAAACGGCACGGACTTGTCGTCAGCATCGTCGGCATCGGTGTCCAGCAGGAACTCGGTGTAGTTTGTATGGCCATCGCTGTCTGCGTCTGCTGCTGCGTTGCCGGTGAAATGATTTCCTTCTAGCGAGCTAATCCAGCGCGCCATCACATCCAGCGCCGCGGCGTGGGGCACGCTCGATGCCAGCGGCGGCATCCGGTGCAGCCCCGGCGTGGCCATGCGATTGTAAACTACCGATAACTCCGGTTCGCCGGGGTGAATAAAACGCCGCCGTCCGTCTCCAAAATCGTTGTGTGGCTTGCCTCCGATCAGGTGCGAAAATGAGATTGGCGTTTCTGTGCGAGCATCGAACAGAGCCTGTGCGATACCAGTGAGGTGCGGCCGATGACAACTAGAGCAGTTGGCTTCGATGTATGACACGGCCCGAAACTCGAGCGATTTTTTCTCGTCGTCCAACGGCGCGAGCGCCGGGTAGGTGTGCGGGTCGGTGATCTCACGGTCAAGATAACCGGCGCGCGATAAGGCTTCGAGCTGGTTCTCTGTGCCGTCGCCGTAATCGATTGGACGATTCAACTGTCCAGTGTAAAAGCCAAGGGCACCTCTTGACTTGGAGTTGTGGCACGAGAGGCATTCGCGCCGGCTGGGGTACGACCAGACCAGCTTAGCCAAGCCGTCGCCATCGGGGATGGTCAATTCCTCCGACGCACCGCCGGGCGGTACGAGTGTGGCGTCGGTTTGCGCGTCGTTCCAGCGATACGTCGTGCCGTACCAATACCACGGCGTCCTGTAGAGGATGCGCGTCTCGAGCCGTTTGCGCTTGGCCAAGCCGTCCTCGATGACATCGAGTTCAAAATGTTTCACCCAAGCGGCGCCGCCGGGGAAAGACCATGGCTTGTAGGCGTTGAAATGAATTTTCGACTGCAAGTTGGCGATGCTGAACCAGCGCTGCTTGTGCGCGCCATCCGACCACAGTGGCGTGGCCACTTCGTAGGGCACGATGCCTTCGTGAGGCTCGAGCGTGGTCAGGTCGCGGAAGAGGCCAAGCTCGCTGAGCTTTTCCGGCAAAGGCGTTGCGGCGGGGTCGCGACCTGCGATGAGTTTCTTGATCGTCCCTTCGCGCCAGTCGGCGAGGAGGATGTCGCCGGTCAGCGGATGCGTGCCCAGCGTTGAGATGTTGTCATCCCAACACAGCCAGCGGATCGGGCGTTGGGCGTCCGTTTGGCCGCGGAAATCCACCGCCCCGATCCAGCCGCTCCAGAAATCAGAGAACACAATGTGCCCGTCGAGTCCGGCCGGCCGGTCACCGCGATGAAACAGTAAACCGGCGACGTCGTTGCCGTATGAGCGGCCGTACTCGGCCTCGGGGAAAATATAGTCATCGCGGCTGGCTTCAGGGTCGAATTTCGGCCCCTCCGGCGTGCCCTCGAAAACGGGGTAGCCGTAATTGCCGCCGCGCTCGATAAGGTTGATCTCCTCGCGCACGTGGTCGCCGGTGTCGCCGGTGTACAGTTTGCCGGTGTCGGGATCGAACGCCATGCGCCACGGGTTGCGCAGGCCGACCGCCCAAAACTCCGACCGCAGTTTCGCCGCGTCCACCGGTTCGCCGGCGAAGGTCTTCGCGCCGACAAACGGGTTGTCGCTTGGCACGAGATAGTTGCCGTGCAGGCCGGCGTGCGGGGTGGGCTTGAGGTTGCCACTCCGCTGGTCAACATCGATCCGCAGAATACCGCCGAAGTAGTCGTTATCGATTCGCTGGCTGTTCCCGTATTGGTCATAGCCGCCGCCCTCGTCGCCGAGGCTCACGTACAGGTAACCCTCCGGGCCGAAGTGCAGGTCGCCTCCGTTGTGGTCGGTGTGCTGGTCGAACTGCGTGAACATTGCCGCCTCAGTTTTGATGTCGATCGCCGTGCCGACTTTCCCCTTGAAGCGAAAACGTGACAAACGGTCGTGCATCCCGTCGTTGCTCCCGGTCGTCGTCAGGTAGGTGTAAAAAACGTACACGAACCCGTTTTTTTCAAACTGCGGATGCAGCTCGAAACCGAGAAAGCCGCTCTCCGACTTGTGATAAACCCGCGCCGACAAATCGAGGAACAGCGACTTCTTCGGCTCGGTGGCGAGGTTCGTCACGCGCCAGACGCGTCCGGTTTGCTCGGCGACAAACAACTCGCCGCCGTTGGCTTCGCTGGCGCGAATGCAAATTGGTTTCTCGAAGTTGATCCCGGGCAAAACATTGCGCGAGTGATAGTCGAACAGTTGCGGATTATTGGGGTAACTGAAAGTGGTGTTGGCTTTACGAGTCAGCTCCGCCTGAGCAGGCATCTGGCCAAGAAGGCCAACAACGGCGAGCCAGCCGATGCAACGCAGCGGAGGAAGCCAAACGTATTGTTTTTGCGCGAAAAACATGAAACCAAACCCTTGTCCAAGCTACTCCACTTGGCGGGCACTGGCGAGTTATTTTGCCTCTGGTTTCTGCTGGGTCAGGCAGTGGAACGAGCCAAGCCCCCCAGATCAAGTCGGTCGAGTCGAGGCCGATGACCGGCCTGCCGTGGGAAGCACTCGTGCAGGATGCCCAGCGCCTGTCCTGAAGAGAGCGATTGGCCGAGGCGCTCGAGGTCGGCATCCCAAATATTGATATGCACCGATTCACCTTCGGCGATCAGTCGCACGAGCTTTGCCAAAATCAGTGGCACGATGTCGTAACGACCAGGGAAACTGTTGCTGGCCGGCCTTGGCCAAGTGTGCCACGTGGAGGGGTGTGGCTTCCACTCGGCCAGCATGCGCCAGCCGGAACTGTCCGGGGCGGGCGCGGGATTAGGATGGCCCAAGTCAGGGCAGGGGTTCCCCGGCGGCGGCCATCAATCGATACCATTCCTCGCGCGGCAACAGCAGGTCGAGTGCCGCCGTGGCATCACGAATGTGCTCGGGGTTGGTGCTGCCAATGATTGGCACAATCCCAGCCGGGTGTCGTAAAAGCCAGGCGAGCGCCACAGCGGTTCGGCTGCAGTCTTTCTCTTTTGCGACAAGGTTGAGCGCATCGCGAACCGCCTGCTCTTGCGTGTGGTTTGGGTTACGCATTGAGACAGGGTACTCGCTGCCGAGCTTGCCCTGAGCAAGTGGACTCCATGCCAGCGGCGTAATGTCATGACTCTGGTAGTAGTCGAGTGAACCATCCTCAAGAGCGTTGCGGTGAATCAGGCTGATTTCAACCTGGTTGCAGTGAAGTTTCATCGGGCAGGCGGCCTGCAGATGGTTAAGTTGATCGACGGTAAAATTGCTCACACCAAACTCGCGTACTTTGCCGGCTTGTTTCAGTTCCTCGAATGCTGAGGCAATCTCTTTCGGCTCCATCAGGTAATCCGGGCGGTGGAGCTGATACAGATCAATACAGTCAATCTTCATGCGTCTGAGAGATGCCTCGCAGGAGTGTAGGATGTGTTCGCGGGAAAGATCATAGCGGTGAGGTGACTCTTTCCTTGGGTTCCCCTTTTGCCGAATGCCACACTTGGTCGCAATGAGAATATTTTCTCGCATGCCTGGAACTTCCTTGAGTGTCCGACCGAACACCTCCTCGACGAGGCCGTCGCTGTAGATGTCCGCCAGGTCAAACAGTGTGTAGCCGGCTTCGTAGGCGGTGGTGATGGCTTTGTGGCCCTTTTTTTCGTGCTCGTCGTCGATGGGAGCATGGTTGATTACACCTGTCACACGCCAGCAACCGTAGGCCAAGCGACTGCATTCCAGACCTGATTCTCCCAGTGTGATTGTTTGCATGACTTACTGGAGGGAACGCTAGCACAACAGCTTGGCCAGGCCAAAAAAAACTGACCTTAGTTTGGTCAATCGAGCCGGTGGAAAACAACCGGATTAGTTCAAATATTCGCGTGGATCGGCAACGTGACCGGCGAGAGCGCTGGCAGCTACAGTGGCCGGGCTGGCAAGGTATACTTCGCTCTCCTTGCTGCCCATGCGGCCTGGGAAGTTGCGGTTGGTGGCGCTGATGCACTTTTGGCCACCCTCGTTCATGCGGCCGAAGGTGTCCACCGGGCCGCCCAGACAAGCCGAGCAACCGGCGTTCTCGGTCATGCGCACCCCGGCGTCGGTGAGGATGTTCCACACACTCTTGCCGTCCCACTCGGTGGTCTGCAAATCGTGGACGATCTCTGGAGTGGCCGGCACGCCGAACGTGTCGATGCACACTTCCTGTCCGCGAACTATCTCTGCAAACGCGAGGAAGTCGCTCGTCTTGCCGCCGGTGCAGGAGCCGATGTAGGCGCGGTCGAGTTTCATGCTGGTCATCTCGCGGGCGAGCTTGCGCTGGCCCGGATCGGGGTGACACGCCACGGTCGGCTCGAGTGCGCCCAGGTCAATCGTGGTGTCGTAAACGAACGTCTCGCGTTCGTCGCGTTCGACCGGCTCGTAGTCGCTCTTTGTGCCGTTGAGCTTGGTTCGCTCATCGACCATCGCGCCGGTTTTGTCGTCGTACTCGAAAATGCCGTTCTTGCCGCCGGCCTCGATCGCCATGTTGGCCACGGTCATGCGGTCGTCCATCGACAGGCCGGCCGCGCCGGGGCCGTCGAACTGCAGCGCGCGATAAGTCGCCCCGTCGAAGCCGATCTCGCCGATCGCGTGCAGGATAATATCCTTGGCCATGACGCCCGGCTGCAATTCGCCCTCGAAGCGAAAATGCATCGTCTCCGGCACCTTGATCAGCAGTTTGCCAGTGCCCATCACGAAGCCGGCGTCGGTGTTTCCGATGCCGGTTGCGAATTGGTTGAACGCGCCGGCCATGCAGGTGTGCGAGTCGGTGCCAAACAGAATCTCGCCGGGACGAAGGTGCCCCTTTTGTGGCAGGGCCGTGTGGCAGACCCCCGCGTAGCGCGAGCCGTACTGGCGCTTGAGCAGCCCCTGCGAGGCGTCGAACTTCCACTTGCCGTCCTCGGCATCGATCACGTCGTAGAAATACTGAAGCCCCTGCGCCTTGGCGAACTCGCGCAGGATGTCCACGTTACGGTTGGACAGCGAGTCGGAGGTGAAAATGTAATGGTCGGGAATGATAACGATCTTGTTGGGGTCCCACACCTTGGCGTCCTCCCCGAACTCTCGCTTGAACACCCCGATTGTGCCGGGGCCACAGACGTCGTGCGTCATCAACGTGTCGGCTTTCACCCAGACATTGTCACCGGCGTTCACCTCGGTCTCGCCCGCCGCCCGGGCCAAAATTTTCTCAGTCAGCGTCATCGCAGGCGGGACAATGTACCGGCGAACCGCCCTTCACGCAAGGAAGGGGTGGGCGAGTTCCACCTTGCCCCATTTGAAATTTGATTTGGGACGAGGAGGAGCTCGCCCACCCCTTCGATTAGGTGTGGCAACCGGCGACGACGTCGGTGGTTTTTAGCTGGGGGGAGAAGGGTTCGAGAGGCATCGGCTCGCCGTGGTCGAGGTGTTCGCGGCAGATGGCGAAGAAGTCGGCCTTGGTTTGGGCGCGGCGGATGTCGTGCAAAAACCGCCCGTCGGCGTCCACGCCCAAGCCGAAGTAGTTCATGTATTTTTTCATTTTGTGCACCTGGCTTTTCTCGATGTAGTTTTCGGGTGCGGTCATCTCGAACAGGTCGGTGACGTAGTCGAGTACGTCGCGTCCGCTTGGCCAGACGGGCGTCTCGCCGCGTAGGTGCCGGCGGATCTGCGAGAAAAGCCACGGGTTGCGGATGACGCCGCGCCCGATCATCAGCCCATGCGCGCTGGTCTCGCGCAGTACCGACTCCGCCTTGGCTGCGGAGTAGACGTTGCCGTTGGCCAGAACCGGGCAGTCCATCGTCTCAGCCGCGCGCGAGATGAAGTCGTAATGCACTGCGCTGCGGTACATCTCCTTCACCGTTCGTCCGTGGACGGTGAGCAGATCAAGATTGTGCCGCGCGAAGATCGGCAGCAACTCGTCGAACACCACAGCGTCGTCGAAGCCGATGCGCGTCTTGACGGTGAAGCGCGTCTGCACCGCGTCACGCAATGCGCCGAGGATGCGGTCGATGCGTTCCGGCTCGCGTAGCAAACCGCCGCCGGCGCATTTTTTGTAAACGATCGGTGCGGGGCAGCCGAGGTTCAGGTCGACGCCAGCGATGGGGTGTTGCTGCAACTCGCGCGCGGTTCGCACGAGATCGGGAATGCTGTTGCCGATCATCTGCGCGACGACCGGCCGGCCGGTGGGGTTTTCGGTGATCGAGCGCAGGATCGGCTTCTCCAGCCGCGAGTCGGCGTGCACGCGAAAGTATTCGGTGAAATACACGTCCGCCCCGCCGCGATTGGTTATCACTCGCCAAAACGGAAGGTCGGTGACGTCCTGCATCGGCGCGAGCGCGAGCATCGGCTCGTCCCGCTGCAGCAGGGCATCAAACTGGCTGGCCTGTTCGGAGAGTGTTGTCACCGCCTGGTTTTTTTCCCGCTTGGCCAAGCGAATGGCAATCCCAAAACGCACTTGGCTTGCCTTGGGCATGCGAATGTGCCGACAATGCGTGCCGAATCCATGCGTTACTTGAATCACCCTCAAACGGGGCAGGCAGGCATCCCGCAATGGTGTTTGGTCAAGCGCCTGGCCCTGCTGCTGCTTTTTCCAGTCATGGCCAATTCACAAATGACGGGTGCCGGCTACGACCGACCGACCGGCGATCCCAAGCTCAGCCGCTCGGTGGTGATGGCGCCCAGCGGCATGGTTGCTACGAGCCACACGCTCGCTGCGCAGGCCGGTGTCGATGTGCTTAAGCGGGGTGGCAACGCGATCGACGCCGCCATCGCCGCCAACGCCGTGCTCGGCGTGGTGGAGCCGATGAGCTGCGGTATCGGCGGCGACCTGTATGCCATCGTTTGGGACGCCAAGTCGCAAAAGCTTTACGGCCTCAACGCCAGTGGCCGTTCGCCGCTTGGGATTTCTCGCCAACTCATCCGCGAGCGAGGGCATGACCGCATCCCGCTCAAGGGGCCGCTGAGTTGGTCGGTGCCGGGCTGCGTCTCCGGCTGGCAGGCGTTGCACGATCGGTTCGGCAAACTGCCGCTGGCTAAGTCGCTTGCGCCGGCGATTCGTTACGCGAGGGACGGCTTTCCCGTGACGCAGATCATTGCTGGCTATTGGAAGTCCGGAGAAGCGGTTCTCAGCGAAACGTCGACCGCCAGCCGGGCATTTCTCAAGGACGGCCGCGCGCCGGGGGAAGGCGAACGAATGACCAACCGCGACCTGGCAAAGGTCTATCGTGCCATCGGCAAGGAGGGGGCGAAGGCGTTTTACGAAGGCTGGATCGCGGAGGAGATCGTGAGCTACAGCGTATCGGTCGGTGGTCTGATCACGATGGAAGATCTCAAGCGACACACCTCGGACTGGGTCGAGCCGGTCAGCGCCAGCTATCGTGGCTACGACGTCTGGGAACTACCACCGAACGGCCAGGGCATCGCCGCGCTGCAGATTTTGAACGTCCTCGAGCAGCACGACATCGCCGCGATGGGCCACAACTCGGCCGACTTCATCCACCTTTACACCGAGGCAAAGAAACTGGCGTTCGCCGATCGGGCCAAGTTTTACGCCGACCCGCAGGTGGAGAAAAATCTGCCGGTTGCCGAGTTGATCTCCAAGCCGTACGCCAAGCGGCAGGCCAAGCGCATCGACATGGCCAAGGCGGCGTTGCGCGTGCCGGCCGGCGATCCGCGTCTGGCCAAGGGCGACACGATTTACCTGACCGCCGTCGACAAGGATCGGAACGTCGTGTCGCTGATCCAGAGCAACTATTACGGATTCGGCTCCGGACATGTGCCGGGAAACGTCGGGTTCGTGATGCAGAATCGCGGGACGCTGTTTGCGATGGACGAGAACCATCACAACCGGCTCGAGCCGAACAAGCGGCCGTTTCACACCATCATCCCGGCGATGGTGACGAGGGATGGCAAGCCGTTTCTGTCGTTCGGCGTGATGGGCGGAGACATGCAGCCGCAGGGCCATGCGCAGGTGCTCGTCAACATGATCGACCACGGGATGAACGTGCAGGCCGCCTCGGACGCCGCGCGCGTCCGCCATGACGGCTCCGACACGCCCACCGGTGATATCATGTCCGATGGCGGCCGGTTGATCGTCGAGAGCGGAGTGAGCGATGAAGCCTTGGAGGAATTGAAAAAACGAGGCCACAAGGTCTCTCGCGGCGGATCGGGTGGCGGCTACCAGGCGATCCGGATCGATTACGAAACCGACCTGCTCCACGGCGGCTCGGAGGCGCGAAAGGACGGCGCGGCGATTGGCTATTGAGCCGGCCGCGTATACGCTCCTCTTGGCATGAGTGCGCAGAAGAAAATCATTTCGCTGCAGGAATTGCCCGCCTGGCGGGAGGCGTTGCGGGAGGCCGGCCATCGGCTGGTCGTGACCAACGGCTGCTTCGACTTGTTGCACGCCGGTCACGTCACCTACCTTGAGCAGGCGGCGACGCTGGGCGATGTGCTGTTGATTGGCTGCAACGGCGACGAGTCGGTCCGGCAACTCAAGGGGCCAAGCCGGCCGCTCAACTCCGAGGCCGACCGCGCAGTGGTGTTGGCGGCGCTGGAGTCGGTCGGGGCCGTAGCGGTTTTCCCCGAGAAACGCGCCGATAATTTTCTGCGCCTGGCCAAGCCGGATGTCTATGTGAAGGGCGGCGACTACACGCCTGAGACGCTGGAGGCTGACGAGCGTGCTGTGGTGGAGTCCGGTGGCGGCGAGGTCGTGATCATCCCGTTCGTCCCCGGTAAATCGACCACGTCGATCATTGAGCGAATGAACGAGCAACGAGAGAATTCAATGCCCGGTAGTTTATGGAAATCAGTGGCATGGTTGGCATGCTGTTTTGCCTGGCTTTCGCTTGGTCAAGCGCGTCCGTTGACGGCGCCGTTTGACGAGCCGCCGGGATGGGCGAGGGAGGCGATCTGGTACCAGATTTTTGTTGAACGATTTCGGAATGGCGATCCCTCAAATGATCCCAAGCCGGCGTTCATGCAGGGGGCTTATCCCGGTTATGTGCCGGCCAACTGGAAGGTGACACCGTGGAATCAGGACTGGTATGAGCAGGAGGATTGGGCTAAGGCCGAGGTGGGGCACTTTCACAAGTTGGCTGCGGCCCGACGGTTCGGCGGCGACCTGCAGGGAGTGCTCGAGAAGCTGGATTATCTGCAGGATCTGGGTATCACTGCCATTTACTTCAACCCGCTCAACGATTCGCCGTCGCTCCACAAATACGACGCGCGCAACTATCGCCACATTGATCGCACTTTCGGCCCGGATCCGGTCGGTGACTCGGCGATCATTAATGCGGAGGATCCGGTTGACCCGGAGACATGGCGTTGGACTGCAGCCGACCGCCTATTTCTCAAGATCATCCGCGAAGTACATCGTCGGAATATGCGTCTCATCATCGATTACTCCTGGAACCATACCGGCATCACTTTTTGGGCATGGGAGGATCTGAAGGAAAACCAGAGTAAGAGCCGGTTCCGTGACTGGTACGATATCACTTCGTTCGATGACCCCGCGACGCCGGAGGATGAGTTTAGCTACGAGGGCTGGCTTGGTGTCAAGACACTGCCGGAACTGAAGAAAGTAAATGCGGTGGGCAAACGCAAAGGCTACGCGTTCGAGGGTGACCTGCAACCGGAGGTTAAGGCGCATGTCTTCAACGTCACCCGCCGGTGGCTGGATCCCAACGCCGACGGCGACCCGAGTGATGGCGTGGACGGCTTCCGGCTCGATGTCGCCTCGCATGTGCCGCTTGGTTTCTGGCGTGACTACCGGAAGTTCGTCCGCGGGATCAACCCCGGTGCACTGCTCCTTGGCGAGGCGTGGTGGACAAAATGGCCGGATCAACTGATGGATCCGCGACCGTTCCTACACGGCGACGTTTTCGACTCGGTGATGCACTACCAGTGGTACAAGCCGGCCCGTCAATTCTTCGCGCAGGCCAATGGTGGCCTCAAGCCTAGCGGGTTTGTCGCCGAGATGAACCGGGTGTATGCAGCCTACGATCGGCCTTTAGCTCAAAACCTAATGAACCTGGTGGCCAGCCACGACAGCCCGCGATTCGCCACGTCGTTCCAAAACAAGCAACAGTACAAATACAGGATGGGCGCTCGCGGCAACCCGGAACTGGATGTTGGCCCGCCGAATGAAAATACAATACGCGAAATGCGAATGATGTTGATGCACCAGTTCACGTTCATCAGCGCTCCGCACATTTGGAATGGGGATGAGCGCGGCATGTGGGGGGGCGACGATCCGGACTGCCGCAAGCCGATCATTTGGGAGGGCATCGACCATCGCCCGCAGGTTTTTGGGCCAAACGGCAAACAAGCCAAGCCGACCGCTGTGAAATCAAATCTGGAATTGCTGGAATATTACCGAACCTTGATTGCACTGCGAAAACAACGACGGGAGTTGGTCGATGGCGAACTGGAGTTCATCCAGGCCAACGACAACGACATGATCCTGGTTTACCGCCGCAAACTCGAAAGCAGGGAAACGATCATTGCGTTTAATCTTTCTGGGGAGGTGAAAGAAGTCAGATTGAAAGGAGTGAGCCGCCTGAAGAGTAAGATCCTTGGGGAATCCAATCCCGGCAGCGTGGCCGATCTCCAACAAGACGGACGGGCAATCCAATTCGAGCTAGCTTCCGATTCGGGAGTCGTGCTTGGAGCCGAATAGTGGACAGGACTACTTCGCCTCCCTGTTATCCGGTTCCTCGGGCTGCAATTCCCCCTTTTTGAAGATGTACAGCAGGTTGGGCTCGCTGACGATGTAGAGGGTGCCGCGCTTGTCGAGCGCGACACCCTCGGCCTTGAAGATGGTTCGGCTGAGGCCGGCCTTGCCGCCGCGCAGCAGCAGGCGGCTGGTCTCGATGCCGTACTTGTTGGCCTCGACGACGCAGGCCGACTCGTGGCTGAGGATGAGCAGTCGCTCGTTTTTGGCGTCGTAATGCAGGCCGGAGATGTCGCGCAGGCCGCGGCCGGCGAGACTCATCAGGATGGCGGTCGGGGGAGTGTCGCTTTCCGGCTTGGGCGGGATGATTTTGAAGACGGCCGGGGAGCTTTTTTCGCGGGCGACAAAGAAGCGCTTGGCCAAGGGGTCGTACGCAATGCCCTCGATGCCGTTGGTGGCGTTGACCTTGATTTCGGGCTTGAGCTTCTTCGCTTTTTTCCAACTGACGCCGCCGTCCTTGGGCTCGAGCTCGATAAGCACGATGTTGCCGTGCGCCTCCTCGACCACGGCGAACCGGTTTTCGCCCAGCCACACGATGCCCTCGGTGTCCTCGAACTTGTTGAGGTTGATCTTGCGCTTGAGGGAGCCGTCGAGGCCAAGTTCGACGATCCGCTGGGGCGCGTCGAGCACGACGAACAGGCTGTCGCGCCCGGCGTGGTAGGTGAGGCCGGATGCGTTTTGACTGACGCCCCCGATGACCATCGGCCCCTTGGCCAGGGTGTACTGGTCGAGGCGCGGCGGCAGCCCCGCTTGGCCAAGCGCTTGGCCAAGTATCAAGCTGACTATTATGAGTGATTCTCTCATCCGATGTCTCGCGGGGGGGCAAACTACACCCGCACCACTGCTGTGTCACCCGCGCCGTTTTTTGTTTGCATCGGTTGCCGTTTCGGCATCGACTGACCGCCGTTCAACCGAACCTCAGTAAACCTCATGCAACCGATTGATTACCTCGTTTTGCTTCTGTATTTCGCCGGGATGGCGGGCGTTGGTTTTTGGCTGATGCGCGGCCAGAAAAAGCAGCAGGATTTTTTCATGGCCGGCCGCAGTTTCGGCAAGTTGATGCAGACGTTTGCCGCGTTCGGCTCGGGCACAGGCTCGGCCGACCCGGTGAACACGGCGCGCGGCACGTTCCACAACGGCATGAGCGGGATGTGGAACGTGATGTATTGGCTGTTCGTCACGCCGGTGTATTGGATCAGCGCGGTGTGGTATCGGCGCATGCGCAGCCTGACGCTCGGCGACTGGTTCGTGGAGCGTTACGAGTCGAAGGCCATCGGCGTGGCTTATGCTCTGTTCGGCTGTTTTTTCTACATGACTTACGGGGCGATGATGTTCACCGCCATCGGCAAGGTGGCCGGGCCGCTCTTGGGCGATACGATGTTTGGGATGCCGCTGCAATACACGCTGCTGCCGTTAGTCGCGGTGATCGTCATCACTTACGGACTGCTCGGGGGCATCGCGGCGGCGTACTGGACGGATCTTATTCAAGGCATTTGCATCATCGTGCTGTCGGTGTTGCTGATCCCGTTTGGGCTCTCGGCGGTGGTGGATAAATTTGGTAGTGAGGGCGACGGGCTGATGGATGCCTTTCGCCTCATGCACGAGCAGCTCGGCGACGATAAATTCACCATCATCGGCGGTAGCACGGCGAGTGAGTTTCCGCTGTACGCCATCGTGGCGATTGTGATCATCAACATGATTGGCATCGTGCTGACACCGCATTTCATTGTCACCGGTGGCGGCACGGCCAAGAGCGAATGGGACGCTCGCGTGGGGCTGGTCACGGGCAATTTCCTCAAGCGATTCTGCACTATCGGTTGGGTGGTCACTGCGTTGATCGTGCTCACGCTGTACGGCAGTGACGCGACCCTGATGGCGGACGCCGACCAGGCATGGGGCGTGGCCACGCTCAAGCTGCTCGGGCCGCTGAACATCGGCTTGGTGGGCCTGATGGTCGCCTGCCTGCTGGCCGCGCTGATGAGCACGGTGGACTGTTTCATGATTGTCTGCGCCGCGCTGGTGGTGCGAAATATTTACCACCCGTACATCAAGTCGGACGCCACCGAGGCCGAGAGCCTTCGGCTGGCCCGTATCGTCGGCGCGTTGGTTGTCGCCGGATCGGTGGCGCTTTCGCTGACCATTAACGACATGTTCGCCAACCTGCAGTTGACGTGGATTGTGCCAATGCTTTTCGCCGCCGTGTTTTGGGTGGGGATGTATTGGCGGCGTGCGACGACCGGCGCCGCGTGGATCACGTTCACCTTTTGTCTGCTGTTTTTCCTCGTGCTGCCCATCGCCGTGCCCAAGCTCAGCCCCGGCGTGGCCAGCAGCCCGGCGTACACGCGCACCAGCCACGTCATCAAGAGCACCGTCACCCGCGCCGCCTTACCGCTGGACGTCGCGCGCGGCAAGGCGAGCACAGCCGGCGCGCCGATGACGGAGACCAAGCGGCGCGGCGGCGTGGCCCTCTTTTGGACCGGCGGCGTCAAGCCGATGGGCGACGATAAACTCAAGGAGATCGACCGCCGAAAAGTGCCGGGCGGCGAGGAGGTGGTTTACGAGTACGACTGCGAACTCGTGGGCAGCGGCCGGTTGCGGCTGGAGATGCTCATCATCGACAAGTTGGGCCTCAACCTGGCCTCGATGGACAAGGCGGCCATCAAGACACTCGACCTGCCGTTTGCCACGGTGGTGCCGTTTATCATTATGATCCTCGCCAGTTTGGTGACCAAGCCAAACAGCAAAGAGGCGCTCGACCGGCTGTACGTGAAAATGAAAACGCCGGTCGATCCCGACCCGGCCGGCGACCGGGCTGAGATGGAGAAGAGCTACGCGCAGCCGGATCGGTTCGACGAGCGCAAGCTGTTCCCGGGCAGTTCGCTGGAGTTTCAGCGGCCAACCCCACAGGATTTTTGGGGGTTTGTCATCTGCTTCGCCATTTGCTTCGGCGTCATTGGGCTGGCGATTTTGGTCTCGAAGATTGGCACCTGACCGCTTGGCCAAGCGCTTGGCTTGTGGGCGGGATTGTTTATCATGCCGCGCATGCCGTCTGCCTTGACCGGAGAGTTTCCGAGCTACCGCCCGCGCCGATTGCGCGGCTCGGCCGCGTTGCGTCGCATAGTACGCGAGACGCGTCTGCACGCCGACCAACTCGTGCTGCCGCTGTTCGTCCGACCCGGCCGCAAGGTTCGCAACGCCGTGTCGTCGATGCCTGGGGTGTTTCAACTTTCGATCGACGAGGCGGTGTGCGAGGCCGCGGCGGCGCAAAAAACCGGTGTGTCGGCGGTGATCCTGTTTGGCATCCCGCCGAAGAAGGACGAGCGCGCCTCCGGTGCCTACGCCAAAAACGGTATCGTGCAAAAGGCGGTGCGGCAGTTGAAGCGCGACCTGCCAGAGTTGCTCGTCATGACCGATGTCTGCCTGTGCGAATACATGAGCCACGGCCATTGCGGCGTGGTGAAGAAGCGTGGTGGGCGGGCGATCATCGACAACGACCCGTCGCTCAAGTTGCTGGCCCGGACGGCGGTGAGCCACGCCGAGGCCGGCGCGGATGTCGTCGCGCCAAGCGACATGATGGACGGCCGCGTGGCGGCGATTCGGGCGGCGCTCGATTCGGGCGGCTTCGGCGACACGCCGATCATGTCTTACGCGGCCAAGTTTGCCTCGGCGTTTTACGGGCCGTTTCGCGATGCGGCGGAGTCGGTTCCGCAGTTCGGCGATCGGCGCAGTTACCAAATGGACGCGGCCAACGCGGAGGAGGCGTTACGCGAGGTGGCGCTGGATCTGCGTGAGGGTGCGGACATCGTGATGGTGAAACCAGCCTTGGCCTACCTTGATATTTTGTACCGGGTGAAGGCGCACTTCGGCTGCCCGACGGCGGCATACGCGGTGAGCGGCGAGTACTCGATGTTGCAGGCGGCGGCCAAGCGCGGCTGGGTAGACGAGCGGGCGGTGACGATGGAGTCTCTGCTCTCGATGCGGCGTGCCGGTGCGGACATCATCGTGACGTACGCGGCGGCCAATGCGGCACGTTGGTTGAAGGAGGGTTGACCGGGAAGGTTTGCGCTTGGCCAAGCGCGGCTGCTTAATTTAATCTCGTCCAGGCCATGACCAGCGCGCCGATGATCACGAAGGCCACAACCACGCCGAAAATGACGAAGTATCTTCCGGACTTATCCGATTTTTTGCTGAAGCCCTTGGCCGGCCCCTTGGGCGCTGAGTCGAGGTTCCCCAGCCGGACACCCTGCTCGAGTTGCTTGTCGTGGGACTGGGCTTTCCGGGGGCCATCGAGCTTCAACTCCACTTCGCCGAAGGTGATCACTTCGCTCGGCTGCAGCGGCGACTCGGCGACCTTGTTGCCGTTGATGTAGGTGCCGTTGGTGGAGCCGAGGTCGCGGACGTGCACGTCCTCGCCCCTCATCACCAACTCGGCGTGACTGCCGGAGACGGACTGATGCGGGAGGGTGATGTCGTTCTCGTCGTCGCGACCCACAGAAGCGGCTTCCTTCGTCAACTCAAACGAGGTTGGCTCGATTCCTTCGGTTAAAACGATCAGCTTGGGCATTGCTCAGTCCGGGGTCGTCAATTTAGCTGCCCAAGTTACTACAAGTCAACGGGTTTCTATTGAAGCGGCGCGTTCTTCTGGCAAAAAAACGTCAGGCAGTCGCGGGAGCGGGGTCGCCCAAGCCGTCGTCGAGCTTGGGTTTGTCGGTCTCCGGCACGTCCGGCGTGGGGGTGCCGGCGTCGGCTCCCGAGGGAGGATCAACGTCCGGCGGCGGCGCATTGGGGGTAAATTTGCCAGTGAGCACGATGTCCTCGACCTGTTTGCCGTCGAGCGTCTCGTGCTCGAGCAGGGCGTTGGCGATGAGGTCGAGTTTGTCGCGGTTATCCTTGATGAGTTTCTTGGCCAATTGGTACCCCTCATCGATCAATCGCCGAACCTCGGCGTCGATCTGCTGGGAGGTCTCCTCGCTGTAAGTCTTGTTCTGCGAAATCTCCTTGCCGAGAAACACGTAGTCGTCGCTGTCCCCGTAGAGGACCATGCCGAGTTTGTCGCTCATACCCCACTGGGTGACCATGGCGCGGGCCATGCTGGTGGCCTGCTTGATATCGCTGGACGCGCCGGTGGAGACGTCGCCGGTCACGATTTCCTCGGCGATCCGGCCGGCCATGGTCATGGCAATCGTCTCACGCATCTCCTTGCTTTGGCGGTTGAGCACATCTTCCTTGGGCAGCGACATTGTAGCGCCAAGTGCCTGGCCGCGCGGGATGATGGTGACCTTGTGCAGCGGATGGCACTTCTTGAGCAGGACATTGAGCAGCGCGTGGCCGGCCTCGTGCCATGCGGTGATTTTCTTGTCCTCGTCGGTCATGGCCATGCTGCGGCGCTCGCGGCCCCAGCGCACCTTGTCGCGGGCCTCCTCGAGCTCGGCCATGTTGATGGCCTTCTTGTCGGTGCGCGCCGCCAGCAACGCGGCCTCGTTTAGCAGGTTGGCCAGTTCCGCCCCGGAGAAACCTGGAGTACCACGGGCAATGATGCTGAGGTCGACCACCTTGGCCAGCTTCACTTTCTTGGCGTGTACCTTGAGGATATCCTCGCGGCCGCGCACGTCGGGCAGGTTTACCGTGAGCTGCCTGTCGAAGCGGCCCGGACGCAGCAGCGCGGGGTCGAGCACGTCCGGCCGGTTGGTGGCAGCGATGATGATGATGCCGTCCTGCGTGTCGAAGCCGTCCATCTCGACGAGCAGCGCGTTGAGCGTCTGCTCGCGCTCGTCGTTGCCGCCGCCCAGCCCGTGGCCGCGCGAGCGTCCCACGGCGTCGATCTCGTCGATGAACACCAGGCAGGGTGTGCTCTTGCGCGCCTGCTCGAACATGTCACGCACGCGGCTTGCGCCGACACCGACGAACATCTCGACAAAGTCCGAGCCACTGATGCTGAAGAAGGCGGCTTCGGCCTCGCCGGCGATGGCTTTGGCCAACAGCGTCTTGCCGGTGCCCGGAGCGCCGACCATCAGGATGCCCTTGGGGATTCTGCCACCGAGCTTCTGGAATTTTTTTGGATCCTTGAGAAACTCAACTAGTTCGGAGACCTCTTCGCAGGCTTCATCGACACCGGCAACATCCTTGAAGGTGATTTTGTTTTTACCCTTGTTAAGCACCCGGGCCTTGCTTTTGCCGAAGCTCATCGCGCCACGACCGGCGCTGCGGATCTGCCGGATCAGCACAAACCAGATCAGCAGAAAAATCAGCAGGATCGGCAGTAGGTTCACGAGGAACCCCATCAGCAGGGTGTTCTTGTCGCGCGACTGGAACCCGGCATTCCCCAATTCTTTCTCCTGCGCCTCGTCAAGCTTGTCCTCAAACGAAAACGGGACTCTTTTACCGTTCTCAACGCGGTACCCGGTGATGGTGCACATCACGGAGGCGTTGGGTGGGGGATACTCGATGTGGCCCGTGACTTCAATCCCGCTCCGGATCCAGCCCTGCAGCGTGGCATAATCGATCTTTTCAGTAGGGTTGTTGGCCGTTTTGCCGACCTGAAACAGCATCACGACCATGAAGATACCCAACGCCCAAAGCATCCACGTGCGCGGATTCGGAAATCGATCCTCGCTGTCGGCATTGGTCTTATTCCCCTTTATTTTTGGTGGTTTTTCGTCAGCCATTCCCTTCGAACAAGGAAATCTAGCATAGCAGTTTGCGTTGTGGCAACTCGCAAACAAAACTATAGAAGCAAGACTTGAGCCTGATCGCCCCCGCTTGGCTAAGCGGAGCTATTTACCGCCCTTGGCTGCCGGCTTGGCCCTTGGCTCAAACTCAAAGCCAACGTCGCCGTCCGGCTTGAGCACGAGGTATGCCTTGAATGGTCGGCCCTTCTTGGAAACGAAGTTGGGGATCAAGTCCGTCTTGCCGTCCTTGAGAAGCTTGACGACCTGTGCCATTTCGATATCGCGCTTGAGAATCATCTTGCCGGTGCGGAACTTGCACTCTCGGTCTTTGCCGGTGTTCTTCTCGCAAACGTAGGCGCGGCCGTGATCGTACACGGGGCTTTTGCACTTCGGGCAGGTGCCGATCGGTTCCTGTCCGCTGAAGTCAACTTCCTCCTCGTCGTCGTCGTCGTTGCCGAAGTCGAACTCCACCTTGTGTTCGTCGGTCAGCTTCAGCTCCGCCGAGAATGCGCGGCCCATCTTGCTGCGGAATCCGTCCAGCGGGCCGATACACCGATTGGCCACCAACTCGTCCGCCTCGGGCAACTCGAACTGCCGCCCGCCCATCGTCTTCCAAAAACTGAAGTCGCACCCTTCGGCCTCGCAGTGGAACCGCTTGTACGTTTCCTTCACCACTCCGCTGCACTTGGGACAGGGTGTCTTCAAAATGCCGTAGTCCCCCGGCACCGTGTCGCCGTCGAACGCCTTGGCGGTGTTGACGAGCTTCTCGGTCATCGAGCGGATCTCGTTCATGAACGACTCGCGATCGAAGTTCCGGCGCTCGATCTCCTTGAGTTTGTATTCCCACTCGCCGGTCAGCTCCGGTTTTGAGAGGGCGTCCACCTTGAGCGCCGTGAGCAGGGTGATGAGCGAGGACGCCTGCGCTGTCGGGATGAGCTCGCGCAGTTCGCGCACCATGTACTTGTGGCGGATCAATTCCTCGATGATCGAGGCCCGCGTCGCCGGCGTGCCCAGCCCCTTGTCGCTCATGGCCTCCCGCAATTCCTCGTCGTCGATGCGTTTGCCGGCGTGCTCCATCGCGCCGAGAAGTGTGGCCTCGGTGTAGCGCGCCGGCGGCCGCGTGGCCTTGGCTTCGACGTTTACTTCGCTCGTTTTCACCGACTCGCCGGTCGCCACCGGCACCAAGTGGCCATCGTTTTCCTTGGTTTTGTCGCGTCCGTAAACCGTTAGCCAACCGGGCTTTACGAGTACTTTCCCCTCGGTCTTGAACGGCTCGCCCTCCACGCGGGTGATGCGGGTCGTGACTAGGAATTCCGCCGACGGATAAAACACGGCGATGAACCGCTTGGTCACGAGGTCGTAAATTTTCTGCTCCTGTTCCTTGAGCGTGCCGGGTGCCGGCTTGAGGGTGGGGATGATGGCGAAGTGATCGGAAATCTTGGCGTTGTTGAACACCTTCTTGTTGCCGCCGTGGACCCAGTCGTTCTTGAGCACGTCGCTGGCGAGGCTGCCGTAGCGCGCTTGGCCAAGCGACTCGAGGGTCTGCTTCACCGTGCCGACGTAATCCTCCGGTAGGCAGCGCGAGTCGGTTCGCGGATAGGTCAGCACCTTATGCCGCTCGTACAGCGCCTGCGCGATGCCGAGCGTGTTGCGCGCTGAAAATCCAAACTTCGCGTTGGCATCGCGCTGCAATGTCGTGAGGTCGAACAACGCCGCCGCCGCCTGCTTGGTCGGCTTGCTTTGCTCGCTCACCTCGCCCGCCTGTCCGTCGCATTTGGCCTGAATGCCGTCCGCCTTGGCCTGTTCCCAAATTCGTTCCGCCCGCTTGTGGGCGTCGTCGGGATCTTTCTTGAAACCGTCGTCGAGCCACCGGCCGGTGTACTCGCCGCCGGCGGCGAGGAACGTGGCGTGCACCTCCCAGTAGTCGCGCGGGACGAACGCGCGGATCGCCTTCTCTCGCTCGACCACCACGGCTAGCGTCGGCGTCTGCACCCGGCCGACCGGCGTGAGGTAAAAGCCGCCGCTCTTCGAGTTGAACGCCGTCATCGCCCGCGTGCCGTTGATGCCCATGAGCCAGTCGGCCTCGCTCCGGCAACTGGCGGCGTTGGCCAGCGGCTTCATGTCGTCGTCGCTGCGCAGGTTGGCGAAGCCAGTACGGATCGCGTCCGGCGTCATCGACTGCAGCCAAAGCCGTGAGACCGTTTTGCCCGCCGTTTTCTTCGGGTGTTTCGTCTTCGCGTATTGGAAAATGTAGCGGAAAATCAGCTCGCCCTCGCGCCCGGCGTCGCAGGCGTTCACGAGGCGATCGACGTCGTCGCGCTTGATTAGCCGCAGCAACACCCGCAGCCGCGACTCGCTCTTGGCGATCGGCTCAAGGTCGAAATGCGAGGGGATGTGCGGCAGCTTGTCGAAGGTCCATTTGCCGCGCTTGATGTCCTGGTCGGGCGGCACGATAATGGTCAGCAAATGGCCCACGGCCGAGGAAATCACGTAGTCGTCGTTCTCGAAAAAGTCCTTCGACTTGTCGCGCGGCGCCTTGAGCACACGGGCGATATCGGTGGCGACCGACGGTTTCTCTGCGATGACAAGTGATTTTCCCACGATGTTTTTTGGCTGATGCGGTTTTAACGGGCTTGGCCAAGCGCGGCCAAGTCGAGCGGCGCGCAAAATGGAGAAAAACCAAAACCAAGTCAAAGCCCAAAAAATAATTGGCCAATCAAAGGCAGAAGGGGCAAAGGCGACTCAGTCGCTGGCTAGGGCGTTGATTTGGTTGGCGGCAAAGCCGGCGCCGAAGCCATTGTCGATGTTCACCACGGTCACGCCACTGCCGCAACTGTTGAGCATGCCCAGCAGTGCCGCCATGCCGCCAAAACTCGCCCCGTAGCCCACGCTCGTAGGCACGGCGATCACCGGCCGCCGCACCAAACCGGAGACCACGCTGGGCAGAGCACCCTCCATGCCGGCGACGGCGATGACGACGCTGGCCTCGCGCACGGTGGGCATGCTCGCGAGCAGCCGGTGCAGCCCGGCCACGCCGACGTCGTTCACGCGCACGACCTCGTTGCCCATGAAATCCGCCGTGAGCGCCGCCTCGTCGGCGACCGGCAAATCACTCGTCCCGGCGCACAGCACCGCGATGGTGCCGGGTCGCTTGGCCAAGCATCTGGCCTCGACCGCGATGCACCGCGCCGACTCGTGGTGCACGGCATCGGGGAACTGCCCGCGTACGGCGGCGGCGTGGTCGGCGTTGGCGCGGGTGATCAGCACGCGCTCCTCTCGCTCCATCACCTTGGCCGCTATGGCGGCGACTTGGCTTGGGGTTTTTCCGGCGCCGAAAATAATCTCGGGGAATCCCTGACGTAGCGCACGGTGGGCATCGACCTGCGCGAAGCCAAGGTCATCGATCGGCGCGGCGCACAGCACGCGCAGTACTTCGGCCTCGTCGATCTCGCCGGCCTTGTATCGCTGCAGCAGTTGGCTGGTTTCTCTTGGTGTCACCTCCGGGGAATTAACACCGGCCACGCTGCGGCGTCACGTCGGAAACGCGCTTGGCCAAGGGGGAATCGACCTTGACCGCCTTGGGGCCGGTGACTAGCCTCGGCGCGTTGACAGTTGCTGCGCATGAGGCGCGGCGGCCGCAATTCCCGATATTGAGGAGTGAACAACAACCCGAACCCAGGCGCAGCGCCGTAACATTTTCATCCACCGTGGACTTTAAAGACATCAAAAGCATTGTCGACTTGATGAAGAAAAACTCCCTCTCCGAGTTCGAAATGGAGAAGGAGGGATTCAAGATCAAGCTGCGACGCGCCTCCAGGGAGGGCAAATCAGAGGAGGTGCAGGTGCAGCACTACCTGCCGCCTGCCGCGCCCGTCCCGGTCTCGTCGGCTGAGATCCCGGTTGCCGCGCCCGCACCGGCGTCCGCACCGGCAACCGATCCCGAGATCAAGTCGCCGATGATCGGCACTTTTTACCGCAAGCCTTCACCCGAGTCCGGGACGTACGTTGAAATCGGCGACACGGTGATAGCCGACACCGTGGTTTGCATTATCGAGGCGATGAAGGTGATGAACGAGATCAAGGCCGAGATGAGCGGCGTGGTCACGGAAATCCTCGTCGAGGACAGTCGTCCGGTGGAGTTCGGCCAACCGCTGTTCCGGGTGCGTCCCGCGTGATGGAGCGACGCAGCACGATCGTTAGCCAGGATCCACTGAATGTTTGAAAAATTACTGGTAGCCAATCGCGGGGAGATCGCCGTCCGGGTCATTCGCGCCTGCAAGGAGTTGAACATCCGCACCGTGGCGGTGTACTCGGAGGCGGACTCGAACTCCATGCACGCCCAGATGGCGGACGAAGCCATCTGCATCGGCGGCGCGCCCAGCGCTGAGAGTTACCTGCGGATCGATCGCATCATCGGCGCAGCCGAGATTTCGGACGTCGATGCCATTCACCCCGGCTACGGGTTCCTCTCCGAGAACGCCCACTTCGCCGAGGTCTGCGAGAACTGCAACATCCGCTTCATTGGCCCGAAGTCCGAAGCGATGAATGCGCTGGAGGACAAGGCCATCAGCCGCGAGTTGGCCCGCAAGGCCGGCGTGCCGATCCCTCCCGGATCGAAGGACGTCGTCGAGACCGAGCAGGAGGCGCTCAAGACCGCCAAGGAAATTGGCTACCCGGTGATGATCAAGGCCGTGGCCGGCGGCGGAGGCCGCGGAATGCGCACTGCCCACAACGACATCTCGCTGGTCAAGGGCTACCACACCGCCCGCAGCGAGGCTGAAAAGTCTTTTGCCAACAGCGGGGTTTACATCGAGAAACTCATCGAGAACCCGCGCCACATCGAGTTCCAGATTCTCGGTGACAACAAGGGCAACATCATCCACCTCGGGGAGCGCGACTGCTCCATCCAGCGCCGAAACCAAAAGCTCATCGAGGAAACGCCCTCGCCATTTCTCGAGGGCAAGCATAAGAAATTGCGCGTTCAAATGGGCAAGGCGGCAATCAAGATTGCGCAGGCAGCACAGTACACCAACGCCGGCACCGTCGAGTTCATCGTCGACGACAAGGGCAACTTCTACTTCCTCGAGGTCAACAAGCGCATCCAGGTCGAGCACCCCATCACCGAGGAGGTCACTGGCGTCGACCTCGTCAAGCAGCAGATTCTTGTCGCCATGGGCGAGCCGTTGAAGCTCTCGCAGAGCGACATCAAGTTCAGCGGCCACGCCATCGAGTGCCGCATCAACGCCGAGGATCCGTGGAATGACTTCCGCCCCAGCCCCGGCAAGATCGAGATGTACTACGCGCCCGGCGGCCGTGGTGTGCGACTCGACAGCCACGCCTACGCCGGCTACACCATCCCGAGCCACTACGACTCGATGATGGCCAAGCTCATCACCTACGGCACCAACCGGCGCGACGCCATGAACAAGATGAACCGTGCGCTCGACGAGTACATCGTCACCGGCATCAAGACGACCATTCCTTTCCAGAAAGCCATCCTGCATGACCCTGAATTTTGCCGGGGCGTCTATACCACCAACTTCGTCGGGGAACTCCTCGGTGGCGGCCGCCGGGAACTCATCCAGGAAAAAGCCTGAGCCGCGCCCGGCCAAGTAAACCCGACCTATCGGCCCGTCGTAGCCGAAACTTGCCAAGAAGCTGCGCTTGGGCAACCTTTCCCGCGTGACTCAGCAGGGCAAATGGAATCGCCGTAACTTTCTCAAGACCGCCAGTGCCGCAACGCTTGGCGCCATGGCCGCCGGCGCCCCTCGCCAACTCTTGGCCGAGTCGGCCGGGGAGAGAATCGAGCCCACCGCCGATTGCATGATCGTCCTCTGGATGGGCGGCGGTATGGCCCACACCGAGACGTTTGACCCCAAGCGCTACACGCCGTTCGAGAAAGGCCTCTCGCCCGGCCAAGTGCTCAGCACCTTCCCGGCGATCGACTCGGCGGTGGATCACATCAAGCTGACCAAGGGGCTCGAGAAAATTGGCTCGGTGATGGATCGCGGCACGCTCATCCGCACCTACAAGGCCGGCGACCTCGGGTTCATTCTGCACTCGCGCCACCAGTACCAATGGCACACCGGCTACGCGCCGCCGCAGACCGTCGCCGCCCCGCACATCGGCGCGGTGATCGCCCGCACGCTTGGCCCGCGCGACCCGGCGATGCCGGCGTTCATCGACATCGGCCAGCGGCTCGACGTCGGCGAGGGCGAGGAGTTGAAAGCGTTCCACTCGGCCGGCTTCCTCGGCAGCGAGTATGGGCCGTTTCACATCGCCAACGCGGATGAGGCGTTGAATACCGTTCGCCCGCCGTCCGGCATGAGTAAGTCGCGCTTTGCCAACCGCTACAAGGCTTACAAAAAACTGGTGGACCAAAGTCCCGTTGGCCTCGCCGGCAGCGACTACCAAAAAGAATCGCTCCTGCGCTCGCTCGACAGCGCGCATCGACTGCTGACGTCGCCGTCGGCTGGGGCGTTCGACCTGTCGCTCGAGAAAAAGGAAGTGTTCGACACGTACAACACAGGCCAGTTCGGCCGCGGCTGCCTGCTGGCTCGTCGCCTAGTCGAGGCTGGGGCGCGCTTCATCGAGTTGACCACCGAGTACGTGCCGTTTCTGAACTGGGACACGCACGAGAACGGCCACACGCGACTCACCGATTTGAAGCGGCAGATCGACGCCCCGATCGCGCAGCTCGTGCTCGACCTCGAGGAGCGAGGACTGCTCGACCGCACCTTGATCGTGCTTGCCAGCGAGTTCAGCCGGGACATGCTCGTCGAGGGCAAGCCGGGCAACAAGGTGCGGGACCAGGTCAAGGTGCCTGACACCATCAACGAGCTGGCTCACTACGGCATGCACCGGCATTTCACCGACGCCGGCTCCGTGCTGCTGTTCGGTGGCGGCATCAGAAAAGGCCACCTCCACGGGGTGACAGCCGACGAGCGCCCCTGCTCGACCGTCAAGGACCCGGTCGTCATCGAGGATCTGCACGCAACCCTCTACAAGGCCATGGGCATCTCGCCGCGCCTGGCCTACGAGGTGGAGCAACGCCCCTTCTACGTTACCCGCGACGGCCTCGGCAAACCAATACAGAGCCTCTTCGGCTGACCCGAGCCGTAAACCATTCGTTCTAAAAAAGACGAAAATGTAGAGCGGGTGAAGGGAAGCAAACCCTCTCCCACTCAAAACACTCAACAGACGATCGTCTTAGACACAGCTAGCCTCACTGCCTTTCCCTTTTTCTCAATGAATCACTTCACTTTTCATTCAGTGAGTTGCTGTATTGATTCAACGACTTGTGTTGTGAATAATTAGTTGTGAAATAGGTGATGCTTCAACTCACAATTTTATTAGGCTGCTTCCTTCCGAGTGAAAACCCAGTTATCATCCCTCGTAAGATTTGGATTAAACCGATATCCCAATCCTTTAAATTCTTTCAATTCCTCAGGTTCACTTATGCGATGACGAACAAGGTAGTCTGACATAGCACCCCTAGCCTTCTTTGCAAAAAAACTGATAACCTTGAAATCGCCCCTTTTCTGATCTTTAAAAATCGGTGTTATCACACGCCCTTGCAAGGCGGGCTTGTCAACGGCATTGTAATATTCGTTTGAAGCCAGGTTTATTAAAATTTGAATTCCTGAATTTTTAATGGCGCTGTTGAGTGCATTCGTTAGAGTCGAACCCCAAAAGTCGTATAAATTTTTGCCCTGCGGCGTAGCTAGTTTTGTCCCCATTTCAAGACGATACGGTTGGATTAGATCCAAAGGACGCAAGAGACCATAAAGCCCGGACAGAATCCGAAGATGCTTCTGCGCATAAGCGAAATCTTTCTCGTTGTACTCCTCAAAAGTAAATCCGGTATAAACATCACCCTTAAACGCCATTATCGCCTGTTTCGCATTGGATGTAGTGAACGGCAGACTCCAATCTTGGAAGCGTTGCTCATTCAAAGCTGCCAACTTAGAACTAATCGACATGAGTGAACACAGTTTGCTCTCTGATAATGTGCGAAGCGTGTTGATGAGGTTTTGGGAATGATCAAGAAATTCTGGGCACGAACTGGAGTTCGTTAATGACGGTGTCTCAAAATCGAGCGTTTTAGCGGGAGAAATAACAGCAACCATTGGGAAGAGTTTCGATAATCACAATTTAAAGTTCAAGCTTTAAGGGTTTGATGCCGTCAGGTCTCAGATTAAGCCCATTGAATCTGTTGTGAGAATCAGAATCCCCACTGCCTTATCGCAGCTGTAAACCGTTTAGAATGAAGGGTAGAGAACTGGATTGGGTGAAGGGAATCGAATTAATTATCTGATACATGAACTATTATCGATCTTTGAAGCCAGCTCATTAAATTTTGGTATATACTTCTAATAATTAAACACTTAAGTGCTTTTTCAAAATTGATAATGAGACTCGTTCTTGACAACTGCGATAAATATCTTACTTTTTTTGTGGTTGCGAGGTTCATTCCAGCAACTTATTAGAAAGATTTATAGGGAAGCATATATGAAATATTTCACTAAATTATTAATTATACATTTAGCTTTTGGCAGTACTTGTCTGTTTTCTGCTGAAGTTAATGTCTATTCGCACCGGCATTATGATTCTGATAAAATTCTTTTCAATCAATTCACTGAAGAAACTGGGATCAAGGTGAATGTGATTAAGGGCAGTGCGGATCAATTAATTCAGCGCCTGATCAGCGAAGGTGAAAACTCTCCTGCGGATGTGTTACTCACAGTCGATGCTGGTAGGTTGCACAGGGCCAAGGCTGCAGGGATTCTTCAGCCGGTTATTTCCCAAGGATTGAAGGAGAATGTTCCGGCTTCAATGCGAGATCCTGAGTCATATTGGTATGGGATGACAGTACGTTCCCGGGTGATCGTTTATTCGAAGGATCGTGTAAATCCAAGTGAGCTATCCACTTACGAAGCCTTGGCCAAGGCCAAGTGGAAAGGCCGAGTCGTAGCACGTTCCTCAAGCAACATATACAATCAATCCTTGCTGGCTTCTATTATTGCTGCCAATGGGATGGATAAGGCGCTTGCTTGGGCCAAAGGAGTTCGCAAAAACATGGCACGTGCTCCTCGTGGAAGTGATCGAGATCAGGCACGTGCCGTTGCAGCGGGCTTGGCTGATGTCGCCATTATGAACACGTACTATCTTGGTATTTTAGCGAACTCCTCTGTCGCCGCAGATCGTGATGTGACGAAAAAAGTAGGCGTTTTTTTCCCAAATCAAAAGGGGCGTGGTGCACATATCAATGTTAGCGGCGGCGGTGTGACAATCAGCGCAAAAAACAAAAGTGAAGCAATCAAGTTTTTGGAGTTCCTTACCAGCGCCAAGTCGCAGGAAACATTCGGAAGCGTTAACTACGAGTACCCAGTTAAGCTAGAAAGCAACCGCTCGGAGTTACTGAGACGCTGGGGACCATTCAAGGCAGATAAAGTGAACCTGTCCATATTGGGTGCTAAAAATACCGAAGCGGTGAAGCTGTTCGACCTTGCCGGTTGGGAGTAGCCTTTCGCTGGCTTGCGATTTTCATTGATCAACATCGCGCATCATTGGTTGCGTAATCTGAAGCACGAGTTTCGTTTCAACCTGAACATTTGGACGATCTCGGCCTTATTTATTGGCCTAATCATTTTTCTGCCGATGGCTGGGGTGATTTGGAATATTTCAAGTCCGGCGGAAAACTGGGAGCATTTGCGCGACACAGTACTCGGCCGATACCTGAAAGGATCCATCATTCTGATGTTCGGAACGGTAGTGCTATCGATTCTAATGGGCGTCTCAAGTGCTTGGCTTGTGGCGTGCTGTGAATTCCCTGGCCGCAAGCTTTTTGAGTGGGCATTGATCCTTCCTCTTGCCATTCCAACCTACATTGCCGCCTACGCCTACTTCGACTTAGTTGAATATCTAAACCCACTACTTATCTGGGTGCGACTCAACATAAGCCCAAGCGCGATGATGACGCTGAATGACGTGATCGTATATTTGGTCACTATCATGGTTTTGGCTTCGGTGCTTTATCCCTATGTGTACCTCGTTACGCGTGCGACCTTTGCGAGACAGAGCAGTCAATGCATTGAAGTTGCAAGAACACTTGGTCATGGTGTTGGTTCTACATTTTGGAGGGTCGCCCTACCCTTGGCTCGACCGGCTATTGTCGGTGGAGTGAGTCTGGTGATCATGGAAACGCTTAACGATTACGGTGCCGTTAAACACTTTGGTGTATCGACCTTCACTACTGGTATTTTTAGAACATGGCTTTCGCTCAACGACATGCCGGGGGCACTCCGATTAGCTGCCTGCCTGATGGCATTTATTTTGTTGATAATGTTGCTGGAAAAATGGATGCGGTTCGGAGCTAAGTTCCATATAAATAGTCAGGCAAATCGGCCTTTTAAACCTTATTCTCTTACCAAAACAAAAGCATTTACAGCCATCCTGTGTTGCCTGTTTCCTTTAATCATTGGGTTTGCATTGCCAGTTTCTCGCTTGGCCTATTGGGCTATTTTGACGGTGGACAAGGTTTCCCTCATTTCTTTACTTAAACTTACCTTCAACAGTATAGGAATTGCTTCTGCCGCCAGTCTGGTCACAGTGACTATTGCTTTGATTCTGGCGTTTACTTCACGATATTTTCGGAGTCAGAATGTTGCCGTAATTAACCGCTTGGCAATTCTTGGATACGCTGTTCCTGGCGCAGTTATTGCCATGGGGATTCTTCTAGTTGCAGGCCAAGTCACTAAAGTAACCGGCATTATTTTTACCGGCTCCCTCATTGTGTTGGTGTTTGCATATGTCGTTCGGTTCCTCGCCGTTGCATGGCAGCCAATCGATTCTGGCATGGAACGAAACTGCGATATACTTAATGAAGCATCGCGCTCTCTTGGTTCATCCGTATCTCGCACTCTTTTGCAGGTCAATTTACCTTTGGTGTACAACGCTATTGTCGTAGGGGCACTATTTGTTTTTGTTGATACCATGAAGGAGTTGCCGCTGACCCTCATCCTTCGGCCGTTTAATTTTGAGACTCTTTCTACACGAACTTTCGACCTTGCCAGTCAGGCTCAAATACCGGAGTCCTCGGTTCCGGCTCTTTGCATCATCGCCGTCAGTTTATTACCGGTAATTTGGCTCAACCGCCAAATGCGTACCCTAAAAAAATGAATCTCCTCTCCCTAAAAAACATTTCCAAAACCTATGATCCAAACGATCCACCAGCAGTTAGCAACGTGGCCTTTGATTGCGTCCAGAGAGAGGTGGTCGGACTGATTGGCAGCAGCGGCAGCGGCAAAACAACCCTACTGCGGATCATAGCTGGGCTGGAGATTGCGGATGAAGGTGAAATTATTCTAAAAGGCAAAGTGTTGAATGATTCATCTACATTTATCGCCCCGGAAAAACGTGATTGTAGTCTTGTCTTTCAGGATTATGCCCTGTTTCCAAATAAAACAGTCTGGCAAAATATTGCTTTCGGGAAAAAAGCCGCGAATGACAATGGTAGACTAGACAAACTCATGGAAATGGCTGATATAACCGATCTTGGCCATCGATATCCCCACGAGATCTCCGGCGGGCAACAACAACGTGTTGCTCTTGTCCGTGCACTAGCAAATAAACCGACTTTATTATTGCTCGATGAACCACTAAGTCACCTTGATCCCGAACTGAAAGAAAATGTACGCAGCGAACTGCTCAAGTTATTGAGAGAAACTAGTACCACAACTTTGTTTGTATCTCACGATACTGAGGATGCTATGATAATGGCTGATAGAATTGTGGTTATGCGAAATGGAAATATTGAACAAATAGGAGCTCCAAATGTAGTCTTCAACAAGCCGGTCAACAGCCATGTCGCCCGGTTATTTGGTAAAACTAATCTTATTCCTGCTGAACTTTTACCAACTTCTATGCACAAATTCCCCAGTGAAGATGGCAAAGGTCAAGTTGTCTCCATTCGCCCTCACGAATGGAAGGTTACACACGAAGCTCCAATCGGGGACCGGCCAAGTTTTACAGGGGAAATTAAATCGTTAATACAAAAAGGAGCCTATCAAGAGGCCATTCTGAATACTCCACAATTTGAAATTACACTGCAAATCCCAACTAACACAGAATTAAGTAATAATATTACAATAACCACAAAACAAGATCATTAATTGCGTTATAGTTTCCAGCAGCTTGTGATTCTGCTGGGAAGGCGGCTGTGCTTGCACTTCAGCAGCTTGTCGGTGCAACACCCCAACAAAAGTGCAACTGCGATTTGTTGTATGTAGGAGGGGTTTCAAGTGTTATGATAATAGCTGGCTTTTTTGGTATTTTCTACTCCGAAATCTTCATGAATTTCGTCAGTCGTCCAAAGCGGTATTATCATTTCCTCGAAGTAAGATAGGGTGCTTGATTAAAACAAACGAAGATAATCTTTTTCTGATAGTTCGTTGTCTTCAAGGAAAGCTTTTGTCGTTTTGACTGCAATCTAGGGAGCTTGATCCGGGGGGAAGTCTTAAGCCCCAGAACAGATTGCGGGGAATGCAATGGTTCGAATACTGGTTTCTGAGGTGAGCCGTAAGGGGATTTAGTAGCAATTTTCTAGAAGGTTGGAATGTTCTCGTGCCCAACTTCCCAAAAAAGGCCGACTTTATGAATAACGGGTTTTGCCCTAAGTTTGTAGTTATTGTTGATTCGAGCTTCCCCAGTCGGACAACCTCCAGGTGTTAATCTCGCCTCAAGTAGCTGAGAGAGGCGGCGGCGTGAATAGCGCGGTCAACCCCAAGTCCGTCGTTCAGATGTTGGTTAGCGGCGTTTACTATAGTTTCAACTCACAGTGGAGTTTTTATTTCGCCTAGTTGGAGGGTGATACGGTTCATTGTGGTTTGAGAGTTCCTAGATTCTAGTCCGGGTAATGGGCTTTAGGTAGTGTCGATACAGTCGGCAATAGGTGGGAGGGTAGTACTGGGTCATGGTGCGGGATGGGACGGTAGGCGTGAGGTCGCTTTGAGGTGGAGGAGAAGGATCGAGCCGGGGCCGGTGAACCGCAGGCGGCCCTTCAAGCGGGCGTAAATCTCCATGGTGGGGTTTTTTGCACGGAACTGGTCTTTCAATCCACTTGAGGGCGTCAAAGATGCGGAACTGCAAGGAGTAGTGGCTCTAACCGTTGCACTCCAGGGGTACTTCCAATCGCCGTTGAGCTGGCGAGTAGGTCGTCGAAGACCTAACGCAAGTGAGTGGTATTAGCTCAGCTAATACTAGCTTGGCCTCATGAAATACCTTAATCAACTTAAATCAGTATTACTTAAGGTTCCTAATGAGCATTTTCGAATTATTGGCATATCTTAGCGACACTAGGACTACATACTTATGAGTGTAATAAATGGGCTTATGGTAAATAAAATATAGTTTATTCTGAAATCTGAAATTTTTACTTAAAATAAAAGTTGACTTATTTGAGAGTGAGTCTCATTATCTTTTTTGTTGTTCGGCTGTTTGCCAGTTCGTTTACAAGGTTCCTTTTTTTAGATCACTTGTGAGATTGAGTCTCTTTCTCTGTAGTGTGTAAAATCCGGCTGTAAAATAATAATTTATAATAAAATGAAAGATAAAATAAATATTAAAGGAATAACCACAGAATCTATTAAGGTTCGTAAATCAAAAGTTTTCAGCCATAGAAACCCACTCTTAAAAATAGATAATTCAGGGGAAATTGTTCTTTTGGTTAATGATATTAAGGAATATATGAAAACTGTAGGAAAAATTAGTATTTTGCTACTGTGTATTATTTTTAATATGAGCACTTTTGCTCAAGACCTATCTTTTCAGGACCTAGAATTTGAGAATGGAGTATTTGCGGAGTGGAAGACTCTAAAATATGGGTACGGGGAACCTGGTAATATTCCCGATATTAATGGAAGTAAAAATGGTCCAATACTCAAACAATTGGCATCTGGAGGTATTTCAACAAGCACCGGTGATATTTATAACCCTAGAGGTATCAGTCAATTTAAATTAACTGATACTGTTGATGGTTATATTAAAAAAATAGCTATTCAGGTATGGTCTACAGGTGTTCCTATTGATTATGACAGTTTTACTTTAACTTCAGGAGATAAAACGATAATGAGTTCAACTGTAGTGAGTTTAACTAGTTTAACAGGGGAAATTACTTTGGTTAACTTTGAATTAGAGGGAAATGAAATTGAGAAAACTGAGTACTCTATTAACTTTAATGCTAGTAATGTTCATATGAGTTTAGTAGCTGTTCGACTGGATTTAATTGAAGGAGTATCCCCTGTATTAGGATTCAAGGATTTAAATTATGTAAACAGTGAATATGCTCAATGGGACACTTTCACAATAGGTGTTGGTGATCCTGGTAATCAGCCGGATGTTGAGGGAAGTAGGAAAGAGGCTAGGCTGACTCAGACAGCACAAGGTGCTATGGCTACAGGCTCTGGTAATATCTATAATCCGGGAGGAATTAGTAAGTTTGTGCTGACAGATAGTATAGAGGGAAATATTAAGAATATTGCATTACAAATATGGACCATAGCAACACCTGTGAATTACGAGAGTTTTATTCTCAAAACTGGTGAATCAATTATAAAAGGGACAAGATCAGAAGTCGGAGTTGGAGATAGTGGACTTATAAGTCTAATAAATTTTGATTTAGGTGAAGCAGGAATTAGAGGCACTGATTACTCAATAGAGTTTGAAACAGCAGGCCCTCATTCAAGCCTTGTTGCTGCTCGATTAGATGTAGATGTAGAGAAAATAGTACCACTAGAATTCAAGGAATTAAATTATGTAGATGGCGAATATGCTCAATGGGAAACTTTTACAATAGGTGTTGGTGATCCTGGTAATGAGCCGGATTTTGAGGGAAGTAAGAAACAGGCTAGGCTGACTCAGACAGCACAGGGTGCTATGGCTACAGGCTCTGGTAATATCTATAATCCTGGAGGGATTAGTAAGTTTGTGCTGACAGATAGTGTAGAGGGAAATATTAAGAATATTGCATTACAAATATGGACCATAGCAACACCTGTGAATTACGAGAGTTTTATTTTCAAAACTGGTGAATCAAATATTAAAGGGACAAGATCAGAAATCGGAGTTGGAGATAGTGGACTTATAAGTCTCATAAATTTTGATTTAGATGAAGCAGGAATTAGGGGTACTGATTACTCAATAGAGTTTGAAACAGCAGGCCCTCATTCAAGCCTTGTTGCTGTTCGATTAGATGTAGATGTAGAAAAAATAGTACCACTAGCATTCAAGGAATTAAATTATGTAGATGGCGAATATTCTCAATGGGAAACTTTCACAATAGGTGTTGGTGATCCTGGTAATGAGCCGGATGTTGAGGGAAGTAGGAAAGAGGCTAGGCTGACTCAGACAGCACAAGGTGCTATGGCTACAGGTTCTGGTAATATCTATAATCCGGGGGGAATTAGTAAGTTTGTTCTGACAGATAGTATAGAGGGAAATATTAAGAATATTGGGTTACAAATATGGACCATAGCAACACCTGTGAATTACGAGAGTTTTATTCTAAAAACTGGTGAATCAAATATAAAAGGGACAAGATCAGAAATCGGAGTTGGAGATAGTGGAGTTATAAGTCTTATAGATTTTGATTTAGGTGAAGCAGGAATTAATGGCACTGATTACTCAATAGAGTTTGAAACAGCTGGCCCTCATTCAAGTCTTGTTGCTGCAAAACTGGATTTAGTGACTGAAAAAGTAATTTTCGAATTTGAAAATATTAATTTACCTGGTTGGCAGTTTGACGGGTGGGAGATATTTGCTAGTGCTTATGATGAATGGAATGTAGCTGATATGCCTGGAAGTAGAGATTTCCTTGAAGAAAATAGCGCTTTATTAAAACAAACTGAAGATGGCTCAATAATAACTTCGACAGGTAATATATACAACCCAGTTAATGCAAGTAGGTTCAATATTCAAGATACGGTTTTAGGTGATATAAGTGATGTTATTTTACAAGTACATACATCAGGCTCAACAATAAAAGAAGAAAGTGTTGAGCTAGTATATGAAAAACTAAAAGTTAAAGGTAAACATATTGGATCATCTAAAAATAAAACAGTACATGGCTATGAGTATATAAGTAAGTTCTCATTTAATCTTGGAGTTAATAGATTTTCGAAATACGATATTTCTTTCTCCGCACCAGGGCCTCATATGAGTCTAGTTGCAATAAAACTGGATAAACTCGTATCAATTAAGTTCGATTTACAAAAGTCGTATGAAGTAGTTCTTAACGAACCAACCGATGATCGATGGACATATCCTAGAAACTCAACTCCTGGAAGCCGTAATTTAGCACCTGTATTTGGTTTTATATCGGGTGAAGGCGAAACAAAGGTTGCGCAAAAGTATGGTCAAATGGTTGTTGGATTTGATACCTCAAAATTAGTGCCCATTGGTCTTGATCCTTCGCAATACTTAATAAATTCTGCAGTTGTTGAGGCAACTGTAGCCCTTGGAAATCAGTTTAAGTATGACGGTACTTATGATGATTATGAGAATTATATTAATAATATAAATGATAAACTAAGTCCTGTTGAGTTATATGCAACAGGATTTAGAAATGGATACAATAATTTAAATTGGGTTGAATCCTCTCCATTAACTGATAGTAATTCAGGAAAAAATAATGTTTATTCTCTAGGTTATTATAATGGGGAAGAAGTTGATGTAGATGTTTACAACTTTGCCGCTCCCCATAACGCAAAGCCATTTTCTGTAGGAAATATAGAAGGGATAAATCAGGGCGATTTGGTGCCTGAAGATAGTATTTTTAGTTTCATAATTGATCTTTCAGATGATAATGTAATGAACTATATTTCAAAATCACTTTCTGAGGGGAAAATATTCTTCACGCTTTCTCAACTCCTTTATGAATCTCTAGATAACGGGGGAAAGGGATATCCGGATCTTTATACAAAAGATCACATACTTGGCGAGGGGCCAAAACTAAATCTAGATTTTAAGATTATTCCAATTGCTGATAAAATAACAAATATTACTATAACAAGATCAGGAGAATCTCAACTTTTAATTAATTGGGATAATGAGGGGGACTTACAAAGAAGCACTGTACTTGGGGATGATGCTAAATGGACAACAATAACAACAGAAAACAGAACGTACTATACAGATACTTTAGGGAAAATGTATTTCTATAGAATAAGTAACTGACTATATAAAAATATTGACCTCTGCATTAGTAAAACTTTATAAATAACCGTTAAATGTCGTATAAAAAACAGATTAGAGGTTTTACGCTTGTAGAACTTCTAGTTGTGTTTTGTGTTATTTGCATTCTAGTTTCACTACTTTTACCGGTTTTGAGTAATTCCAAACACACCGTTTATAGAACAAATGAAATAAATAGTTCTAAACAACTAATAATCGGTTGGCAAATGTATGCTGAAGATCATGATGGTAAAGTATTGCCTGGTTATCGAAACGGTTTTGCTGCCTATGATAAAACTGGGTCTAATTTACGGCATCCAATTAATGCAAGATATCCCTGGAGATTAATACCATGGTTAGGTGATTCATTTGAGTTAATTTATGCAAACAAAAATAGAAAACTATTAAACGAATTTAAAAAAGATCTAGACAGCTATAACTATGCGATTAGTTTATTTCCCTCGCTAGGAATAAACTCAAGGTTTGTTGGCGGGGATGATGTTGATTTAGCTCCGACTAATAAAGCATTCGACAAATTTGGCCCTTTTTGTATCAAAACGATAAGCGAAACGAATAGAAGTTCAGAATTAGGTGTTTTCTTTTCATCGAGACATAAGTTTGGTAAGCGATTAGTAGATGGGTTTTACTTAGTAAAGTCGCCTTATTTCGGGAAAAGAGAATGGGAATTAAATCATGATTTAAGTAAACCACCCTCTGACTACGGCTATGTACATCATAGGTATAAAGGTAAATCTGTCGTTGCTCATGTAGACGGACATTCTTCAACTCAAGACTTTGCGAACACGTTAAATATGAAAATGTGGTGTAATATTGCTGACAAAAAAAATTGGATACTTAAAAAAAGGATTGTAAATGAGTAGGGAGGACGCCATTAGAAAGTCTTTGTTTAGTTGTATGAATAAAATACAAACATTAGACGATCATAAATTATTGATAAAAGAGATGCATTTTCTGGATGTTGAAAGGCTTATATTAGAAGAATTTTATAAGCTAATTAAGCTTTTACATTTAAATCATGTCATGAAGCAAAAAAGTAACACTGAATTAAATGAAACCACTTATTAACCTTGTATTAGTTCTGCTTTTTAATAGCACCTATTGCATTTCCGATGAAGTTGAAAAAAATAAAACAACAATATGGGAAATAAAAGCACCATTAGAAATGGTTAGTTTTGGTGCTTGTGTAGCAGAGAGAAATTTCTACGTTCACGGAGGACATTTAGGCGCTCCTCATACTTATTCTGAAGAAAATATTTCAAAAGAATTTTGGCGTATACCAATTGATCCGAAAGGTAAATGGGAGCGATTAGAAGCGGGAACGCCCGCCCAGGGTTTCGCAATGGTCTCATACAACAAAAAAATATTGAAAGTCGGTGGATCTATTGCGACAAATAAGGCAGGCAGTTCTCATAATCTACACTCTGTAGATACTATTGAAATCTATGACATAGAAAATAATAAATGGAAACACTACGATAATCTTCCTGATCCACGGTCGTCTCATGAATCAGTTATAGTGGGAAATACTTTGTATGTAATAGGGGGATGGGATTATGGGAATGGTAGAGAAAAGTGGTTAGGTGGAATCCAAAAAGATTTGGCAGACAAGCAATCTAAATGGGTAAAAATGCCAGAAATGCCTATTGAAGTTAGGGCTTTTTCAATTGCTTCAAACAATCAATTTATATTCATAATAGGGGGTATGGATGGGGGAGGTACTTTAAATGATCTACATATATACGATATAACTGAGAAAAAGTGGTCAAAATCTACTAAATTTCCAAGTAGAGGTAGTCTTAGAGGATTTGGTTCTGCAGCAACATTTCTTTCGGGTAAATTGTACGCAAGTGATTCCAGTAATAATATCTATGAATTTAACAATAAAAGTAAAACCTGGTTAAATAGAAAGGAAAAACTGAAGCAACCCCGATTTTTTCATCGGATGGTTAACTATGATAATGAACTATATGTCATTGGAGGAACTAATCGTAAGACAGGAGCAGTGTTTTCAATTGAAAGCTTGGAAATTAAAAATGCTAATACAACGTTAACACCTTATCAGTTAAAAGGGGAAACATGGCCATCATTTAGAGGGAATGGTAATAGCACTACAGCAGCAAAAAATGTTCCTACAAAATGGAATGATGAAAATATCAATTGGACTTACGACTTCGAAGGGTATGGCCAATCTAGTCCTGTAATATACGGTAATAATGTTTTCGTAACAGAGGTAGTAGGAAACTCCAAACAAAATTTAAGCGTCCGTTCATTAAATATAAGATCTGGGGAAGTTAATTGGACGACTCTAACTAAGAATATTAATATTCAAAAAATAAATGATTATTATTCCAAGGGTGCTCCCTCTCCTTGCGTTGATAAAGATTCTGTTTACTGTTTTTTTGAGACGGGTCATCTAATTTCAATAAATTTTAATGGTGTTATTAATTGGCAACGAAATATAGCCGATGAATATGGTAATTTTACAGGAAATCACGGAATCGGAACTTCTTTGGTGCAGTCAGAGAACCATCTTATACTCCTCATTGACCATGACTCAGATGGTTACCTTATTAAAGTTAATAAACATAATGGTGAAAATGAATGGTTAAAAAAACGCCCGAAACGAGTTTCTTGGACTACTCCTTTTATAGATTTAAATTCTTCACCACAGGAGATTTTAATAAGTTCAAATGGTATTGTAGAGTCGATTAGGCTTATAGATGGAGAAAATTTGTGGGTTTATGAGGGTGTAAAGAAAAACACAATACCATCACCGACGGTGACCAAGGATTTATTGATTGTTGGTTCTTCTGAAAGACCATCATGCATTTCTCTTTTTCGAAAGAAAGATACCCAAAATGACCCAAAACAGTTAAACTGGGTAGCAGAAAAAGCTTCTTCAAGTATGAGTTCTCCCTTAGTGAGTGGTAATTATGTCTATTATGTTAACAGAGCAGGTGTAATATCCTGCAATGAAATACTTTCAGGTAAGAAAAGATGGGACTACCGATTGCCTGCGAGTTGCTGGGCATCCCCGGTAGCAGTCGGAAAAAATATCTTTTTTTTCTGCAAAGATGGTTCGACAGTAGTTCTTAATAATAATAAAGATAGTAGTGAACCTATTATTCTTTCAGTAAACAAAGTAACTTTACATGGGCCAGTTTACGGAGTAGCTATAGTCAACAAAACTGTCGTTATGAGAACAGGTAAAAAACTATTCTGTATACTTAATTAGCTTTTGATATAATCATCTATTATCCTCTTAAAATTTTGAAAATGCATGCAATTACGAAAGAAATTATAACAAACCACAAAAAAATAAGTTTATCAGAAAGTCTTGAGAAAATTGGTGTGACGGGAAAATCTAAGGATAAGGCAATTTCATATGATAATTTTTCTCAGAAATGTCATAGCTCATCAACCCAAATTATAAGAGGTGCTACTGTTAAGTTATTTTGTGACTTAATTAACGATATAAGTATTATCAGAAGTGAATTATTATCTGAAGTAGATATCGACAGGGAAAAAATATTAAGAGAGGATAAATTAGGTTTGATTAAATTGGCTTTAGATTCATATGATAAAGTCAATAAAGCAGAACTATCAGATACTGTAGTAAAGTTGAAAAAACGTGAATTGAAAAAAACTGAAAATAGAAATGATTTTATTCCAGAAATACATTAATATTAGTGAGCTTTCTTTTACAGATAGTTCTGCATCAGCTTTCAGAAACAGTAGAATTGTGAGAGTTGTTAAAATTGAAGGCACTGGCGAATCTTTTTGAGTTCAGAAATGAAAAAATGAGATAGGATTTTATCCGGAGTTCTCTCGCATCGATTAAATCAATTGTGTATTTTGTAAGGTAACCCACTCCACCACGTGAACTCCGTGGGTTTGTGGTTCTAGATTGTGCGCAATCCCATCGCCTGATGAGCGCTCGTAGTTTTATTTTGTCTCAGTTCCCTTTAAGTCCATTACTTGCACGATGGCGTTAGTTTCCGCCTCGTTTGCTTTCGGGCCAACCATCAACCCTTAGCTTTAGAGGCTGAAAGCATTTTTCGCAATATTTAAAACGCCTTGAAAACTGCGCTCATCGGGATGACAATCGGCTCAGCATGAATTCACACTTTCTAATCACAACAATCGCAGCTTTGCTTTCAGGCAATGTGATTCTTTCAGAATCCTTCGATCAGAAGCTCTATGATACTAAAGCCCGCACCTATTCGCCGGAAGAAAGTATGGCTATGATGGAGCTTCAGGAGGGCTATCGCGTCGAGCTTGTTGCCGCTGAACCGATGGTGCAGGAACCAGCAGCGATTGCATTCGATGGCGATGGAAAACTCTACGTGGCGGAGTTGAACACCTACATGCAGGAAATCGATGGCAAGAACCAACACAACCCGATCTGTCGTGTTGTGCTCCTTGAGGATACCGATGACGACGGCCGCATGGACAAACGCTCGGTGTTCGTGGATGGGTTGAAGCTGCCGCGAATGATCCAGCCGATTGATGATCGGGTATTGATTCGTGAAACGGATACCTTTGACCTGCACAGCTATCGAGACACGGACGGCGATGGAATCGCAGATGAGAAAAGACTGGTCTACGAAGGGGGCAAGCGCGGGGGCAACCTTGAGCACCAGCCCAGTGGGCTCGATTGGAATATCGACAACTGGATGTATGTGACCTACACCGCTAAGCGTTACCGCTGGGCAGGGGACAAGGTGATCGCTGAAGGCATTCCGGGTGGCTCTGGACAATGGGGCGTGACGCATGATGACGTCGGGCGCAATTTTTTCTGTACGGCCGGTGGGGAGAACCCGGCAATGCATTTTCAACGACCGCTCGTCTACGGCAAAATTTCTCTCCCCGGTGAGCAGGTGAATGGTTTTCGCGAAGTGTTCCCGCTAGTACAGATTCCCGACGTGCAGGGTGGCAAGGGACGATTCCGTGCCGACAGTCTGACGCTCAATAATTTCACCGGCTGCGCAGGTCAGCACATTTTTCGTGGCGATCGCCTGCCCGAAGATTTCTACGGCGACTACATCATTCCAGAACCGGTCGGGCGGCTGGTGCGTCGTGCAAAGGTTGTGAATGAGAATGGTAAATTGGTAGTGCACAATGCCACGCCAGGCACAGAATTCCTGCGCAGCCGCGATGCCAACTTTCGGCCCGTCAATGCCAAGACGGGGCCGGACGGGTGCCTTTACCTTTGTGACATGTACCGCGGGATCATTCAGGAGGGCAACTGGGTGCGCCCCGGTTCGTACCTTCGGCCTGTGGTCGAAAACTACGGGCTGGATAAGAACATTCAGCGCGGACGTATCTATCGCATCGTCCATGAATCAACCGAGCGCCGAAAGAAACCACAGATGCTCAAGGCACCGATCTCAGAACTGGTCGACACGCTTTCTCACACGAATGGCTGGTGGCGGGACATGGCTCAGAAGTTGATCGTCGTGCGTCAGGATAGGGGTGCTGTTCCTGCGCTCAAAAGCCTGGCCGAGAGTGGAGGGAGCCCGTTAGGCAGGCTGCATGCGTTGTGGACGCTGGAGGGACTCGGAGTTTTCGATACAGATCTGATTGTGAAAAAAATGCGAGACCCAGATGCCCGTGTCCGTGCGGCGGTGATACGACTTTGCGAACCCGAACTACTGAAGAATAATACAGCTTTGCTCGCTGCAATCAAACCGCTTGCCTCTGATGCTGACATCGACGTCGCGATTCAAGTCGTGTTGTCGATGGCGTACACGGGAGCCGAAGGCGGCGATGAATTGGTGATGGCAGCCAATGCGAGCCATCCCGGTAGCGAAGCAATGAGCCGCATCACCGAGATCGGGCATGCCCGGATGGTCGATGCCAAACGCCGTCAGGAGAAGAGCAAATTCGCGGCCCAGGGCGAGGTGAATTTCCAGACCGTTTGCGTTGCCTGCCATGGAGCCAACGGCAAAGGCACTTCCGCTCCCGGTTTGGATGGAGTAATGCTCGGAGCCCCACTCGTGGGTTCCCCTCGCGTTCTCGGGAGGAAAACCATCCCCATCAAGATCCTGCTCAAAGGGATGCATGGCGAGCTGGATGGCAAGTCGTATCCTGGCCCAATGTTGCCACTCGAATCCTATGATGATGAATGGCTGGCCTCGGTGCTGACCTATGTTCGCAGTGCATGGGGAAACAAGGGCGAGTCCGTCAGTAAGGATGACGTCGCAACGGTTCGTGCAGCCCTCGCCGATCGCAAGGAAATGTTCCTGTCATCAGAGATCCTGGCCATGGCTCCGATTCCTGCAGCCGAGATGGCAAAGTGGGAACTGACCGCCAGCCACCAGAGCAAAGGATGCGATCAGGCCATCGACAACAATCCGAGAACCCGATGGGACACTGGTCGTGCGCAGCGGAAGGGCATGTGGTTCTCCTTTGATATGAAGGAGTCTCGCGAACTCACCGGGATCACGTTGCGCTGCGAGGGTTCACCCGCCGATTATCCGCGCCGCTACACGCTGGAAGTTTCCGATGATGGAGAGCAATGGAAGCAGGTGGTCAGTCCTCAGAAAGGAAATTCAACCGTCACCGACATCCTGCTCCCGGTAACGAAGACGCGTTTTGTCCGCATCAACCAGATTGGGCTGGCGGATGGCAAGCACTGGTCGATCCATCAGCTCGATGTCTATGCCAAGGCTGAGCGCTGATTCTTCGCAAGACCGTCCGGACAAAACCAAGAGAAGACCCGCGAGAAAATGCAAAACATCTTATTATAAGTGATACTTAATTTATCTATTAATGACTCTATGCCAGCAATAGTTCATAAATGCGGTTATATAGGCACTGTTTCAGAGCAATCAAACACCACTCTTCAGGCACACAAACCGGCCTTTTCATCGGCGAGGGGGGGGCGGGGGGGGCTTCTTGCTTTGGGTTGGAATTGTTCTCAATGAGTTGAGGCCCGGATAATTTTTTCGCAAAAGACTCCTGCTACCTCTGTCTAAGACGGTTCATCTCATTGGATTGCTTCGTTCTGAGCATTCGTCGTCTTTCGTTGATGTCGATGTTGCTCTTACGCTATCGCTCAACGTAATCCTTACCCATCGATTTACCAGTAAGTATCGATTTGAATACACTCTTAAATGAATCCAATTAATTATAGGGAGGACTAGGCCCCCTTCTGTTTCTTCATTTTCCATCACTTTTTTCTACTAAAAATGTTTTTTTTGTGATATTGTATATTTATAAGAGTGCGGCTTTCACGCCAAAAATTTAATTCGACAATGAAAAAACAAATCAAATTAATCTACATAATAGCTATTTATATTTTGAGTCTCGCTCATGTCAGTGCTCAAGAGTTGGCCCCGACTAAAACCATATACAAGCCAGGCGAGAGTGTTGTCATTTCGTTTTCCGGTGGCCCCGGTAACGCAAAGGATTGGGTAGGTATCTACAAGGAGGGACAGACACCAGGCGATGATGAGTCAACGCAATGGACATATGTGGATGGCGGGACAACGGCTGCGTTAAGGTTTGATCCGCTTCCAATAGGGAACTATGAGGCTTATTTATTCTTGAACGATAGCTATGAGATACTGGCCTCGGAGTCCTTTGAGGTGAGTGAGGAACAGGATGCGCCGAAGGTGATTTTATCGAAGGCGGAGTATGATGAGGGAGAGGATGTCATTATTTCGTTTTCCGGTGGCCCCGGTAATATTCTGGATTGGGTGGGAATCTACAAGGTGGGAGATATCCCCGAGGTTAAACCTTCAACTGTATGGCAGCATGTAGACGGGACTAATGAAGGGGTGATCGGCAAGTCGACGGGGCAGCTTGTCTTTGATCCACTTCCAATTGGGAACTATGAGGCTTATTTATTCTTGAACGATGGCTATGAGATACTGGCCTCGGAGTCCTTTGAGGTGAGTGAGGAACAGGATGTGCCGAAGGTGATTTTATCGAAGGCGGAGTATGATGAGGGAGAGGATGTCATTATTTCGTTTTCCGGTGGCCCCGGTAATATTCTGGATTGGGTGGGAATCTACAAGGTGGGAGATATCCCCGAGGTTAAACCTTCAACTGTATGGCAGCGTGTAGACGGGACTAATGAAGGGGTGATCGGCAAGTCGACGGGGCAGCTTGTCTTTGACCCACTTCCAATTGGGAACTATGAGGCTTATTTATTGTTGAACGATGGCTATGAGATACTGGCCTCGGCGAGTTTCAGTGTCACGGGTGCTGCAATGGTAAACACGGCGCCAACTGTGTTGGACAGGAGTGTGGAGGTAAATGAGGACGGTACTGCTTCCATTACATTGACGGGGAGTGACGAGGAAGGGGACACCTTAAGTTTCACAGTATTGAGTCAGCCGAAGAACGGGACACTGAGTGGCACTGCCCCGTCGCTTAGCTACAGTCCTAATGCGAACTATTCAGGGAGTGATAGCTTTAGCTACAAGGCAAATGATGGAGTTGCGGATTCAAATACGGCTACCGTGACGATTACAGTCAATGGAATTAATGACAATCCGGAGGCTGCGAATCAAGATGTGGAGGTAAATGAGGACGGTACTGCTTCCATTACATTGACGGGGAGTGACGAGGAAGAGGACACCTTAAGTTTCACAGTATTGAGTCAGCCGAAGAACGGGACACTGAGTGGCACTGCCCCGACGCTTAGCTACAGTCCTAATGCGAACTATTCAGGGAATGATAGCTTTAGCTATAAGGCAAATGATGGATCAGCGGATTCAAATGCGGCTACTGTGACGATTACAGTCAATGGAATTAATGACAAACCTGAGGTCGCTAACCAGAGTGTGGATGTGGATGAGGATGGGTCGGTGTCGATAACACTGAGTGGGAGTGACGAGGAAGGGGACACCCTAAGTTTCACAGTATTGAGTCAGCCGAAGAACGGAACACTGAGTGGCACTGCCCCGTCGCTTAGCTACAGTCCTAATGCGAACTATTCAGGGAGTGACAGCTTTACCTTTAAAGCCAATGACGGCAAAGCAGATTCGAATACGGCTACCGTGACGATAAATGTAATCAAGAAGGAAGCGGATGAGCCGGTTTTAAGTTTATCGAAAGCGGAGTATGAGAAGGGAGAGGTTATAAAGGTTAGTTTTAGTGGAGGGCCTGGGAATGCGAAGGATTGGCTGGGATTGTATAAAGAGGGTGAATTGAATGATGATGATGACATATTGAAACGGTTGTATGTGGATGGAACGGAAGAAGGCAATGATGCCAAGACGAAAGGCGTGGTTTCAGTGGAGGTCGATTTGGCACCGGGGAGCTATCAGGTTTCGCTGTTTGAGAATGATGGGGGAAACATTTTAGCGACAGTCGGGTTTAAAGTTAAAAAAACGGGCAACAATCCTGACCTTGAAGACAATTGGACTATTTTAGTTTATGGACATGCTGATCATAATTTGGGTGTAAATCTTGTAGGGGATTTGATTGAAATGGAAAGTGTTGGAAGCGGCGATGGACTTAATATTGTTGTCCAAACAGACTTTAATCCTAAGGCTTGGATTCGGGGTAACAAAGTTAGCAGCAATTGGTTAATTGGAAGACATAGTAACATTAGTGAAGATATTAGAAATCAGGTTTGTAGATTTCTTATAGATGGCAATAAAAATAATTCTACATTTGATACACAGCCAATAGAGAAGTTGCCTGAAACTAAAAACATGGATAATGCAGATACACTGATTGATTTTATCAATTGGGGAATAACTAAATATCCTGCAAAGAGATATGGCTTGGTTCTTTGGGATCATGGAGGTCAGTGGACGGGTTATGGCGGGGATTCTCAAAATGGTACTTATGGTGATTTTGGTTTTAGCTGGGATAATTACGGGATGAAAACCAAGAAGATAAGAGATGCCATACAAACAAGCTTTACTTCAACTGGAATATCAAAATTTGATTTCGTTACTTTTGACACATGCCTAATGGCTGGGGTTGAGGTTCTAGTCGATTTTCATGATCTTACTGATGTATTCATGGCATGTGCTGAAATTGATTATGGAGCAGGATGGGATTACCGAGCTTTGGATTATCTAAAGAAAAACCCAAATGCCTCTACAATAGAGTTTGCTAGGCAAGAAGTACAATATTGGGACAAGCATCACAGCCGATGGGGCGCTGATATAGAATTAAGAAATCATGCTGCGTTTGATTTCAATAAATATAATGAATTCAATGCTGCATTTATTGAATTCACACTACGATTAACTACACAACAATCAGGCAATATCGAAAAAATAACACGGGCAAGAAGGGATGCTATCCATTATTGGATTAATAGTGTGGGCAAGATGAAACAGCCCACCGATTATATTGATTTAGGGCATTTTGCTTTGAAGTTGGCTGATTCGCTAAGTGACGGCGATTTGAAGGAATCCTGCTTGAAGCTAGCCGAATCAATTAATTCAATGGTTATTGCTAAATCTACAGGAAATAGTCGCAAAGAGTCTTTGGGGCTTTCTGTTTATTATCCTTATTCAGGCAATGTCAGTTGGAAGTATGATGGGCTGAATTTTTTTGCTGAAGAGTACGGAGGAAATTTATGGTTGAATCAATTAGCACAAACTAAAAACGCCAAAATTTCAGATATTACTCCTCCTCTTGTTGTGGTCGAAGAAGGTAACCAAACCGATACAGGCAGAGGAAAGAGCTTGGATAGCTTTAATGGTGAACAAATTACGGCCACTTACCAAGATTCCGCACTCATTAAATTTTCAATTGATAGTTCACCAGATGCGTATGAAGCTTTTGCTTCTGTCGTAAGCAATGAAGAGTCAGATAATCCTAATCTTTATATATACTTAGGAGAGGTGGCTAATATTCCATTGAAGGGGTCTGGGGATTACAGTTTTTCATGGAATGGAACATTGCCTGTTATATCTCAAATTAATTCCGAAGCAAAAGCTCCACCAATAGGAGGTAGTTCAGGTGTCGACAGATTGGAGCAAAAAGGCGAATTCCCGGTATATCTTGGTGGTTGGTATATGGATACTAATTCAAAAACCATGGTCAGTTTTGCTGATTATCAAGCATATGAAGACGGCGAGATAATTCCGCTCATATTCATGACAAAATTTGATTCAAATGGAATCGGATCGATAGATACAATTTTATATGACAATAGTGATGAAAACGAAAGTTGGTTGTCGCCGACTGCCTCAAATGTTGAACTTGAACCTGGTGGAAAGATTTGGCCGATTTATTATTCAGAAGAATTAAAAGATAATGGAGAATGGGAAGTTTATTTCACATACTTTGAGGATGGGTATATAAGCGTTCCTGAAGACGGAACAGAAGGCTTAACTATTTCTTGGGAGACAGTGTATGACGGAAAATACGGTGTTGAATTGCAATCATTCGACAACTTGGGTAATGGCAGTGATATCACGGAATTTGAAATTGTGGTTGGCGCCAGCGGTGGTTTGCCAAGTGTTTCATTCTCAACAGAGGGCGGTAATTTTGTATTAACCTGGGCGATGGGAGATGGGGGCGATGAAGCGGTTCTGCAATGGGTTGAAGGTTTTGGTGGCGATTGGAGCGATGTCCCTTCAGGAAATATTGATTTTGGAGGTGATGGTCGTTTGTACAAAGAAACAGCGACAGCTGAGTCGAGATTCTTTCGACTAATTAAAAGGTAATTCTAAATAATCCACCTTCTGATTGTGTTAGTGGAACCTAATTTGTAATAGATTACGTTGAGTATTTGTTGTTTGAAGAAGCAAGATATTTATTGAATAATACTAACCGTAACAATAAATAATAAAAACTAGTATCTTATTAATTTTGTGACCTGCCATAGGATTCTGTAATCAGTTTTTGTTGTCAAAAAAGCCCAGCGTTTTCGAGTTTTTCCTGTACTGCTTTCTGATCTGAGTCTGCGCACTTTTTTTTCATTTCTCCCGGAATCCCCGCCATAGGCCCTCCTGATGACACATAACTCAAGCGTTGCTCGTCTGCCCTTCTTCCCATAACGGCTTTAAACCGGGAAAATAGACCTGTTCCTCCGCCGCCCGCATCGACGGGATCCCTACTGTTATCCCATAGACCTTGGCCAAGCTCTGAACGTGAAAGCCGTCCCAGACACTCGAGCGCAGCAGGCAAAAGAAGCGCTTGAATCCGTGCGGTTATCGATGCACAAACGCTTGATAACGCAACAGCACGTACAGCAGCAGCGCCGTCCAGAAATTCCACTGCACGGCGTTCTTATTGTGCCCGAGGAAGTCGCAGAGTTTCAGCGTCTGCTTGATCTCCTTGAAGAAACACCTTGATGCGCCAGTGGCTCTTGTAGAGTGCAACGATGCTCACGGCAGTCCACTCGAGGTGTAGTCACAAACTCCACCTCCCGCTCGACTTCTCACCCCTTTAGTCCCGAAACCGGCTATTGTGATTGTTGCGCACACAAGAAAGCCTAAAGACGGAGGAGGCAGAGATGGCCGTGACTTTTTGCAAGAGCTCTCCGGCAGTCTGCTTTCAGGGTCAGTAGGGAGTGCTATCAGTTTGCAGTTCAAAAGATAAACCTCAACAAACCAACAAAAAACACCACTAATAAGATTTTTGAGACAACATTAAGTCGTTGCTTTGCCTTTGGTCAGTTTGGTTTTACTACGAAACCTAAAGTAATGAAGGGAACTGACTTTGTAGGTGTTTTGAAACAATTCGATTTACCCATCAAAGTGCATCAAGTTTACAACGCTAATACAAATAAGGTAAAACAGTTGGAGAAATTTCCTCAGTTTCCACCGAAGAAGAAGTATTTGAATGTACTAAAGCTTCTGAAAAAGATTTACCCCACCATCGAAGTCGAAGACTAAATCGATCAATCTCTTAAATAAATATGTGGGATTATTTAACAACAAATTTAAATCTATACTTACGGGTAAATCGATGGGTAACGATTACGTTGAGCGAGAGCGTAAGAGAAACATCGACATTAATGAGAGGCGAAGTTTGCTCAGAACGAAGCAATCCAATGAGATGAACCGTCTTAGACAGAAGCCGCAACAGCAGATCCATCAATTGATACAGAAGCACAGAGATCAGAGCACAGAGTTAGAACGTCAGATCTTAGAGGGAGTTCATTGAATCCGATGTGAGAATCAGAAATCTCACAATTCTATCAAAGTTGTAAACCGTTCAGAATGAAGGGTGGGGAAGTGGAGCGGGCGATGGAAATCGAACACTTTGCCCCATCAAAATGCCAATGACGAATGGCTTAAAACACTGCAAATCCTAAAGCATCTCCCTTGTCTCAATAAATCTTATACAGTTTCAGTGAATGGGTTAGTCAATATTTAGCAGATCTTATCCACAACCTTCATAAAGATTGTCCTGAGACATAGTTAGCTCTGCTGTAGATGGTTTATTCTCAGTAGGACACAGCGAGATGAGGTATAAATCACATACTAACAATGTCCCTATCGCTTAATTAAACGATAGAATCTAGTTTGGTCAACTGGTTGGTGGGTAAATGAGTATTTTCCATTAAAAATGTTAATTTCATTTGCGGGCACATTTAATAAATTACCTCCACCTAATTCAGCAGTCCATTCAAGAGAGTAACCCATAAAAAATAATGGCCACGAAACAACAACATTGCCATTTTCAATCCCGATTGAAAGTTCAGGTGTAGGCTCGTCATTCTTTATCTCATTTTTCTCTTCAGGCACATGCACAAAGTATGAGAGAATTTCACTGCCATTATCGAAATAATCAAAAGTTTGTACTTCAACAGTGTAATTGCCCTCCTCTACGGTCTGAAAACTTATCTCCAGACCTTCTTTACCGTTTTCGGGAATTGTGATGAAAACGTCCTCATCGCTTACAAACCAAGATTCGTACTCATCGTCTTCAGTCAATTCTTCCATATAATACACAGGCCATAGCTTCCCCCCAGTTTCCAGTTCCATATCGATTGACGTGGAGGAAAGTGTGATCTCCTCTGTTGAACCTGTTTCTACAGTATCTGCCATAATGTTATCAATAATCCCATATCCGTCTTCGTCAAAACGAGTTATCAAAATTAATGAGGTCAATTCATCGCTTCCGGGTGCTTGGTAGTCAGCTAAACTGACATAAAGGTCAGACCCAGCCTCCATTGCCCAACCACCAAGATAGATGGGGTCATATGTATCTGAATCCGCAAGAGAAATAATCGGCATTGTGGCATCCCACTCCACTTCATACTCTCCTTCACCATCTAGTAAAGCACTGCCTATCTCGCCCAAATATACGTATTCGTTTGGATTACCGGTTAGTTCATTAGATACCAAGGAAACATATGCTGAATATGCATCAATCCCATCTGTAACTTCAAATTCCAAAATTGTAGGATCGTTCAAAGTAGCAATATAATAATCCTTCTCCTCAACGGGAACAGCACCATCATCTTGCCTTCCTGATCTGGAACCATCATTTCCGGATGATATCTGTGGAGGGGATATATCATTAAGATTCATATTTTTAACCTTGCCCAGATATTTCAACCAATTATCTCCACCATGTTCAGCCTTCAAAAAATTCAGGTGCTGCCAGTAATTGATTTCATGTTCAGTTCCAGAGTTATAGACCATAGTTACATCTGATGAATAAGTCCAATTAGCATCACCATCTATTGGATAATATATAGATAACCCTACCGCTTTCTGGCTTTTGCTACCGGCCGTTTTAGCGATTATCATTTTCTTTATCGCATGCACTAATTCCAAAGAAGCTGTTTTTAGTTTCCCTGTAAAATGCTTTGCAATTTCCTCTGCAAAGTAGCCTAGATCAATATATTTGGTAATGTCCGCAGATCCCTCTCTAGCACGACCGGAGTTACTAAAGTGAATTGCTTCACGCCTAATTTTTGCAAGAATGGATACATTATAGGAAGAGATGGTTTTAGTTTCACTTAAAATTGCAGCGGTAAAAGCCTTTAACTTGTTATTATAAAAACCGTAATACTTCATATCGTATGCTGCATGAAACTTATATGATCTATCACTTTGTGATCTACTATGGTGAGCCCCCCAGAATTGGACTTCCTTTTTTGCAAATTCAATATTGGTTATATCAGGGAACGCCTTTAAATATGCTAAAGAAGCCGTATAATCCCACCCGTCTCCATAGTCTATTTCTGGACATGCTATATAAACATCACATATTTGATGGATGTCGGCTAATATTTCAGCCCCGCCCATCAAACAAGTATCAAAAGAGAGAAAATCAAGCTTCTCCAAACCATGTCCTGCCAAGACATCAAGTACCACATCCTTAATGTCAGGTGATTTCATATTTGGCCTCGAATAGGATTTTTGACCATTATCTTTATCGCCCCCATACCCCCCCCATTGTCCCCCATGATTCCAAAGAACTAGACCATATCTATCTGCTGGGTAATTAGTTATTCCCCAATCAAGAAAATCTGCCAAAACATGTGGATCATCAGTATTTTGCTCTGGTAGAACTTCGACAATTTTATGATCTGAATCAAGAATGACTCCTCTGGTCACTTTATATTTATGCTCTTCTTTTACTCCGTATTTATCTAAACATTTTCCGCTGTTTTTGATATAACTAGCCTCACTCCCATCTAGATCTGACAAAACTACGATATTAAAATTTTCATTGCCACCAGCTCTTTTCATTTCTTCTATATCCGCTAAAAAGCCTGGAGTAAGATTATGATCAGCATTTCCATAGACGAAAATGCTCCATGATGTATCAGGGTTAGTTGCGCCTTGGTCATTCGCTAAGACCCTGAATTTAGCATTTGCTTTCATGTATCCTTCATTAACCCAGATTAAATCATATAGTCCCGGCTTAAGAGAGCCTAATTCAATTGTTCCAGATTTAAACTCACTTGATAACCTTGTGCCAGTATAAATCTCTGATTCTCCAACCGGTCTAGTCCCAATCCAATCCTTGCTATTTCCTTGGCCTCCTGAATATTCAACTGTGACACTATCCCAAATATTAAACTCCACTTGAGTTTCATTCGACTGTTGTCCAAATTTAAACTTTAATGTCTTCTTAACCTCATTTTTTGTTTCAGTGATAGAAACTGTAGCTGTGCTTGAGTCGACCGTTCCGTCATTGGCCTTAAACGTAAAACTGTCACTTCCTGAATAGTTGGCTTTGGGGCTATAGGTTAAGTTTGGAGCTGTGCCACTTAATGTTCCGCTCTCGGGCTGACTCACCACAGTGAAGGTTAGATCATCCCCGTCCTCATCGCTTCCCGTCAGTGTAATGGATACCGGCTCACCCTCATTTACCTCCACACTCTGACCAGCTACCACCGGCTTGTCGTTCACGCTAGCAACACTAATCGTTACCGTAGCCGTATTCGAATCTATCTCTCCGTCACTGGTCTTAAACGTAAAACTGTCACTTCCCGAATAGTTGGCCTTGGGGCTATAGGTTAAGTTTGGAGCTGTGCCACTTAATGCACCGTTCTTGGGCTGGCTCACCACCGTGAAGGATAAACCATCCCCATCCGCATCACTCCCCTCTAGCGTAATTGATACAGATCCATCCTCATCTACATTCACACTCTGACCAGCTACCACCGGCTTGTCGTTCACGCTAGCAACACTAATCGTTATCGTAGCCGTATTCGAACCTGCCTCTCCGTCACTGGCCTTAAACATAAAACTGTCACTTCCCGAATAGTTGGCTTTGGGGCTATAGGTTAAGTTTGGAGCTGTGCCACTTAATGTTCCGCTCTCGGGCTGACTCACCACAGTGAAGGTTAGATCATCCCCGTCCTCATCGCTTCCCGTCAGTGTAATGGACACTTCTTCATCCTCATTTACCTCCACACTCTGACCAGCTACCACCGGCTCGTCGTTCACGCTAGCAACACTAATCGTTACCGTAGCCGTATTCGAATCTATCTCTCCGTCACTGGTCTTAAACGTAAAACTGTCACTTCCCGAATAGTTGGCCTTGGGGCTATAGGTTAAGTTTGGAGCTGTGCCACTTAATGCACCGTTCTTGGGCTGGCTCACCACCGTGAAGGATAAACCATCCCCATCCGCATCACTCCCCTCTAGCGTAATTGATACAGATCCATCCTCATCTACATTCACACTCTGACCAGCTACCACCGGCTTGTCGTTCACGCTAGCAACACTAATCGTTATCGTAGCCGTATTCGAACCTGCCTCTCCGTCACTGGCCTTAAACATAAAACTGTCACTTCCCGAATAGTTGGCTTTGGGGCTATAGGTTAAGTTTGGAGCTGTGCCACTTAATGTTCCGCTCTCGGGCTGACTCACCACAGTGAAGGTTAGATCATCCCCGTCCTCATCGCTTCCCGTCAGTGTAATGGATACCGGCTCACCCTCATCTACATTCACACTCTGACCAGCTACCACCGGCTTGTCGTTCACGCTAGCAACACTAATCGTTACCGTAGCCGTATTCGAATCTATCTCTCCGTCACTGGTCTTAAACGTAAAACTGTCACTTCCCGAATAGTTGGCCTTGGGGCTATAGGTTAAGTTTGGAGCTGTGCCACTTAATGCACCGTTCTTGGGCTGGCTCACCACCGTGAAGGATAAACCATCCCCATCCGCATCACTCCCCTCTAGCGTAATTGATACAGATCCATCCTCATCTACATTCACACTCTGACCAGCTACCACCGGCTTGTCGTTCACGCTAGCAACACTAATCGTTATCGTAGCCGTATTCGAACCTGCCTCTCCGTCACTGGCCTTAAACATAAAACTGTCACTTCCCGAATAGTTGGCTTTGGGGCTATAGGTTAAGTTTGGAGCTGTGCCACTTAATGTTCCGCTCTCGGGCTGTCTCACCACAGTGAAGGTTAGATCATCCCCGTCCTCATCGCTTCCCGTCAGTGTAATGGACACTTCTTCATCCTCATTCACTTCAACACTCTGCCCAGCTACCACCGGCTTGTCGTTCACGCTAACAACACTAATCGTTACCGTAGCAGTATTTGAATCTGCACTGCCGTCGTTAGCTTTAAAGGTAAAACTGTCACTTCCCGAATAGTTGGCTTTGGGGCTATAGGTTAAGTTTGGAGCTGTGCCACTTAATGTTCCGCTCTCGGGCTGACTCACCACAGTGAAGGTTAGATCATCCCCGTCCTCATCGCTTCCCGTCAGTGTAATGGACACTTCTTCATCCTCATTCACTTCAACACTCTGCCCAGATACCACCGGCTTGTCGTTCACGCTAACAACACTAATCGTTACCGTAGCAGTATTTGAATCTGCACTGCCGTCGTTAGCTTTAAAGGTAAAGCTGTCACTACCTGAATAGTTGGCCTTGGGGCTATAGGCTAAGTTTGGAGCTGTGCCACTTAATGTTCCGCTCTCGGGCTGACTCACCACAGTGAAGGTTAACTCATCTCCATCCACATCACTCCCCGTCAGTGTAATGGACACTTCTTCATCCTCATTCACTTCAACACTCTGCCCAGCTACCACCGGCTTGTCGTTCACGCTAACAACACTAATCGTTACCGTAGCAGTATTTGAATCTGCACTGCCGTCGTTAGCTTTAAAGGTAAAGCTGTCACTACCTGAATAGTTGGCCTTGGGGCTATAGGCTAAGTTTGGAGCTGTGCCACTTAATGTTCCGCTCTCGGGCTGACTCACCACAGTGAAGGATAAACCATCCCCATCCGCATCACTCCCCTCTAGCGTAATTGATACAGATCCATCCTCATCCACATTCACACTCTGACCAGCTACCGCTGGAGCACTATTATTTACCTCTTCCTCATAAACTCCGACATTATCTATCGCCCACCACCAGTTGTTCTGTCCCTGATAATCCCACTTCACTACTGCACTCTTCGCTCCTGCAGGATTGTTTAATGCCAACTCCACCGTCTCGTTCAACAAGTCAGGACTGGCCTCATCCAACTTCAACAATTCTATCTCTTCACCTCCATCATATATCACCCTCACGCTCCCTGCTTGTGGCTCTTTCCTCCAGCTTGAGTCGTATGTCAGTATTAATGTATTAGCAACCGCACCACTTATGTCTATTGATGGCGTTTCTAGTGAAGCATCAAATGCCGTATCTGCCTTGTCGTCGTACTCATCCGAGTCCGCCACAGCAATCACTCCTTTTCCCTTTTTAAACTCTCCCCTTAACTGACCTGCTGTCGCGTTCCATGATACCGGATCAAAAAAAGTCCAGCCGTCAAACTCCTTCACCGCCTCTCCTACCTCTGTCGGGCCATGCCCTTCTCCCTTACGCATCACCCAACCCGTTGGCCCTTGCGCCGCCCAATCGGTACCGTCTCCGTCTTTTTCGCTATCTGATTCAAAGGCTTCCAGTGTGAGCCCGTCAAAGTCCTCCTCAAAATATACCCCCTCAGGTAATGTCAAACCTTTGATCACTCTAATCGCCACTGTTGCTGTATTTGAATCTGCTTTGCCGTCACTGGCCTTAAACGTAAAACTGTCACTTCCCGAATAGTTGGCCTTGGGGCTATAGGTTAAGTTTGGAGCAGCGCCACTTAATGCACCGTTCTTGGGCTGACTCAGTACTGTGAAGGATAGATCATCCCCGTCCTCATCACTCCCCGTCAGTGTAATGGACACCGACCCTTCCTCATTTACCTCCAAACTCCGGTCCACTACCACTGGCGCCTTGTTTGCTACTGGAGCCTCCTTGATATTGAAACTCTCCGTTGCCAATATGTCATAGCTATCATCTTCAAATAAATGCGCCTCATACTTTCCAACTGGCAACGAATCAAAGACAAAACTGCCTGAAGTCTTCCCCCCCACATATTCAAAGTCCGTCGAACTAACTTCACCTGGAGTCTGTCCCTCCTGGTACACTCCTATCCAGTCGAACTTGTTACCGGGTCCTCCGCTGAAACTGATCTCTATTACCTCTCCTATCTCATACTCCGCCTTCGATAAACTCACCTTCGGCACATCCACTTCATCACTCACCTCAAACGTCGTCGAGGCTAGTATCTCAAAACCATCATTCTCTAATAAATGCGCCTCATACTTTCCCACCGGCAGCGGATCAAACACCAACTCCCCTGATGTCTTGCCATCCACATATTTATAGTCGGTTGAATTAACGTCGCCAGGCGTCTGCCCCTCATTGTAGATACCGACCCAGTCCTTTGCGTTACCGGGGCCACCGGAAAACGAAATGACAACATCCTCGCCTGGCTTGTATGCGCCTTTACTCGGAGCCAACTCCTGGGCGCTGATATGAGCATGACCCAAAAGGAAAATGGCTATCAAGAAGTGTATTTTGATTTGTTGTTTCATTGTCGAATTAAATAATTGGCGTAACAGCGCACCCGGTGGAAGGCACATTACCAACATAAAAGGCATCGAGAATAGACAAAAAGAGATCAAAAAATGAAGCAACAGAAAGGGGTCTCTATCACTCACCTATTCTCACTACAACTTCAGCGAGAGAGTAATCAATCGGATACTAACAGTGCCCCTATTTTTTGATGAGGCGATAGAACTTGGTCTCATCATTAGCATTTTCCTTGTAGAGCCGACCAGCGCCGCCGAATCCTAGATCACTTGAAGGGACATCGGCCCATTCACCACCCAAACCATCTACCCATTGCAGTATGGCCTCATCACCGCTATCCTCCATTCCCCAACTAAGCACAACTCTCGCACCCTCCAGTGTTAACATTAAGCTAGGTAGTCCCTGAATATCCTCCTCCACTCGTATATCAAATTTGAGTTCTTCACTCAAGTTACCATAAAAATCCGACACCTGTACTTCCGCACGGTAATCACCAGGCTCCACACCCACCCAGTTGATCACTAAACTATCCTTCCCGTTCTCCGGAATCTTGATGTACCCATCCTTAAACCATGTAAAATACGGTTTCCATTCACCGGGATTTCCTGAATCTGGCTCCTCCATATAATACACAGGCCACAACTTAGCCCCAGGTTCAAATTCAAAATCTACACCCTCTGGTCCGGTTTGATTTTCACTCTCTCCTGCTCCATCAGGCGGTGTATCCTCAAGTGAACTGTCCAACATAACGGAATCCAAAATCCCAGCACCTCCTTCAAGATACTTCGTCATCAGAATGAGGTGCGTTTTCTCCTCTTCTCCTGGACCTTGATAGTCCGCATAACTAACCATTAGATCATTGGATAACTCGGACCACCATCCCCCAAGGTATAGTGGCATCTCTCCAATC